>CAYUBI010000006.1:22836-39419 GCA_964443005.1 uncultured Candidatus Marinamargulisbacteria bacterium
GATCGTCAGAAACGCGAGATGTACGGGGTGGCTGGCATGATGCTGGAGATTATGGGAAATATGCAGTAACTGGCGCTTATAGTGTTGGATTAATGTTGTTAACGCGCGATTATCTTACTAATGGTTGGACTATGGATGTAGGCAAGGACGTACCTAGAAAACAAGCTGACAGACCCGATGTGTTGTCCTATGCGCGACAGGAATTAGATTTTTTGTTAATGCTGCAAGAGCCTAATGGAGGCGTTCATCACAAAGTCGCAGCTGCAGACTGGTTGCAAGAAAATGTTGCACCAGAAGAGGATACTCAAGTTAAAACAGTGATGCCTGTTACAACAACTGCAACTGCTGATTTTGCTGCAGTTATGGCAAAAGGATGGTTACATTTTAGAGACTCCAAAGTGTCCGAAGACCGAAGCATGGCCTTTAAGTATTTGACTGCAGCTAAAAAAGCATGGGCATTTTTGACAGAACATCCATCCTTAATGATGATCCCTGAAATGTATAATGGTCAATCATATGGGGGGCTTTATGGCGACAGTATAGATCGTGATGAACGCTTATGGGCAGCAGTTGAACTATTTAGGGCAACCAATGATGATAAATTTCATAGCTATATTAAGCAAAATATTTTAAAAAGCGTGTTAACAGATCGCTTAGGTGACAAAACGCCAGACTGGTCTAATGTTAATTTTATGGCAATTTTTTCATATCTTCAATCAGCTACAGCTGATTCAGAAATTAAGCAACAAGTGATAACGCATGTCACAACTTATGCGAACAAACTCTTGGATCAGCAACGTGAAAATCCGTATCAAATTGCCTTTGCAGGCGCAGGTAACACCTTTGCTTGGGGTTCGAACAGCGTAATTGCAACGACTGCTTTGCAATTAGCATATGTATATAAATTAACAGGAAATGCCGAATATAAAAAAGGCGCAGCAAAAATGATGAATTATTTGCTAGGCATGAATCCTAATGGGATTTCGTATGTTACTGGATTTGGGAGTAACTCAGTTCAGCATCCTCATTTTCGACCCCATGCTTCTGGGAAATATCCCTTGCCAAAAGGCTTATTAATCGGGGGGCCAAATAATACGGAATTTAAAGGTGATTTGTTGGCAGAAGCAAAGACAGGTGACGCACCCATGAAGTTTTTTTCGGATCAACAAGGTTCGTATGCAACAAATGAAGTTGCAATTAATTGGCAAGCAACATTGGCTGCTGTAACTGCACTGTTGAGTGAATAAATTAGACGATTCTTTAGGCATTTAGTTAAGAACTAACCTGAAAAATAACTGAGGATTTTTTTAAATGACCTATACTAAAATTGTGGCAGATGCTTCACGAAACTCTGTTGAACGTACATCTACAGTACTTGAAAAAATTAAGAAGATGTTTTCTGATTTGTTTTCTTCACGAAAATACAACTTTACGCGTTTTTATCATGCGATATCCTTAATGATTCCTGTTTTTAATGAGGATGTATCTCAGTTATTACGGTTGGCAAAAAAATACGCTACTTATTTAACGCTGCAACAGTTAAAACCTACAGATTATGTTCGGGAACTTTCTGAAGACGAAAAAACAGCGCAATCGTTGAATGAAATGCTAATTAGAAATGAATTAGAAGAAATACGATATCAGACTGTTCTTAAAAATATTTATGCTGAGGATCAGCAAAAAACATATTTAGATGCTGCAACCAGTATTTTAACAAGTTTAAAAAAGCAATTAGAGCCCATTGAGTGGCAAGCACTTTTATGTAGTCAAGATAAAAACAAAATCGAATCTATCATTCTGAAATTATTGCGAAGCAATCGTGAAAAATATGATTTTTTATTTCAAACAATCAAGAATTATCGTCATGATTTTAATATTCAAGGTCGAGTAGTTTTGGATTTGTGTATTTCACGTATTCTTGTGTTAGGCATCAATCAGTATTTAGTACCAGGGATTGAAAAATACAGGATAGCGTTTTTAGTCCCGTGTTGTGGTGAACAAAATCGATTGCGTAAACTATCAGAAATTTATACTGGAGAAGATTTTTTATTGAATAAAGTTAGACAATTAATGTTTTTATTTGATGGGTGTGAGAAACTGGATTGGACATTAACTTTTGTTGAAGATGAAGCTGTGCTGTATCGTGGAAAAACGAACAAACGTACAACAGATATGATACACGATCTAATAGAAACCGATTCTTTTTTTAATTCTATTGAAATAAGGCAACGTATACAGTTATTAACTCATGATCAACTCAATGAAGAACGGAATTTGTATAAGGATCCCAAGATTGCGAATATGGCAGCTGAAGAATTTGCTTCTAAATACAGCTATAAAGGCGGCGCTGTGCAAGTTGGGCTTCGTTATCTTGCGCAAAGTGTCAAGGGAAAAGCCTATAATCAACCGCTCCCCAAAGTAATTATTGTTACAGATAGTGACATTTCTACAAACATTGGGCATTCTGGCTTATTAATGAGTCCCATTATTGTAGCTGAAGCTGATATTGTAATTGGATCACGTCGGGTTGGCGGTGCGCATGTTATTGGGAAAACATCTGTTAGAAAAATGATTTCAGAAGGGTATAATGTCCTGGTTCGTAGTTTGCTTAATCTTCAGATTAATGATACACAATCTGGGTTTAAAGCTTTTACAACTGAAACTATTCGTGAGATTCAATCTGGGTTTCGTGAGTTGGGCATGAGTTTTGATGCGGAATTATTAAAATGCGCGGATATGCAAGGGAAATTGATTAAAGAAGTTGGCATGGTTTGGAGAGATTCAACAATCGAATCAAAATCTGCAAACCAAACCAAGCGAATGTTTCAAGGTTTACTACGAATTTATAAATCGTTTTATGATGTTACTGACAGCGATGTAATTACTTTTGATTCCCTAGCCCATAGTCGCTGGATAAAAGAGCACGAAGATTCTTCCAGATTGATTACTGCTATTGGCATGACGTGTGACTTGATTAATATAGGGAAATCATCTGCAACATCATTTGATCCATATGCTTCCGAATTGCAAATACATATGGATAAAATGCAAATCGAAACTGTTAAAAATATTCACCAAGCAATGATATTTGAAAAATTAACACAGAGCATTAGCAATACACAACAATTTCATTCATTAATCACGCTAGCATCGAATCCAGCATGGGATTTTATTGTTCAAAATATGGATCGAATTTTGCAATGGATTACACCTAAAGAAGTTAAACAGTTTATTGAGGATTTTAAAAAAATTATTTTGTTTCTTGCTACAGGACGTATTTCTGAAGATGATTTTAATAAGCTATTTGAAAGTGCGCAGGAAATTGTCTTTTATGCAAAAAATAGTCATCTTTTAGGTTTTGTATTTAAGGAGTTTCCTCAATTAGTAGATATCCTTGAGCTTTTTCATAAGAATCCACGATATCTTGCAGTTATTATTCCTATATTATTAGGGCGTCATTCATTTGCACAAGTTTTATCGAGTATTAGTTTTGAGTCATTGTATCAATTTTCTAAAAATGAAAATATTCCAATCAATTCATCTATGCTCTGGGATCAATGGGTAAATGGCGCAGCAGGGCATATTTCAAGTAGAAATTTATATGATTTTAGAAAAGCGCACATAGCAGAAGGGCTAGTCCTTAATGAAGCAAAACGAAAAATACGAATTGATTCTGGATTCGAAGCGTTAAAGGTATTTAATGCTAAAAACATTAAAATAACGGTATCTATTGTCATGCAAATTGATATGGATGCTACAACTCCGCAATGGGTAGATGATAATTTAAAGGGAAAATTTGTTCGATTATTGGAAAAAGTAGGTGTTTTGGAAAATATTAGCTGGAAAGTTGTAATGGTAGATTCGCGTCCAGTTCGAAATTCAAACATTGATAAATATGTTCAAAGTTCGCTCCGAGAATTAAAAGAAAGATCCAAATTATTTGCTGCACCTGTTGAGATCGTTTTTCATGCATTATCTGAAGCTGGCCCCTTAGGAAAAGGTGCTGCAATTCGGACGGGTTTAAATCTTATTGCAACAGAGTCCGATTATGTAGGTTTTGTAGATTTTTCTCCTAAAATTGATATTTTGGAATTAGTTCATTTGTTGGCAAAAGGATTAGATGCAGGAAAAGATCACGCAATTGTGATTGGCTCTAGGAGAATGGAGGAAAGCGAAGTTGTTAATAAATCCGTAGATTTTTTAATTCGTAGTTTTGGATTAAATATTATTATTAAGTGGCTGTTTCCTTTGTTATATCCGATTTCGGATACGCAAGGTGGGTTCAAACTTTTTGGTGCAAATGCTTGGAAAAAAATTACTAACGAGCCCTTAGTATGTAATGGATTAGGTTTTGATGTAGAGTTACTTCAAACAGCAGCAAACTTAGGTTTTCCTATTATAGAAGAACCTATTGATTTTAGTGACAACACGCTAGATCAACGTTTTGATATGTCTAGCTTTATGATTAGCGGAGTATTGGATGATGTTTTAGTTATTCGTTCGCGTATGAATGATGAAATCATTACATCATTGCCACGAGCAGCACAAGAAGCCACATTAATTAATGGCGGAGCTGAAAATATTGTGTTTGAAATTAATGGGAAAATCCTCAAAATTCCACATGAGCGGTTTGATCCAGATTTTTATGGACTCATGAATAGTTTATTGAATACAACACGAAAAGGTGTTACTGTGGATGATCAATCTGGAAAGCTGATTTCTTCAACATTCATGCAAAAATTGTTGATGTCTGGAGCTGGGAAGCGGATTGCATCTTTACGAGATTGGAAAGAATTTAATATATTTGTTATGAAAATGTTTTCGATCATTGAAAACAAGGATTATCGATCTGTTGGCTATCATATTGCTAAAAAAGTTGGCAAAGATCTGATTGTTCCCTATCGATTTATTGTCGAGCCTTTTTCCTTTTCATTTAATGGAACGAATTATACTGTTACTGCTGAAGATCGAGCCATTCAAACTGAAAAAATTCATCAATCATTTAAAGAAGATTTAGAAAGCTTATTACAGCAAAACCTAGATGTAACTGGAAGATATTCTGGCGGAAATGAGGCTATTAAAGCAAAAATTGATCGAGCTATGAATATATTAAGATCACTATGGAAACGAGGATTAGTTGATTTGGATACCAATATTATGCGTGATATGGGATATCTTAAAAACCCAGAAACTGGAACCTTGCAATTGATGGTTACAGATCCGGGTGAATTCATTGATAGCTTAGCTAAGATAAAACCAGAATACGCAAAAACACAAATTCAGCATCGAAATGATTATAAAGAACTGAATGATTTGCTGGATTTGTATTTGTTGCAAATAGATAAACGGCAAATCTTATCCTATTTCAACGAATTAACGGAATTGTTTTTTTCCGAAATGCAAAATGATAAAATTAAGGGCACAATTTCAGTAGAAACGTTGATTCCCAGTCTTGAGACAGAAAAAGCAATTAAGTTTTGGAAATATTTGCGATTTGATGTTGGATTAATTTCCTTTGATACTACGTTGGTTTATTCAAAAATTAAAAATTTGGAATTCGTCAATCGTATTCCAGATTTGATTGAGAATTCAGGACTTAATTTTAGTAAGATTGAACAAGAGTTTCTGCTTCGTGAGTTGGAGCGTGTTATTCTTTATACTTGCAATGACATGCAGTTTAGGCGCGATTTTATTGTGGACAATGATTTTTCAATGATAGAACCTGAAAAAATAAAAGTCGTAGATAGTATAGGCAATGAAAAGAATGAACGGCTGTCTAGAGCAACTGCTTTGAAACAAGCGGCTGCAGCTTATCAACCTCCATTTTGGGACAAGGAAACTAACCCAAATGCAGGGCTGCCAACCTCTTTTGATGATGAAACAATGCTAGCTTATGCAAAGCATGTACGCACAATACCTTTAGTAGATAAAGCAGATATCGGACGAAAAGACTTAGGAAATGATAAGACTGAAACACGTATACATACTCCGTATGGTTCGTTTGCACCTGTGCTGCGAGTATTAAGTAATCACGGTTATATATTTAAAACTTCCACAGATTCCATAATATTAGATAGCGGTATGGGCGTTAGAAGTTCGTTAATTGGGTTGGCTGCAGGAACAAAAGGCAAGATCATGCTACAAGGTGTTGCTGCCCACCAACGAATTGCTGCATCTCTTAAACAGTTAAATATGGAATTAGCTGCAGATGCTACAGCAAAAAATGAATTAGGATATATTATTATGAGTGCTTCGGATAATTTGATGGAATTCACTGATGAGCAGGTGCATCGCATTTTGAAATATTTTTCTGAACCAAAATCTCCTGGATATTTTCATTACGATTTGCCAGAAGCTGGATCAAAAATATTGCCTCAAACACGTCAGGCTATTGCTGACTATGCTAAGGATTATTCCATAATTAAATCTGTAACACGGCGATTATTAAATGAAATTCCTATTACAAAAGGTTTTTCACTACAGCATGTTGATAACATGAATCGGTCAGGACTGATGGTGGATGCATTAACTCAGGCTCAGCATTTTAGAAATAAGCCTGAATTTTCGAAAAGCAGTGAAAATTCATTGTTTTCATTTTTGCCTCATGAGGTCTATGCTCAGTTTTTGATTTATAATGCTTGTTTACAGTATGGAGGATTGAAAACACCGTATTTGTTTGTGTTTAAGAAGCAATTTTTGCAAGAGTTAAAGCAGTCGAGTATTATGGAATATGTTAAACCTTATTTAGCTGCAGACATTACGTGGCATAATTTTTTAGTTAATGGAATGAAAGCAGATAACGCAGTGTGGGCAACGAGAAAGCCGCAACTGGTTAATTTTAAAGATTGGGAAGCTGTACGTAAAGAAATTAAAGCATTTGGCCAGAGTCAGAATGTTGACTATGAAGATGCAGCACAAAATAAAGCCAGAGTTTTTGATGGAAATTGGCAATTTTTCGAAGATCCGCTTTCGTTGGCTGATATAGCAAGTAGTTATGTTGTTAAAGATGCTCAAGGAATCAAAAGAGATATCATGTCGCAAAGTGGAAGCTTTAGCGGCGCATTAGATTCATTAGATATGATGGTTTTAAATAGTCCTGAGCTAAAAGGTAATGTTATTGTCCAAGCCATTAATCCATTGGCTAATGCAAACGAAATTGCCACTCAAGGCTTGTTTTATAATGTAGAATTAGGTGAACATAAAACCTTATTTGTTCCGCCTAATCATTTGGTTGTTAGCTTAAGTGGCACCACGTATTCTACTGAAATGAAAAGGGGAAGTCGTTCTCAGTTATTGGACCAAAGTGTTTATCAATATGGAGAAAATGGACAGCCTGAAGCTTATCTAAATTTCAAAGAATTTTATAAATCACAGATCAAAATTAAGGGTGATAACAAAGCTAAAGATGCGTCAAAAAGTTAAGATAGCAACTCCAGAAGAATATTGATGGGTGAATATAGAACGAATCTAACCTTAATCAATACATGCCCCCATCTGTCTGCCGAAGCAGACATCTTCCCCATCTTCATGGGGAAGAGTAATAATAAAGATGTTATTAATCAAATAAAAGAGTTTTGCTCCCTTCCCCATGAAGATGGGGAAGGGCTGGGGATGGGGGAAGGGATCGGGGGATTTTAGTTGCTATAGTTATTTTTTGACGTTGTCATAGGAGACGATATGATGAATAATTTTAAAATCGTTAGTGACTGCAAAGAGGCAATACAGACCCCTAGCTTTAATCCAACATATCAACAAGAATTACATGCGATTGTTAATTATTTTGTTGCTCAATCTGGAAACCCGAAAAATGGCAAACTAGTTCCAAGTAAACAGTTTGTTGTTCATGAAAAAGCTTTTCTTGCTGTTTATCATCTTGCAGAAAATGAGCCGTCTCATCTTCGAAATAGTGGAGCAACAACTAGTGAAGGGCAAGCATTGTTTTTTCAACTTGCTGTATTATATGCAATTATTTCTGGAGACAAAAGCAAAATGACAGAGTCTTTAAGCTATATTACGGATTATATGATGCCGCATGGTCCAGGTGAATCAAAGCAATTACCCTCGGCTTTACTTTATTTTAGTATTACCGCTAACCATCATCCCGTATTGATGCACTGGCTGATTGATATTGCTGGAAATCATGCGAATGCTTGTGGAGATCGAGTTATAGCAGAGCATACTCTGTATGATATTTATCAGCCTGGATTTTTGGAGGTGATGACACCAAGTTTAGCTTTGGATATAAATAATTTGCCTGATTTTAGTCAACGCAGAGTTAGTAATAATGCAAATGCAACATTTTCATCTGCACTGGACGCAGACCAATGGTTAGCCGAAGGTTTAGCTATGGCCTTACACTATGGTGTTTGTGAAGAAACTTCATTATTAAAAGATATAAAACAATCGTTACAATGGGCACTTAGCAATTCAGGAACTTATAAAAACGTGATGCAATTTTGTTATTACTGGGGTGGGCATACTCAGGAAAAGTGGGGTTTTTCTGGAACCATTGAGCATCTGTATTCTGGATATCAGTCTCCTGATGTGTGGGTGATGCTATCAGAACCAGAAATTGCAAAAAGCATTGTTTCTTTCTTAAAAGACGCTCAAGATGCGTATCCAAATCAGGCTGGTTTTTTTATGCCAGTTTATTGTCAAGGAACATTTGGATGGGAAGGTCCAGATACTAAGACTCATTGGACTGGATTTCAGTTTCGAACTTTTGCACATTTGGCCCAATACTACCGGTTAACACGTGATCAAAACGCTAAAAAAGTTCTTGATAAATTTTTGAACGCAGTGATCAAAAATGGAACTATTAATGATAAAACAGTGATATTGCCATTATGTTTGGAAAAAAATTCTGGACGTGTTACAGAGTCTGCTTTTAGCCCGCATGAATCTGGCTTATTTGCCCAAGGGCTTATTCACCTTTTTGCGGGAAGTGAACATAGAAATTATTTGACATTGGCTGATTATGTACTGCAGAGCATTATAAAAAACAAGAACAATGTAGGTGGATTAACACAGCTGAGTGATAATAAAACTTACGGATTTCATAATTCCGAAATAGGTAAAGCTTTTGCTTATTATACGTTGTACATTAAACCAGAGGACAAGCAACGGATTCCAGCTAAGAGCGATCTTAAACAATTGCTCTCAAAAATTAATCAGACCTCGTGGAAATTTTGGTAGATATTTTGTGTTGCTATTGAAATGGTTGCAAATTTATACGAGGTACGTTACCTTTAAGTTATGGAGAATTCACGCAAAAATCGGCAACCCCGAAATTATCGATATCAAAAAGTTGACGAAGCAGATACTCCGTCAAAAACCGAAGTTCATTCACTGCGGGATGAGATTATTGGTGTATTAATTTTAGCGTTGGCTTTGTTTTTGTTTGTGATTGCTTTTTTCCCAACATCAACAGGTGTTATTGGCCGTTTATTAAAAGCCGGATTATATCCTGTTATAGGCAAAGGAATGTATTTTTTACCTTTTTTTGTTATAGGAATGGGCTTGATGTGGATTTTTCAGCGGTTAATATCAACGTACAAAACACGCATTATGGGTATAGGGCTTGTATGGTTGGCTGTTGTGATTCTTCTTGAACAATATTATGTTTTACATACGCAAAAATGGATATGGCCGCCACCTGTTTATGGCGGGGGTGCCTTAGGATATAATTTAGTTTTTTGGATCAAAACTGCAGTAGGGCCGCAAGGCTTGTTTGTAGTATGGTTAGCTTTAACAGCCATTGCATTGATTTTTTGTTTTCATATTACCTTGCAATCCATGACACATCGGGTGCCGTTTGCACTCAAACGATTGCGACATATTTTAGGTTCCGAATTTCTTTTAAATCGGTTAACGCCGTTAAAACAAAAGTCTTTAACAATTCCTTCCCGAGTAGTTCGGCCAACGTTTATGCCTGAAGTTGTGATTCAAATTGAAAACAACGAACGTGAAGTATCTGAAAAAGAGAATAAAGAAAACAACGAAAATAATGAAAACCAAGAGAATGATAGTGACGATGATGATAAAAAACGAGAACAAAAATTACGAGATCAACTGAAACAATTAGATGCTGCAGCTAAAAAAGCTGAAAAAATGGAAAAAAAAGTTGAAACAGTAGCTGAAGAAAGTGTTACTTCTGGATATATATTGCCGCCGCTTAATTTACTTAATGATTTTAAAGTTAACAAGCAAGATAATAAGTTATTAGAAGATGAAATTATTGCAACTACTAAAAAACTAGAAGAAGCTTTGCTGAGTTTTAAAGTAGAAGCGCGTGTTGTATCCATTTCACGTGGGCCAACAGTTACGCGGTATGAACTTCAGCCAGGTATTGGCGTTAAAGTTAGTAAAATTGTTAACCTAGCAGATGATATTGCACTGAATCTTGCAGCTAGCGGCGTTCGCATTGAAGCACCAGTTCCTGGAAAATCGGTAGTTGGTATTGAAATTCCAAATAAAAATTCCAAAATAGTAAATATGTTACCTTTAGTTAACACACCTGAATTTATGGAAGCCCCGTCTCCATTATTAGCCATTTTAGGTAAAAATATTGAAGGTGCAATGGTTGCATTAGATATTGCAAAAATGCCGCATGTGTTAGTTGCTGGATCAACAGGATCAGGAAAATCCGTTTGTATTAATGCCATGATTATTAGTTTGTTGCTGCGGCGAACGCCTGAAGAAGTTAAATTTATTATGATTGACCCTAAAAAAGTAGAATTATCTATGTATGAGGACATCCCTCACTTGCTAGCACCTGTAGTAACAGATCCAATGAAAGCTGCAGCAACTTTAAAATGGATATTGGGAGAAATGGAAAGTAGATATGAACAATTTGCTAAAGCTGGGGTCAAAAATCTAGAAGGTTACAATTCCATGGTTAAGGAACTTTGGCAGAAATATGACGAAGAAAAAGCTGCTAGGGATAAAACCAAAAAATATGGTGAAACTGATGAACAATCGTATGAAGGGTTTTTTATTCCGCCGCCCATGCCGTATATTGTTATTATTATTGATGAATTAGCAGATTTAATGATGGTTGCAGGTCAAGCTGTTGAAACGATTATTGCGCGCTTAGCTCAAATGGCGCGAGCAACGGGTATTCATTTGGTGATTGCGACACAACGGCCTTCTGTTGATGTGATTACTGGGCTAATTAAAGCTAATATTCCTTCTCGTATTGCTTTTGCAGTTTCCTCACAAATTGACTCTCGGACAATTTTAGATGTGATGGGTGCAGAAAAATTATTAGGTCGTGGGGATATGCTGTATAAACCGATTGGTTCGCTAAAAGCTACACGTGCACAAGGAGTTTATTTATCGGAAAAGGAAATTCAGTCTGTAGTTCATTATGTTAAAACACAAGCTAAACCAACATATCTAATGGAAGTTGCCAATATTAATCCAGATGATTTTGATTTATCTAAAAATGGTGCAGCAAGCAAAAGCAAATCAGATACTTCGGATAATGATGATATGTATGACGAAGCCAAAACATTAGTGATTAATACACGCGTTGCGTCAACCTCATTTGTTCAGCGAAAATTAAAAATTGGATATAATCGAGCTGCGCGCATTATGGATCAATTAGAAGAAGCAGGTGTTGTTTCCCCACCTGAAGGCGAAAATAAAACTCGAAGATTACTTTTATAAAACTTCATTGCTAATTATATTAGATGTTACAAAACATAGGATGCATTTTTGTTCCGCTAATTAAACAATCGTATTAACGTGTTGACCTGGCGCTTTAAAAAGCTGAGCAAGTTGTAGTTGCATTTGTGCTGACGAAGATGCAGCTGCATTTGAGTTTTCAGTTATTCCAGACTGCGCTGGATTTTCGGCTTTGCCTGTGTTTTGCGCTGCAGATGAACTATGAGAGACTGAAGACTGCGAAAGATACGAGCTACTACCGCCAATGTTCATAATAGGTATATTCCAGTTTTATGCAGCTGCTGCAATGGATGAACCACTACTTGTGCTGCCAGATCCTAAATTTAATGTTGGCATTAAACTGGAAAAATTTGCGCTAGGTAATGAAGGCAATGAAACAACAGCAAACGAACTAGTAGAATCAACGGGTGCAACAACAAAACGATAACCCAGATCAACGCCAGAGCCTTGATGATTTGAAATGTTGGAATATTTATCGATTTGTCCTTGCGCAAAAGCGATATTTCTTAATGCCAACTCTTGTTGTGAAGTATTCTGCATCATTTTTGCCATTGTAAATATTCCCTGAAATTTATTTTTGAGTGATTTAAATATCGCCACTTTTGCATTTGCTTTTTCTTTTTCATTTTTTTCATTTAGAATTTTATTGGTTTGCGCATCTTGTAGCTGATCTGCTGCTTCGTCATCTGCCCATTGTTTAATCATATCCGAAACTAACGAATTCGTAAATTCAAATATCTTCATTGCCAATTCTGGATTTTGGTTCGGCTGTGGCTTACTGCTGCAGTTAATGCTATTGATAAAATCAAGGATAGAATCAATTTCGCCGCCATTTGCTAAGGCTTGCTCACTAGTTGCAACTGCAAGATTAAGTACATTTTGAATGGCTTTAGCTTCATCTGGCAGCAAGCCAGTTGGCATTTGAAACTTTTTCCATGGACCATCGCTTTTGTATAAAATATCTTTTGATGATTCAGAGTCTGGCTTTCGTTTATACTGGAGAGAAATGAGTTTGCCTTCAGGACTGAGCGTTGCACCTACAATTTTGCCCAATTTCATTTTTGGGTTATTTAAGGCCAAAACAGCATTTTTAACAATAGGCCAGCTTTCTTTTAGAAACTTCTCATAAGCTGCTGGGGATAAGGCTTTTTTAAATACTTTTTCAAGTAATTCAACATCAATATTTGATTTGTTTACATCTGGCGGAAATCCAATTTGATAGGGATTTCCAGCAGGCTTATCGGGTGTTACGCCACCAGTAGTGCCCATAGACCATGACGTAGACCTCAGGTCACGAAATGGATCAAGGTTATTATTAACAAAAGGTGCGATTACATCAGCCATGTTTATGCTTCACCCGCTTTAAAACAGTTTATTAATCGTATGCCCAATTTTGACGTGTGTTAAACCTGACACGTTTGGTAAATGAGTTATCGGTAGAAACGGCTATAATCTTGTATGGATTTTTTATAATACATATTCCTGCAATTATCCTAGCAAACTAAGTGCTTCATTACGGGTTTTGGCATCTTCCTCAAATACTCCGCGCACAGCTGATGTAATGACTTTGCTGCCTGGTTTTTTGATGCCGCGCATACTCATGCATAAATGTTCTGCGCGAACAACAACCATAACGCCTTGGGCTTCAGTGCCTTTCATAAGTAAATTTGCAATATCTGTAGTCATACGTTCCTGAACTTGTGGACGTTTGGCTACAATATCGACTAAGCGCCCAATTTTTGAGAGTCCAATAATATTTTTGTTGGGAATGTACGCCACATCTGCTGTTCCAAAAAAAGGGAGTAAATGATGTTCACAAAAAGAATAAAATGGAATATCTTTAACAATAATCATTTCTTGATGATTTTCGTCGTGAAAAACAGTCATTTCTTTTAAGGGATCAGCTGTAAGGCCTTCGAACATTTCTGCATACATAGCTGCTACACGCTTGGGTGTGTCTTTTAGGCCTTCGCGATCTGGGTTTTCTCCAATAGCTTCTAAAATATCTTTGATAGCGCGTTCAATTTTAATAATATTCATCAATTGCTCCTTTGTTTCCGATGTGCAATAATTATATCATCATGTTTGGTAAAAAAGAAAAAGATCTTGTGATTCTTGGCAAAGGTTCTACGTTTACGGGAAACATCCTGTCTGAAGGACCTGTAACAATTTATGGAATTTGCGAAGGAAATGTATCTAGTACGCAAGATGTTCTCATTAAAGAAAATGGCAGAATCAAAGGCGATATCTCGGGTGACTATATTGATATTGATGGCAAAGTAGAGGGGCATATTAAAGCTCAACGTGATATTCGTATGGGTGAGCTCGCACGTGTTTTTGCATCTGTTTCTTGCAGAGGGCTGAATGCAACTGAAGGGTCTGTTTATAAGGGCAAAGTACTTGTTGAGCAATAATCTGTTGAGTATGTTCTAATTTGTTTGGGATTATTTATATTTTGATTCGATATATATAATATATTTAAGCATAAACAGTTAGTTTTCAAGAAAAGTCTAATTGATTAGCAGGGGGAATACAAAATGGCACTTAATTTATTTTCGCGCAAACAAAAAGTAGTTGTACAAAATCCAGATATTTTAATTAAGAAATTCAGTGACTCGCCTAAAACCGCGATTGATGAGCTAAAAAAAATTGAATTTAAACTTATTGCTGATGTATTAGTTAATTACGATTCCAAAACAATTGCCCATATTGTGAAAGAATTTTCGATTAATGATATTGAAAGTATTCTAGGGCGCTTAACTGCAGACAAACGTGCAGCAGTTATTAATAGTCTGCCATCTACGCTGACTGCAGACCTTATTCAATCCAATCTTCACCATGTTATGGTATAGTGTGCTGTAGCCTTCTTAACACTTTTGCAAAACAAAAAAAAGTGTGATATATTCACTTATAATCATATTAAAGAAAGGAGGGGAAGTACAACAACAAACTGTGTGTACTTTAAAACCTGAATAGTTTAATTCATGGTTTTAAAAATATTCTTTAGGAGGACGACATTGAAAAAGTTAAGTTTATTGGTTTTATTAGGTTTAGTTTCGATGAGTTTTGCAACCTTTACGCCTCAGTTTAAAGCTACAATTGTTAATAGTGGAATTGCTTATCCTTTAGCTTCTGGAACCAATTTAGGATTTGATACAACTAAGAAAAGTTACTTATGGATGACTAGCCAAGTATCTGATGCAACAGCTTTAACAGCTATCATTTTTTTTGAACCCACAAATACAACGTTTTATCCTGATTACATTTTTTTAGATACTAAAACTGATTTAGGTACTTTCCGTTTTGGTACACAGCGTTTAGGAGTATTAAACTACTTTGGTGGATTAAACCGAACATCACGATATTGTGCCAAAGCAGAATACCGCGTTTCTGCAGGTGCAGCAGCTATCAGTTATGTTCCAAATATGGGCGACCTCAAAACCAGATTTATGGTATCAGGTGCAGCTGGCAACAATACAAAAATGTTTGGCGCAATTGTGAATACAAAAGTTGCTGACATGAATGTAGCAGGATATACAAAAATGAATATCCAAAGTGGTTCAATTGCTTTAGGCGGCGACATCAATTTATTAACGGGTCCTATATCAGTTGTTGCACAAGCATATACTGAAACAGTTACTGAGTACACATATGCTGGTTTTACTGGAATTATGGATCTTGGCGTGATTAAGCCATATATCAATAGTTTGCTAGCATTAGGCGACAAAGCAAAAACAAACAACAGCAATGCAGCTTATAATATTGACATGGGAATTGATATTCCTGTGAGCAAAGAATTAAAAATCAATGCTGAAATTGGTCTTCAAGACGGCGTAAATGATCCTACAGTTTCTGCTGGTGTACAGTTTGATATCTAAACAAATTTAGATTTGTAGATTTAAGAAAAGGGCGGTGGTAACACCGCCCTTTTTATTGGCTGCAACCATTGTGTAAAATTGTCACTCTGATTGCCAAATTTACACAAAGTATTTTCCTTGCGTACTTGTTCTTGGTGCACGACAAACTGGAAAAACAACGTTTAGTGAAAATGCCCAAGGGCCACGTTAGAGATACAGGGATAATTAATTATTTACTTAATATAAAGACTATTCAGAATTTACAAAATCACCCGAAGATAGGCTCGATTTGGGAGATATTTATGGTTGAACAGATTATAAAAAATTTACAAATATGTTTGGTAAATTTTGATTATTATTATTACAGGACTGCTGACCAGTCAGAAGTTGATTTGGTTCTTGAAGGTAATTTTGGCCTTATTCCAATCGAGATAAAAAATGGATTTTATCGAGGCAAAAAGCAAATTCAAGGATTAGTAAATTTTATTGCTGATTATCATTGCGAAATAGGAATTTTAATAAATAATGAATCAGAAATTATTAGGATTTCTGAAAATATTATTCAAATTCCAGCAATATTTTGGTAAAAAAAGGAATTTCTCAATCTAGATTCAAAAATTGATTGCAATGTAAATGTATGGCATAATAGAATTCTTATTTCAAAAAAGGAAGGTATTATGGAATTACTAATTCGTTATATTCAATTGCCGAATAAGAGCTTTTTCCTTTTTGGGCCTAGAGGTACAGGTAAATCTACTTGGGTAAGGAAAGTATATCCAAACGCATTATTAATTGATCTTTTGGATCTAAAAGTTTTTCGAGAATTCAGGACATTCCCTGAAAAATTGAAAGAACTTGTTTACGGAAATAAAGATAAAAAAATATTTATCATTGATGAAGTTCAAAAAGCACCAGAAATCTTAAGTGTTGTTCATTCGCTTATTGAAGAAAAACAAGATTATATATTCGTTCTAACTGGTTCAAGTGCAAGAAAACTTAAAAGAACAGGTGTGGATTTGTTGGCTGGACGAGCCCTAC
>CAYUBI010000007.1:0-7995 GCA_964443005.1 uncultured Candidatus Marinamargulisbacteria bacterium
AAACATATTTATCAATTTCTGAAAATCGATACCCGTTATACCACGTTTTCATCATTCCCAAGACTTTCTTAACTGTTATGTTTTGTTTTTCTGCTAATAACGTTAACCATTCCGCGAAACTAGTTTCTAATTCGTCCTGCGTATAACCCAGTACAAGTAATCCTAAAAACACTAAAAATCAACGCTCAGACGTCCTTTTTCTTCAGGCTCATTCCTTGACTGGAATATACTTATATCGATTTCAAAAATCTGAGATAATTAAATATATTGAAGATCTTTTTAATAAATTGAGCCCTTCCCCATGAAGATGGGAAAGGGGAAGGGATGAGGGCATTTAGCTCGCGCGGCCCTCTCACAACAATTCTGAAACATTCACACGTTTGCCGTCAAAAACAATCACCAGCTTTTTAATTTTATGAATGCCCAAACTTTCAAGCTCGTTAGCATACTTCTGTGTCTCAATTTGTTGTTTAGCTATAGCAATTGCTTGCTCAAGAGTTTCATTTTTTCGCATATTAATTTTCTTAAATTCAATAATAATGCCTAAATTACTTTTATCTTTGGGTATAAGCATAACATCATAACGCCCATAACCAGATTCGCGATTACTTTTTATGTCATGAGTATCTGATAACCAAACCAGCAAGCCAATAACAAAAGCCTGATACACTTTTTCGCTTTCGTGGCCAAAGTCATGATAACTAAAAATTTTCAATACTGTTTCTTGAAAAACAGCCTCAAAAGTCTCGATGTCTCCCTTGACCAAAGACTTTAGCATTAATCTCTGGGTTTCAGAATCAATTCGCTCAACAAACCATCTTTCAACAAAACTTCGATACATCATCCGAACTTCCCGATTGGGAATAGCTAAATCATACATTCGCGTTTCATCACTATTCATAGTCCATTCTCTAACAAATTTCAAATATCCGCTAAACAATAAAAAACTCCACAGAATATCTTCGTTGACTCCAACATCAGCATAAACAATACTTTCATCAATTTTTTTACTTAAAACCTTCCCGCTAATTAATGTTTCAAGTTCAGTATTCAAATTTTGATAATTATTCGTTAATAGTTTTTCAACTAAAGCATTATCTGCAGTATTAATCCAATACGGAATAAATTTCCTATCTTTACTATTCATATAATTTAATATTGACCATGGATTATAAATGACTGTATTTCCAAACCGATAACCATTGTACCAATTTTGCATATCGACTAAATCAACAGTTAACTGATACGCCTGTAACGCCTGCGCTAATTCAATTTCAGTTATACCAAATTTATCCTCAAATTCTGAAGATAATAGCGTATAAACACCCAAATTATTTAAACCAGAAAAAATAGATTCCTTCGCTAATCTGAGAATACCAGTTAAAACCCCTTTTTCTACAAAAGCATTATCCTTGAGTGCTGCACTGAGTAAATTCCGAATAAAATTAACATTATCCTCATAGTGATTGTTAATATAGCCAGCCTGAATCGGTGTATCATACTCATCAATCAATAAAATAACTCGGTTGTGATAATAACGCTCCAAATAAATCGTCAAATTCTTTAAACTATTTTCATAATCAGTTTGATCTGCTGCTAAATCCAAAATGCTATTATAATATTTTACGTCATTCTTATCTAATATATTGGCATTCAAAATCGCTTGATGTCGCTGATATTCTCGTTGAATCAGCTCTCGCATTTTCTTATAGCTATGTTCCCAGTTTGTTTCCTTTACATCCTTAAACGTCAAAAAAATAACAGGATAACTTCCCTGCTGTTTTATATAGAAGTCACCCTGCTTAAATATAGCCAAATCTTTAAACAAATTAACATTAGACGCTGCTGTTTTTTCAAAAAAATAGCGTAAAGTCGAAAGATTGAGTGTTTTTCCAAACCGACGTGGCCGAGTAATCAGAAGTATTTTAGGTGAACTATCAATAATTTCTTTAATAAATAAACTTTTATCAATATAAAAAAAATTATTTTCCCGAAGTTCTTTAAAATCAGATATACCAATAGGAATTTTTTGCATAATTGATTATATAATTCTCCTGCTAGTAATAGCAAGTAAAAAAATCCAAATCATATTTGACAAAAAAAGAATTATTTATTATCTTTTATATAAGTAACCTGGATAAAAAGAATGGCTGGGGAGGTGATGTGCGCCATATTTTAGACAGACCAACATTATTAAGGAGCACACAATGAAAAAGTTAGCACTCATAGTAGCAGGGTTATTACTCATAACCATGACAACCTCATTTGCAGAAGACAAGAAATTAACAAAAGAGGATGTTAAAGTTTTTGTTGAAAAAGCTGTTGATTTTTACAAAAAAAATGGCGAAGTTAAAGCAATCGAAGCGTTTAATGCCAAAGAAGGCGACTTTCGCAAAGGCGAGTTATATGTTTTCGCTGTTGACTTAACAGGTAAAACTTTAGCGCATTCCAACGCCAAGCTCATTGGAATGAATGTGTCTAATCTAAAAGACAGTAGCGGCAAACCATTTATTCAAGAAATGATTGCTCTAGCAAAAGACAAAGGTGCTGGCTGGATTGAATACACATGGACTCACCCAGAAACCAAAAAAGTAAAACCAAAAATTAGCTATCTTGTCAAAGTTAGCCCAACATTATTTATTTCTGCAGGCATTTATAAAGACGCTGAATAATTTTTATGCTGGAGCACCCTTTGTGCTCCAGCCATTGAGCGTTCAGTATCATCAGGGGGAACAACATGGCCGAAGTACACAAAAATAATTTTTTCTTAAATCGCTTATCTGATGTTAGTATATTTAAGAAATTCCTAATTGCACCTCTGGTTGTCATTGCTTTTCTTTTATTAGTTGCAGTGATTGCATATATCGGCTCTGCAAACCAAATGATGTCTTTAGAAACCATTGTGAATACGCGCTTTAAGCTGTATCAAGATAGTTCTATTATTTCGGAAAAAATGTCCACTGTTCATTCAACACTTTACAAATTAATTAATTGGACAGCTGCAGAATATGATAACGTTACAATTAAAACTGCAGAAGATACAGTTAATCCCGGCATTTTATACGTACAAAAAATTTGTAAAGATGTACTCACTCGTAAAAATTTATCAAAAGAAGAAAAAAAGTATTTTTCAGATATTTTAATATTTACTAAAGAATATCAGGCTAGTGCAATGCAAATGCTAGAAATGCTCAAAGCAGACTCAACAACTGCCTCGCTATTCATGACAGATATCGAGCACAAATTCATCAACTTATATAAGATTATTGGTACCCTTGTTGCTTTTGAAAAAACTAGCAGCGACACAACGTATAAAGATGTTAAAAACAGCCAACTAATATTTATTACAATATTTGGCTTATTAATTATCAGTGCAACAGTCTTATCAATTATTTTATCAATCATCATTGCCAAAAGCGTGACGCGGCCCATTACAGCATTAACAAAAGCAGTCAAAAACATTGAACATGGCTGTGATTTTTCTGAAAATATTACTAACAACGGAAAAGATGAAATTGGCCAAATTGCTACAGCATTTAACTCGCTTATGGGTGCTTTGAATGCAGCTATTAGTAAAATCAATCAAACCATGGCATCTATGTCTCAAGGAAATTTTGATGTACAAATCAATGACGAATGGAAAGGAGACTTAGGCATTTTAAAAACATCCATTAACTCAACGATTCACGAAATAAACAGCACGTTTAATGAAGTGACTACTGTTATGGAATCCATGCAAAATGGTGACTTTGCCCAACAAATTACAGCACCTATGCACGGCCGTTTTGATGCTCTTAAAAACTATATCAATTCCTCTATGAGCAGCCTAAACATTGTTATTAGCAACATCAATCAAATTATGTATCAAGTATCTAACAATGACCTTAATGGCCGCATTGATGTTGAAGCTACAGGAGAACTAAGCTCCTTAAAGGATTGCGTTAATGCATCCTTGGAATCCATTACAGATACACTTAAAACAGTGTTACATAGTATGGGCCAAGTGACAGAAGCTGCCATGCAAACCAGCAATGCTGTTGCACAAGTCGCAACTGGCTCTCAATCGCAAGTCGTATCTATTAACGAAGTTTCTGTTGCTGTGCAAGCCTCAAACAAAACAATTATCAATGTAGCAGAAAACTCTAAAAATGCAAAAAATTATGCCAGTCGTGCAGTTCAAGCAGCAGTGAATGGCCAGGAAAAAATGAAAGAAATGGAAACTCTCGTTAAATCCGTTTCTGACAGCAGTGCTAGCATGAGCCAAGTAACAGAAGTGATTCGTGGAATTGCGCGTCAAACCAATCTATTAGCCTTAAATGCAGCTATTGAAGCTGCACGATCTGGCGAACATGGCAAAGGTTTTGCAGTCGTTGCAGATGAAGTTCGAAAACTAGCAGAAAACTCGTCAGTTTCAGTTGACGAAATTGCCAAATTAATTGAAGAATCAGAAAATATTGTTAAAAAAGTAGTGTCAACTTCAGAACAAGTTCGCAAAGAAATGGAAAACATGGCAAGCATTTCAAATGAAACCGAAAGCATTTTCAGTCAATTTGCTGAAGAAATGTCAAACCAAACAGTGGCTATTAACGAAATTACTTCTGGCATTAGCCAATTAAACCAAATCGCTGAAAACAACGCAGCTGCTGCTGAAGAAATTTCCGCAGTAACCAGCAACTTGGTTGATTTAACAACTGAAACCAAAAATCAAGTCGAACGGTTTAACTTATAATTTCTTGTGAGTAAACAACTGTGGAAACCAGGAACGATGGTGTACCCAGTACCTGTAGTTTTGGTTAGCTGTGGCACATCGTTACACAGCTGCAATATCATCACAATAGCATGGACAGGAACTATTTGCACTGAACCTGCAAAAACGTATATTTCGTTACGGCCAGAGCGACATTCCTATAAAATCATCAAAGAAACTGGGGAGTTTGTCATTAATCTAACAACGCAACAACTCGCTTTTGCTACTGATTTTTGCGGCGTGAAAAGCGGCAGAGATATTGACAAATGGAAAGCGATTAAATTAACGCCTATAGCTGCAACGCATATTAAAGCGCCGCTGATCCAGCAAAGCCCAATTAATATCGAATGCAAAGTCTCACAGATTATTCCACTGGGCTCGCATGATATGTTTATTGCAGATGTTGTAGCTGTACATGCAGAATCCGATTACATGGACAAACACGCAGCTTTTCATTTTGAAAAAATAAACTCAATCTGCTATGCTCATGGCAAGTATTATGCTATTGGCAAGCAACTCGGCCATTTTGGTTTTTCAGTTAAAAAACATTAACTTTTTCGCCTAGCACTTCCCATATCTTAACAGATTTTTGCTTTCCTTTAACCATAATCTCACCCAAAGGCGCTACCTCAATAGCATGTTCAACCAGCTGTTTCGTAGCATCACTAATAATAATATGAACTATGCGGCCCAATTCGTCAGATATTTTTCGAGTATAAGCTTCTAATCTAGCACCTAAATTAATATTATCGCCAATAACTGTATAATCTTTGTATTTTTCTGCTCCAATATTGCCAACAACAACGTCCCCAGTATTCAAGCCCATGCCAATATCAAGAATTGCTTTACCTTCTTGTTTCCATTTTGCTTGCAACTCGCGTAAAGCCTCCATTTGTTTGAGAGCACATCTGACAGCCAGCAAAGCATGATTAGCTTGAGCTAGTGGCGCGCCCCATACAGCCATAATTTCATCTCCCACAAATTTATCCAAGGTTCCATTACAAGCGAAAATTATCTCAGTCATAGCATTCAGATATTCATTCAATTGAGACACGACTTCTTCAGGCGTTCGGCTTTCTGAAAACGTCGTAAACCCGCGAATATCAGAAAAGAAAACAGTAACTTCCATTCGATCGCCACCTAGCTTTAATTTGTCTTTGTGCGCTAATAATTCATTCACAATACTCGGCGATACATACTGATTAAAAATGCTGCGAATTTGTTTTTTTTCTGCTTCTGCATTAAAAAATCGCAACAAAACAGAAGATACATACGCAAAAAATATGCTAGCAATCGGAGACACAATATAAACAATCCAGTGATAAAAAAAAGCTACTTTTTGTATCATCACCAATCCAAGTGAAATGCCAATCAAGGACAATAATCCGGCAACTGCATTTAAACGCATCGTAACAAAAGACACCAAGACTGTAATCAGTAGAATAATCAATAAATATGCCAAATGCGGAATGCTCTGCAAATAAGCACCCCGAAGTATCGTATCAATAGCATTGGCATGAATTTCTACCCCTGGCATTTCCATAGAAGTTGGCGTAGGGTACAAGTCTTGTAAATATTCTGCAGAAGCACCAACCAGAACAATTTTATTAGCAAAATATCCTGGATTCATCTTTAAAAATCCAGGTTCCAAAACCGTTGAAATAGGAATGGTTGGAAATGATTTTTCTTTGCCACGAAAATACACAATCATATTTCCATCTTTATTCAACGGTATATGATACAAACCAAAATCAATTTTTGCATCATGCAATTTAACTGTTTGAGAATTAATTGAAACCCCCAGATACGTTGCTAAAACAGCCATTGAAAAATAAGGATAAACCCCCTTATGATGATCCCGAAATAACAATCGATAATTCCGAATCGTGTAATCCCGATCTTGAACTGGATGCGCAATACCCATCTGTGCATAATGTGCTAACTCTGGAATTGCATCCAAAAAAAATGCTTTATTTTTTTTAAATACAACTTTACGTGCTAAAACAACATTGCCAGCCTTAGCAATAGCCTGTCCAAATTCTGCGTCATCCTTAAGATTATAACTCGTATGCGAATCAAAATTAATATCAAAAGCAATCACTTTGGCATGCTCAATGTTTAGAAGATTCAAAAGCTGGGTATATAGTTGTCGAGGCCAGGGCCAAATACCGTACCGCTGAATGGACTGATCATCAATCGTTAACAACACAATGGGTGTACTTAAGTCCATTGCCTGTTGTTGAGGAAATAATCGATCCAGAACGCGATTGTCAATAGTTTGAAACACATCAAAGGAGAATAAAAAGAAAAGCACACAAGCCAAACTCATACTATAGGTCAAATGATGTCGAAAAATCATAAAACTATGATAACAAAATATATCGATACATGAAATAGGTAAGTGCTTACGATAAGCATAGTGTTCAAAGGCTTTAGGTTTTCCTAAAGTATCTTAAAAAGGAGGCGATTGAAATGACGCAATTATTTACGTCCGCCAACGAAGTTAATAGGGAAGCTGTCAATACCGCCATAGGGCAAACCATGAATGATCGGAACTCGGATCTGCTATCAATATCTATTGAAATGAGTGGTAAAAAAATTGTCATTGATAGTTTAGGAAAAAACCATATTGTAGGGAGCGAAGATGATATTAAAAGCTTGGAATCACCAACAGGCGTGCCAATAACCTATCAAGGAGCAACAGGAACTACAGCCTTAACTGAAGAAGTGAAAAAAGCATTTGCAGCTTTATTAGGCATTGACCCAGCATCAATAACTAGCGGAACCATTACCACCAATGTCACAGGTGTTGGAGGTGCCAAAGTAACACAAATAGTTGTCCAAACAAAAGACCCTAAAACAGGCACGCTGGGTGCAATTGGCGTACAATTAAATTCAGATGGTGCAGTTGTAGGCTTTGGAGAAAACAAAGGAACTGGCGGAACACCTATTTTTGCTGCAATAACAGCCAACAGCTTTTTGGGATCATGGGGTATTGATGCTAGTGATCTTCGACCTGGTGATTTGTTCATGGTTCAACAAAATTTGCAAATTATTAAAGACGAAATTTCAGCACTTCAAACTGCAGGCAAATCGCATTCTGATATTATGCGCGAAGCTACACAAAAGTTCTCACAAGCTTAAGCTTAACTAAATAAAAAAGGGAGATGGATTATTATGTTTAGTTCAACACTCAGAGTTATTTCAAGTTTATCAGGATCCTTAAATGACGCACAAAAGTTTATGCA
>CAYUBI010000007.1:8095-36691 GCA_964443005.1 uncultured Candidatus Marinamargulisbacteria bacterium
GGATTTTGGGACAATATGGATCAGCTAGGCAATATCATGATGGTCAACCAATTACAAGAACTGATTAAACAAGTGATTGCAATGCTAACGCAAGCAAGCAAAGGCATTGTCCAAGTGATCAAAGATGCAGTAGAAGATTGGAAACGTTCCGGATAATTAACACGTAAATAATTCGAAATTAGATTTTTCGCAGGGACGAGTTTCCATTAAAGGCAACTCGTCCCTGCGGCGTTTTATTAAAAAGGAGCAATTTATGGCAACACCCCAAGTTTTATCACTCGATCAAGAAACAATTATTACACAAAATCAACAATCAAAATACTATTTAGGCGATAGAAAAGCATTTATGAAAGATTTGCAAACCTCCCTAGATCGGCTAACCATGGACATGGCAGACCCTACCAAAGAATCAATTACTATCAATGGAACAACAATTCAAGACAAAAACAGCCCAGGCGGATTAATGCTAATCCAACAAAAAATCAGTACATTGCAAGATTTAAATCGAACCATTATTCAGGCCTTTGATTTTGTCAAAGAAATTGAAAAAGAATTAAGAAACGTAGTTGCATAACCTCACCCCCCTTCCCCATGAAAATGGGAAAGGGCTGGGGATGGGGGCAGAACAATAACGATAACATATAAGGAGCCTAAATCATGAGTGTAGAAGATATTGCGCAGCCAGTAACTGTAACACCCTTAAATTATATTTGTACACCCAAACAATTTAAATCAAGCAGCGAAGCACCTGCTTTGTCTGCAGACAGCGCAGCAATGTCAATTGAAATGGGTGCAGGTACGCGCTGGGAAGTTACGCAAATTAATTTTTTAAATGAAATAATGAAGTTTATGCCGCGAACTGCTACAGATTCCATTACAGGTTACAATAAATTAACTAAAAAACAAGACCAAGTTGCGCAATCATTTTTCAATAATTCAACCACGCTACAAGCTAAACTAAAAGATGGCAAAGATTCAACAACTATTCAAAACTTATTTGGTACAAACGTAGCAGTACAATATGATGCTGACGGGAAAATTACACAACAAGGTTATGGAATGAGCGGACTACCAAATTATGCAACGTATTCTGCAACAGATCAAACTGCAAATCAAAGCGTTAGCAGTAGGTTTAGCCAAACAGGAGCATCCTTTCAATATCAAGGAGTCAACTTTCACCCAACTGCTGTAGATTTTCAGCACACAGCCCAACAATATGCTAGCAAAGACAACAACTATCGCGGCGTTGATTATAATGGCACTGGCGATATTGCGCTAAAAAATGGAAAAACTACTGATGCCTTTGCTGGAGCTCCCGCGATGAGTGAGCGTGCCAATTTAACAACAACTGCCTATACCTCTACGGAATTTTCAGAAAATTATTTATCCGAACTTGGATTAAACACAGTTGGCATTGTGGATTATCGCGGACTTTTTGGTGATTTGATGAACGGCTCCAGATTTGCACAAGATGCAAACATCCAAATTGATGCTGGAAAGGAATGGGAATATAACAAGTTAAATTTAGGCACGAACACAGATATCGGTGATTTCGCAGGTTTTTTAGGTCAATTAAAAGCATTAAACCAAAATGCTGGCCCTGACTATGTTCCCAATTTTTATGAAATTGCACGGGCCAGCACATTAACCAGTGGCGGCATATCCAGCTGGGATTCGACTAGTGTGCTTAAATTAGCTGTACTCATGCTCGAAAGCAGACGACGATTTATGGCTGGCATGGGCGAAGTGTTTGGCCCCAATTCAGCAGAAGTTAACTTGGATACAATGGTCACGCTTTATGGAAATGACGCTAATGACTTTAATTCCCTAGACGCTACAAACGCTGCAGACCCAGAATTAAATGTGCGAACTGCAGCAGCACAAGTATCCTTTTGGCGAACCTTGCGCGAAAACATGCAAGCCAGAAACATGTTAGATGCACCCACAGCAACTGCATCAAAATATGTTAAAAACCTTAATCTGGACATGGCACTTCAAGGAGTAAATTTATTTAAAGATAGCAGTATTCCCGGAGGATATATTGAACTAAAAGATCTTCGAAGTGCTTTTGCAGGCTATTTAGCAGCCCCTTCTTCAGATTTTTTTATGTCAACAGATCCCTCAATGGATAACCAAATTGGGTTAACAGCAAAAGAACAAACCTTGCTAAATGAAATTTTAAAAGCAAATGGCGCAGATGGCATTATTAATAACACAACAAGTGATACGTATACTTATGCTGACATTGCCAAATTTGCAGAAGCACAAGAACAAAAATGCCAACAAAAATTTATTGACATCAAAATGATTGATTATTTTAATCGATGGATGTTTGGAGAAACCGATGTCAAAACTGATGCAAATGGCAAATCAACCACAACTAAATTTACTACAGATCCCAGTCTCGATATCAGCCGTGGATATTATTCCAGCCAGCGACGCACAGACAAAGCAAACAAATCAAACTCGTATCTCAAAGATGACGAACGAACAACCTTAGGCCGTATCAAATCAGATGGAACCCGTGACACAGGTGGCGATGGCTCAAATGGAGATCAGGGCTTTTATTCAGATTGGAAAGGCCAATTTTCTTCACAAGCTGATAAAAATTATTTCGGATTAATTTTAGACATGCAACGGTATTCCAGTTTTGCCATTATGCAACTTTTTGGCGACCCAGACGGAGAAAACTTTCTTTCACCCTATGAAAAACTAGACACAAGCAAAAATATAACCGCTGTTGAATCAGCAGAACAAGCCGCCCTATCTAATTTTCAAACAGCATTTAAAAGCAAATTGAACGATGCGTTCACGTCATCATCAGCAATAACTTCGCCAACTGCAGTCTCGGGTTTGACATGGCCAATGGATACATTAAAAAGCACAACAAGTAGTTCGGCCGTAGACAATGCTGAATTTTTTAAAAACCTCAATAATTCCTTTGTTTTATATAACATTGACGATATTAAAATTGCAATGACTGGCACAACTAAAACAGACACTGAAACTCTGAAAACTGCAAAAACTAGTTATATTTCGGATTATTATACTGTTATGGACAAATTCACAAAACAAGATGGTAGTGCAGGCTCGTATACGCCATGGAAAACTGCAGCAATAGCAGCCCTTGGATCAGCAACACCCACTTATACAGGCGTCACACTTAATTCCAAAGAAGTACTCACCCATGTTCTTGCTAATGACAAAAAAAACAATACGAGCGAATTAGATACGCTCAACAGGTATGTAACCCAGTTATCCGAAGTTTACGATAAAAATAAAAATATTGAAAAATACAAAGTTCTTGATAAAATTAAAAACACAACAGGTCGTGCAGAAGCCTTACAAAAAGCATCCAGTGTATACTTATCCATTCAAGAGTTTATTAATACCTATAGCGACGCAATAGCACCTAAATCAACTGCAGCCAAAGATCTTATCAGTGACCCAATAGCAAATCAGGACGAAATCAACAATGTTACGACTTTTTATCAAACAAAATATAAAGCAGAATATGAAGCTGCACTCAAGCTTGAATATGAAAAATGGGGGCAAACAGTTTACGAACAAGCCTATGCCAACGAATTTAATAACAATATTGTAGCACCCTTATATAGCAACTTAACTTCTACCCAACAAGCTAAATTTAGTAGTGCTACAGATTTCAGAGACAAATTTTACTCTAACATTTCTGGCAACCTAACCAAAGATCAACTAAACGCAAGTTTTAAATCATATTTTGGCAGCGCCAGCACATGCCCTGATGCTTTTTGGACAAACTATACTGCGATTCAACAAACCCATACTGCTTCGTATTTTCGACAGCCATTCATTACTTCCTGGACAGCTTTTCAACTCCTTGTTCAAGGCCAAACAATCAAAAATTATAGCGGCGACCCTGATGTCGTTATTTATTCGTCAATGGACGATTGGACCAAAAACTGTACAACCTCCTTAGGCCCAACTTATAAAACAATTGACGCTTATATTACAGCCAAAGATCCGACGAAATCGCAAGCAGCCATTGACAAAGCTTGGGCACCAGTAGATGACGTGATCAATAGTTTAACAAAAGACGAATTAACAACTTTATTAACAGTTGTTGGCGATGCGCGGGCTCTTATCAATAAAGTACTCACAGGTGTCAATAAATTAAACAATTTAGTCGAAGACATTAATCCAAGTACTGGAACAATCAATGAGAGAATCAAAAACCGATTTATGGACGAATTCTATATGAAAGGCGATTTCTCTGCACTGCGTCTAACCAGCGATCAAACCTTTTACGACAATGAAAACGACAACTTTAATCGGGTTGGCTTTGGTTGGCAAGAAACAGCTGGACGATATACGCGTGGAAACGGAAAAGGCACAAACATCAAAACCCGAATGAACCTCGGAACCCGTGACTATAAGCCTGACAATGATGCAGCTACTGAAGAAGAAAAAGTAACAAACAAAACCAGCAAATATACTTTTTACAAAGAATCTTCAGAATACAAAAATATCGCCAATAATCCTAAACGAGCAGATTTACAACTATGGCACACACACGCTTTAAAGGAAATGTGGGGATATTTATGGGCAATTACAATGCAACAGCAAATGGTTAGCATATATAACAGTGGCGAACGCGCTCAGGCTGACCAAGAAAATGAAGACCGCCAACAAAAATATGACGATGAAGTTAATGCTGAAATTTCCAATGAAATCGCAGCTGCAAAAGCAGCAGAATATCGTGCTCATTTAGCTTCGTTAGCGTCCAAGTAATCACACTTCACTATGAATAAAATTGAACTGGATCAAGAACTTAAAAAAAATCAATTCGAAGCCTATCAAAAAGCTAATGTTGCAGATCAACAGGCAACAGACTTTGTCACACAAATCGGAACCAGTAAAATCCGCTGGAATATTGTTAAAGATAAAGGCCAAACGGATTTTGTACCTACCTTTAAAGCAGATCATGTCATTGTCAGTTCTGTTAAACGATTAGACGAAAAACTAGAAAGACTTCAACCTAAAACTGCACCCGGCTATAAAATTGATCTTACAGCCAAACTGGAAGAACTAAAAACAATTTATACAAAAAATTATATAAAAGCACGATCACATAATTTTATTGTTGCAAAATTTGCAGAAGTCAAAGTTGCCTTTATTGGCTACATGCTCGGGCAATTAGGCGTAACATTTCCAGACCTACAACAATTACAAAAAAAAGCATTAAATAGTTCCATATCGGAAAACCTACTAATGTTTGAAGAAAATGAATATAACGGAGAAATGATCAACATTATTGGCGGTTCGCATCGAAAAATCAAAAGTGATTTAAATGTAATTGACGAAATTCGTTCCCAATTAAGCACACAACTCACTCGATTAGGAAAATCAGAATATTCAGATCCAGAAAAAGTCACAGAAATGCGTATTAGCGCCTGTCAGCGAATTATTGAAGAATTTAAACAAGAATTAAATTTTTTAGAATATCAACTCGAATATAGTCAACTATAGGAATATATTATGCAGAACCTAAAATCGTTTCATCAACAAGCGCAAGCACAACAAGTAGATACAGTTACGCAAGATTTAAAGCCAGTTGCAAAAGCCGCTGAAACGCAACCCTTATGGGCCAGACAAGAAAAGTTTTCAGTTAAAGAAATTGTTAATCATTTAACTAAAGGACATTCCAATGATGTTAGTCGGAATTTATTACAAAATATGGTTCGAAAAGTCGCAGATGATTCTTCCTCGATTTTTGTTAGTAAGCATTTAGGCAAAAAAGAAACCACGCTTCAAAACGAACTAAAAATAATGTTTGGCTCCTTAGAAACCTCAGAGGACAACGTATCTCTAAGCACAGAAAGCAAAATAGCAGGATTACAACAAAAAGCTCAAACAAAATTATCTGCGAAACCAAGCCCATTGGCCTCTTCTACAAAAAAACCAGAAGATGAAACAGAAGCAGAAGATGGGCTAAGAAATTCGATTTTATCTGAAAAACCAGATACACGATCACACATCAAACAGCTACAACAACAAACTGTTTTTGCTAAACAAGAAGGGAAAAAAGAAGCAGAAACCAACAATCCAGCCAATGAACCCGACAAACCCGAACACCAGGAACAACACAAAGCTGCAGTTATTGAACAGGAAACACACAAAGACCGATTAACCACCTTGCGCCAAACGACGCAAAAAGAACAAACTCATTTCGAACAAAAAAAAACAGAAATTCACGAACAACAGCGGATAGGCACACCACAAACTCACACAGCTGTACAACAAAAACTTTCAGAAAGTCGACCCAAAGAAACCAACAACAAACCCAGTGAAGTTCAAGAAAATGAATCACAGCCAAAAAATAATGAACCCGCAACTACAACAAAAAGCAACAACGTATCAACCCAACCTAAAGAAGATCAACCCAAACAACAACTCAATACAAACCAACAACCAATCACCCAACAAAAAAGTGAAAAAACTGAATCCAAACAACCTGAACTCGTATCAGAAACCAGTTTCGAACCCTTAGAAAAATCAACTGAACAATTGCCTGATTTACCAGAAAAGCCGAACACTTCCACAAACGAAAAACAAACAACTACCCAAAAAGAAACGAATGGATTCAAATCTAATGAATCACAACCAACTCAGCCTGATATCACGCAAGGAAAAATCAAACTTAACGGCATTATTCACGAGCTGCAAAATACTCCAGCTGCTTATCAAAATGATTTTTTAAAATCACGACTCAAAACCTTAGTAACAGATCAAGAAGTAAAACCTGAAACAAAAACAGATTCAACAATCGACTCGCCAATCGAACAAACAATTATGATGCAAGAAACAGTTACGCCACAACTAACAGGAAAACCTGTAAAAGGATCACGCCTTAACGAAGCTACCAAAGAAATCCGCCACAACAACACGGATAAGGACGAATCCGTTGATAGCAATGAACTAGACTCTCCAGAATCCCCAACAACACGTCAAGGAGCACGCACCTCAGAATCTGCAGAAACTCATCATTCACAAAAAGTTCAAACCAAACAAAATAACAAAAATGAATCTGTAAAAGAAACTCAACAAAAAACCACCAAAAACCATCACGAAATTCAGCATAAAGCAATTACTCATGAACATGCTAAGCATAAGGAACGCCTATCAACATTACATCAACTAACTAAAAAAGAACAAATTCATCATGAACAAAAAAAAGCCAACTTCCATGAAGAGCAACGTACAGGAATAAAACAAACACTAATAAACAAGCCACAAGAATCACAAAACATTAAGCAAAATACATCACGTCAACATATTCAAGAAACAGATAATGCCGAAAACACATTATCGTTAACTGAAAACGAATCATCCTCTACACAAGCAAAAGGCAATAATGTACGCGATCGCAATGAACAAGGGCAACGAGACCCCAAACACATTGCTAACGAACCAACCATTAAACAACATAACACCCTCCAAGCGAAATTAAATCAGGAAGAAATGATTGAATCGCCACAAAAATCAATCCAACATGAATTTAGTGATTTCATTCACGAATTAGAAAATAACCAAGCAGCCTATCAAAACGACTATTTGCGCTCTAAAATCAAAGAACTTAAAAACCAACAACCCGCTAATGCTGTGCAAGAAGCCAGCCAACCCAAACAACAACCTAAAAACAGTTTATCCGACACGCTTTCCACAAAAGAAAAAAACGAACGTCATATCCGAGAATCCAGTACAAGCGACCATTCCGAAGCAGATATTAAAGGACTAGCAAGCATAAAAACAGTCGAGCGATCTGGACAACAAGAGCAAGGCACTGGAGACCAACGCGGCAATCAACAATCACATCAAAACGAAACAAAACAAGATGCTACAGCAAAAGGCGATGCAATTAATCACTATTTAGCAACCTATGAAACAGCTGTTCGTAATGGAAATACTCGTACCACAAAACTAATTCAACTCGAAGAAAAAATGGTAAAAGCTGGAACCTTAACTTCCAGGCAAATGAATGATCTTCAATTAGCCGCTAAAAAAGCAATTCGCGCAGACATTGAAAAAAACATTTCAGATGCAGTACTTCAGCGTCAACTAACAAAAGGCACTCGATTAGAAAATCTTCAAGCTGAGTCAGCTTTAAATATGATCGTTAATAAAACAAATTCATTAGCTACCTTAGGCGGAAAAGATTTTGGCAATTATAAAAATGGAATCACCGGAACTTCAAATGAAATTATGTACAAAACCAGCAAAAACTTAAATATGTTTGCTATGCAAAGTCTCGAAGAAAAATTAATTGAAACCCATATTAGCACTGACGCTAATCGCGGCGAACAATTTACTAAATTTATAGAAAAAATGGAAGAAGTCACCAACAATTCTGGCATTGTAAAAAAATGGTACACTGAAAACGTAGATCGGATTGAAGATCAAACAGGCCTAAAAGCAATTCAGTTTGATTTACATCAAGGTGAAGATTTCGGACAAACCATTAACATTCAAGCCGGCTTTTTAGATATGTCCTCAGGCCAACAACAGCAACAATCACAACAACAACCTCCTCACGAATATGAATATACTGCAGATGATGAAAAATCTTTGCTTATTAATCGTCTTCGCGCTTTATATTTACAACGAGCCTTAAATCCAAACATGCGTACACATTTAAAAACAGAATTTAAAATGCGGAAGCTTAAAAATGGCTTATTACGATTAGGAGTTTATACTGATGTATTAAATCAAACGATTCACGATGAAGCCAAAGATGTAGCCAAAGAACGTTCAATTGAAATGTTAAAAGAAGCATTATTGGAACGCGCTAGTTTATTTACACTAGAAGGCAATACCTACAAAGTTATTGAGCAAAAAATTAAGGGCATTATTCGTAATGCCTCAGCTTTTGGGTTTAATCTCACGTCTTCAGATTTTAATAAATTACGAGATGAATCCAATCGCGCCATGTTTTCAATTACCAAAAAAGAATATATCCTAATTGAGATTCGCATCGCAGATGAGCCAGTACCTACTGTAGTGCTGCGTTATCGAGAATTAAAAAAATTAATGGATCGACTGAAAGCCGAAACTAACATTCAAGAAGATTATCCAGTTAATGACTATTTAGAAAACATTACCATGACCCAAGAAACCTAATCATGAAATCTCAAGAAATAAAACCAATCCTGCCATTAACGAATTCCTTGCCTATAGACTCCAACGCAATGATCATGCCCAATACCATGCAAAACGAACAACAACGTCCCAGTGCTATATTTAATCCATTACTTCTGAAAAATCAAGAACAAGAAAATACTGGAGTTATAACAGATATCCCGCGATATAGCTCCTACTCTACAAAAGTTGAAACAGAACCACCCATACAACAGGCAACTATTCCGTCACCTTCATCTTCCACAAACAAAGAACAACCCACAACTGCGCCGATAATACAATCATCGTCATCTTCGCCACCTTCAGCTACACCAGCAAACACGCCCTTAGAGCCTATTACACCCACAAACGATTTGATTCCAACAAAACCTAATGATCAAAATAATTCGTTGCCTACACAACAACCGCAAATCCAACTCACTCACCCAACACAAACTAAAATTCAAAACCAACCCAGCATAATTCCATCACAACCAACTGCCCCAATTAACCAACAACCTGTCACCCCTGCCCCACAAGCCACTGCTGAGCCATTCATCATTCAAGCAATTACCACACCCACCTCTCTCATAGAAAAATCAACACCTTCAAAACTTAATTCTGAAAATAATACTCAACCTACGCAACAACACCCCCAATCAGTTCAACAAGCACAAACTACAGTTCACACACAAACAAACACATTAAGCCAACACCAAACCAAATTATCCATACAACCAGCTCCCTCTGCCCTACCCTCATCTCCACAACCATTAATTTCACAATCAGTTTCGATTTCACCTACCATTAAATCTACTACGCTACTCCCAACTAATCCAGCCACACCCAAACCTACGTCCCAACCAACCCTCGAAAACCAAGTGGGCATAACTCCATCCCCAATGCAACCACCAACAAACAAAATGACGATATCCTTACCCCAAGAAATACTCGCGCCTCTCCAAGGGAAAACAATCAAAACAATCACCCTAGACTCTAACGAAAAGCCAACAATAAAAACCATACTTGCATCTGCTATTCATAGCACTGAACCCTATATAAAACAGCAAGTTACTCTACCTAGTACAACCCAACCTATCGAAATTATCATACCAAAAGCAAATCAACAATTATCTATTCACAACAATCAAATAGCTTTAACACCTGAACTGACATTAACACCCAAAACGCTCTTTATCTCTATGGTAACAGCTCAGGGACTACGTACGATTAATCTACCGCTCAAACTTTCTGAAAATCCGCTAATTCAAATTACAGGAATTATGATTAGCCAGCATAATAAATGCATCATATTTATTAATGATATTGGAATAGATTTAAAACCAACATTAATCACTGGACTCACTCATCAGCTAGGAATGAATTTGCTCTTTTCCACTCCAACAACAAAAAACATCAACGTATCAACAGAAACTTCGCACTCAAGCTATAATTTTGCTTACACATTTCTCAATTTATTTGCTATTCAAGCCAAACGCGCAGTTATTCCAACAGGACAACAACCGATCATTCTTCACTCATAAAAAAGCCTTAAATTTTAATCATTTTTCATAACAATATGACGCAACCACTGGGCATCATTCGTTTGTAAATAATCACGTCGAAAATGTGCTCCTCGAGACTCGGTTCGGCTTAATGCAGCAGCACACACCAGTGATGCCACAAGCACCATATTTTGTACTTCAGCTAATAAAACAGCATCCTCACATAAACCTTGATTAATCTCAGCACTCATTCTTGCAATTATTTTTTGTGCAAGATGCAACCCTTTTGTATCACGAATAATACCAACCTGTTGCCACATAATTGTTTTGATATGGTCCTTAATCACTAACAATTCAGTTTTTGATACAGTCACTCTTTCTGCCAAGTGAATTTCTGGCAACACAAATTCCCGTTCAAATTCTGGAAAGCTCAACGCTTTTTCAGCTGCACGAAAACCAAAAACCAAGCCATCCAAAAGCGAATTACTTGCCAATCGATTAGCACCATGAACACCCGTTGCTGATAATTCACCAATTGCAAATAATCGTGGAATAGATGTTTGCCCATACAAATCAGTTTTAATGCCACCCATCATATAATGGGCTGCAGGTGCAACAGGAATAAAATCTCGAATAATGTCAATTTTAGATTCCAAACATCTGGCATAAATAGTCGGAAATCGCTGCGCCAAATTCCCAACAACACTACTCAGATCTAAAAACACACAGGAGGTTTTCGTTCGTTTCATTTCTGCGACAATTGCCCGCGCAACAATATCACGAGGTGCCAGTTCTTTTAACGGATGATAAGCTTCCATAAAAGCTATACCCTCATGATTGCGAAGTATAGCTCCTTCACCACGAACAGCTTCCGAAATCAAAAATAATGACACTGGTTTTTTATCACCACTATACAATGTTGTTGGATGAAACTGAACAAATTCCATGTCTGTAACTTCAGCGCCAGCTCGATATGCTGCAGCTAACCCATCACCTGTAGCCAAGGGTGGATTTGTATTGTACAAAAATATTTGACAACATCCTCCAGTAGCCAACAATACAGTTTTCGCAAAAATATTGCTTACAAGTCCATCCCCATCCAAACATAGAACTCCACGACAACCTTCTGCATCAACCCAAAGATCAAGCAAAAACAAGTCTTCACAAATGGTAATGCCTGCAGTTTTCCGTACCTGAGCAGCCAAAGTTCGTTCTATTTCCGCACCAGTTTTATCTGCAGCATGAAGAATACGTCGACGAGAATGAGCACCTTCTTTTGTAAAGCAATAGGTGTCACCTTTACGATCAAACTGCGCACCCATAGCAATCAATGATTCAACCCGACAAGGCCCTTCTTCCACAAGTATATCCACAGCAGCTTCATCACATAAACCCGCGCCTGCCTGAAGTGTATCTTCCTTGTGAAATTTAGGCGTATCATGAATATCCATAGCTGAAGCAATGCCACCCTGAGCCAATTCCGTACTACTATCATTCAATTTGCTTTTCGTAATTAAAAGCACTGTGCATTTTTTAGCTGCTTCAACTGCTGCACTTAATCCAGCGATTCCAGATCCAACAATAATCATATCATAATTAACACACATAAGCATGATTTTACACTGATTTACGACAGAGGTGAACCCTTATTTTCAAAAATATGCTATGATTCAAACTTATGTTTCGAACATTTTATTTTGTCTTGCTGCTATTAATCGCACTAACAATTCCACTCATTTTAGCGGACAATGCATCTCTATTATTAAAAATCCCAATTTTAACGTATCATCAAATTCGCACACCTCAAAAAGGTGATGATCTAATATTTACAGATTTATCCTGCCCTGAAAATTTATTTTTAGCTCATTTAGCATACTTACAAAAAGCAGGATATCATACAATCACGTTTCGTGATTTATCTGCATACTTTACAACAGGCAAAGCCTTGCCAACCCGACCCATTATTTTAACTTTTGATGATGGTGCACTCAATACAATGACTGCCTTTGATGCCTTACGCAATCGCAACATGAAAGGTGTATTTTTTGTAACCAATTACCTTGGCGATAGCTATCATTTAAGCGAAGCCAATCTAAAAAAAATTGTAGCAGCTGACATGGAAATTGGCAGTCATACCAAAAGCCATTTTGGTCTCACAAAAGTCAGCTCAAGAATTGCGGAAATGGAAATTCGAGAAAACAAAGAACGCATTGAAACTATTACCGGAATTCCCGTGATTTCGTTTTGTTATCCTTCTGGCGATTTTAATTCCCGCATTATCGAGCTACTACAAGCCTATCAATTTCAGTTTGCACGAACAACGATTCCAGGAATCTCAACAATTACTTCACATAACTATCAACTGAAAACAATCAAAATCCATCATTATACAACTCACGAGATGATTCAACGTTCCATTGATTTTTATATAGGAAAATGGTAAGTCGCACTTACGTAAAAAACGGCTTTATCTCTGGACTTATGCTATGGATCATTGTCATGATGGCAATCCTAATGTGGGTTACCCAAGTTATTATTCAAAATAGTTATCAACGCGAACTACTTGAAAAGCAACGCCTGATTAATGAACTAACTCGCATACGTAAATAATCATTTTTATTTTATATCTGAAATACCTTCAAACGTATCGCGATACTGATTTCCAGCATTCCATACCAAAAACCCATCACCCCCAGCATCAGTTAAGCCTTTAATTTGATCAGCAATATATTTAGGACCAAAAATATGCGTACGCCAACCAAAGCCCTGAATCCAAGGAATCGCAAGCACATCAGCATTGCCATACTGTCGATTAATATTTTTAAGATGACTTGTACCTCGATTTAGAAAAAAATAAGGTTCATCTCCAGGATAGGCTTTGCCATCGTATCCATTACCAAAATGAGAGGGATACAACATTGGGCAAATCGCATCAACATACCTAGCGATTTGCCAAACCCGTTGCCCCAAGCGCTCAGAATCAGGCTGCCTAGGCCACACAGCTACACCAAAAATATCAATAGTCAATGATTTATTCCGAGCTGACGTTATAGCTGCTGCTTTATCCAACAAATAGGTAATAGCCTTATACCGAGGCAGGTTGTTTGTATTTGCCGGAAAAACAAGATTTTTCACATCACCATCAGTAGGAAAACGAATATAGTCAAATTGAATTTCATCAAATCCAGCGTCCAAATTTGTTTTAACAAATTTCAAAGTATAAGCAATAGCTTCCTCATTAAACGGATCAGCCCAAGCCATTCCGCCTCGATCACGCCACATTTGATTCGAAGTTTTAGACCGAATCATAACCTGCGGTGCAATTTGCCCCAGCCGATTATCTTGAAACACCCAAACTCGCGCCGAAGCTTTTAATCCATGCGCATGAATCAATGCCACCAGCTCTTTAACTGTTTTAAAAATTGGTTTTTGTTCTAAATCCTCATTCAGCGATTCAATATGATAAATATCTTTTGCATCAATAATCAAAGAATCCAGTGGCGAATTTTTTGCTTTAACAAAGATATCTTCTAAAAAAGCGCGATTCAAAAAAGAAGTAGCCGTTAAATAAATACCTCGTTGAGAAATCTTTTTAAAAGCAAAGGTCTGTTTTTTAGTATAATAAATTGAAGATGTAGCAGGCAAACCTGGCTGAGTAAGCATTAAAGATATTCCGCTAGTTGGCGCATAAAAGAATAGTTCATCTTTTTTTACAAGCGGAAACGTGATGGTTCCAGTAACACCATCTGACACATACCTAGACCCAGTACTAATTTGATTAATCAACGCTTGGATAGAACCAATTTCGAGTGCGTCATCCGGGTCATAAGCACGAGAATATACTACGGGAAGCACGGACAAGTACGGAACCAAGCGAAATGTTCGATTCAGCGTTGCTGTTTCAGCCGGCAAATCAATCACCTGCTGTAATACAGACAACGTCACACGTTCATGACTACGATTCAAACAAACAACAGGCATTGCGCCTTTTGGCAAAGGTACTGCATAAAGAGTTCGATATTGTTCAACAGTAATAGGATAGATATTTTTGGCAATCAATAATTGCAATGCCAGAACATCTCGTGATGTCACTAAACAAATAGCAGGAATAGGCGCAAGCTCATCTGCATAAAAATCAGCAGCTGTTTCACTATGTGTTTTACTAATAAACAACGAACTAACAATACCAATTAATGCAATCCCAACAATGATCACGCCAGAAATGTAAACAGGTCTTCGATTTAACAAAACAATCCTCCCCTAAAAAATCAATTAATTTACAGCTCTATATTCTAGCATACATTTCATATTCATAAGTCACTAATTCAAAATTTTCTAAGTACCAAAACAAATTCAAGATATCTACCTACTATTCTAACACGAATTTTTATGTTATATATATAATTATGTCTTATACAAAACCAACTATTGGAATTACAGGTGGAGACCCAAATGGTATTGGCATTGAGGTTATTCTCAAAGCATTAATGAGCACATCTATTCCCAAAAATGTAAATTATGTAGTCATCGCAAATGCTGATCATTTTCTTGCTCAGATCAATGAACTTGGCATTTGTATGGAACCCAATATTATTTCTCAAATAAAAGATATGGTTGATGGCGCAATCAATGTGTTACATGTTGCAGTCCCAGATTTAGAACATGAAAAACCAGGACGAATTTCAGGAACTGCAGGCACAGCAGCATATTTATATGTTTCAAAAGCAATTGAATTAGCTATGGCACAAGAAATCCATGCTTTAGTAACAGGGCCCATTCACAAAGGCGCGTTATATAAGGCTGGATATCGTTATCACGGACATACGGAAATTCTTGCAGAACAAACACAAACATCCAATTTTGCAATGTCATTTGTTTCGCCAAAGTTATGCGTAGTCTTAGCTACCGCACACATTCCCTTAAACCAAGTCATTCAATCCATTACTTCAGATAGCTTATTTTTAAAAATAAAATTAGCACATGAACTCATGCAAAAACTGGGTATTGAATCACCACGAATTGGCATTGCTGGCATAAACCCTCATTGTGGAGAAGATGGAATTTTTGGCACAGAAGAAAACGATATTATTCTTCCTGCTATTCAAAAAGCACGACATTATTTGCTTGATGTAGACGGCCCTGTCCCTGGTGACACTTTGTTTTATCATCATTTTCAAGGAAAATATGATATTGTTATTGCAATGTACCATGATCAAGCTTTAGCACCCTTAAAACTTCTAGCTTTTGAAGAAGCAGTGAATGTAACGCTAGGCCTGCCCTTTGTGCGCACATCACCAGATCATGGAACAGCTTTTGATATTGTAGGCAAAGGAATGGCAAATCCAAGCAGCATGATCGAATCCATTAAAATGGCAGTCAAACTGCTTCCAGAAAATATGAATGCCAACGCATCGGCATAAACCTCGCCTTGGGCAACATTTCTTATCAGATCAACGTATTTTGTCAAAAATTCTTGACTATGTACCTACACAAACAACACTTCTTGAAATTGGATGTGGCAAAGGTGTTCTCACCCAAAAGCTGGCAGAACGAGCCAAAAACCTATTAGTCATTGAAATAGATTCAGCATTACTTGATATCACACAAAAAAAACTAGCAAATCAACACAATGTCACTTTTCTTGAAGCAGATGTTCTAAAAGCTGACTTTACAACCTTATTAACTGAACCGTGTTACGAAGTTGTTGCAAATATTCCTTATTATATTACAGCACCCATTATTGAAAAAATGATTGCAAACAAATCTAAAATTTCTCGCTGCCTCTTAATGGTTCAAAAAGAAGTTGCGCAACGCATTACTGCTGCACCCGGAAAAAAAATATATGGTTCATTTTCCGTATTTTGCCAGTATCATGCAACATGCAAAATGCTATTTGATGTTCCTCGCACTGCTTTTCAACCGCCACCTGAAGTTGACTCAGCAGTTATTCAGCTGGATATGCGGCAATATCCATTAAATGCAGAACTTGATGAAGTCTTTTTTTTTCAATTGATTCGAGCTGCCTTTTGGGGAAAGCGAAAAACACTTGTTAATAGTGCAAGCAAATCACCTTATCTTGCTCTAAAAAAAGAAACAATAGAAAATATACTAACAAATGATCTCAACTTATCACCCTTAATTCGAGCAGAGCAAATTTCTATCGAACAATTTATAAAACTAGCAATTTTATTAAAGAACGAATTAAAAAAATAAGGTGAAACAAATAATTCAACCTCTTGCTTTTCCTTCTTTTTTCTGGCTATAATTAGATTACACTTGATCTCATACATAAACAGAAGACATTAAGTGAAATTGTCGTTTTTGCTATTTATTCTAGTGAGTAGTTTTCAGAGGAACATGAATGACCAACACTATAGAAGAACCCATAAAGCTACACATAACAATCCCTTGCGAAATGGCAAAAGTTAAAGATGTGCGCGATCAAATTGGGGATCTATTTGTTCAAATTGGATACGAAACAAAAGATAAAATCAACCTTGACTTGGTCATTAATGAAGCTGTAGCTAATGCAGTTGACCATGGATCCTATCAAAATAAAAACGCAATTGTTGACATCACGATTGAGCTAAAAAAAAGTCATTTCACAATGATAGTCAAAGATTATGGTGGCATTGCCTTTAATCCTGCATTTTTTGAACGAATTGCTGCACGAAAAACCTGGGGCAAAGGCGGTCGCGGAATTGGCATTATGACAACAATCATGGATGAAGTATATTACCTTATAACTCCACATAAATCAACGTTACTCTATCTCTCAACAGAAATTCGTCCGGATCCTGCAGATGCATTACGAAAGATTCTTTATGGGAAATAAGCTGCTCATTTATGTAATTACAGCTATTATATTAATTGCAATGATGACCAGTGCATTTTTAGGTATGACAATTGCGATGTTTCATCTCCGTCAACCCATTTGGATTGGATATTTTATTGCAGCTATACTCATTGCACTTGGATTTGAGCCCATCAAAAAAATCCTCACTCAAACAATAGATACCTTACTGTATCGACAACACTTTTTACTACGCAAACGTTTGCTAGATCTGGCTAACGAACTTAACAATCTTGCAGATATCATAGACTTACATCACTACGTTGTACATGAACTCGCCGCAATTTTAAAAACAAAAAACATTATCTTTTACCAAGCAAGTGGCCTGCGCCCCGGACAATATTATCCCAAAGCAGTTTTCCCACATGACTCAGCCGCACCCATCAAAACAATTCATACCAAAGATATTTTACTATATCCCTTACTCAAATATGATAAACCAATTTTTCGCTATGATCTTGAAACCTCCCAAGCATTAACATTAAAAGGATCCAATGAATTACTCGAATTTTTCAACCAACAACACGTTGATGTTGGAATTCCGTTAACTCGCAATCACATTACGTGGGGCGTTCTTTTTCTTGGCCCCAAAACATCATTAATCAAATATTCCCGAGATGAAGAAATTCTATTGAAACGACTCAGTCAAACTCTTGTACAAACATTAGAAAAACGCAGCTTATGCATTAACCTTGAAGAAGAAAAAACACATATTGAAAATGCGATAAAAACACTCAATGAAGGGATTATCATTGTAGACCCAAACGGAACAATATTAATGGAAAATGCAATAGCAGCCCAATTATTTATAAAAAAACAGCCCTTCAAACACCTGGCTATTCAGGAAATGATGGCAGCAGAAGAAGATGTATTTCAATTAGCACTACTTCATCCAAATGGCTCGTCCTATTCCTGTTTCAAATTATCAATGAAAGAAGAAAAAACACTCCAAAACTTTACCATCTTTACCTTCAGAAATACGAGCCAACTCAATCGTAAAGTTATGGAAAAATCTGAATTCTTAGCTTTTGCAGCCAATAATTTAATTAAACCAACACAACGAATGAAAACACATGCACATAAAACAGAAGCAGATGAATCGATTATCAAAGCAGCAGAAACAAGCGAACTTTTGGCGCGTAAAATGGTTTATTTTTCCGAGTTAGATGCTGGCCCCTTACGCATTCAAAAACGGCCAGTTTATTTACCAGAATTAATCACGATTGCTATTTCAAAAATGCCAGATTCTCTACAAAAAATATGCGTTTTTGATATTAATATATCAACAACACTTCATGAAATAAAGCTCTTTCTTGATAAAGAATTTATCACAGATGCGCTATATATTTTAATAGATATTTTCGCCCAATGCCAAAATCAAACGGCCAGCGCAGCAGCTGATATCACAATTAACGCTAATGCCAATTTAGAAAAAAAACTAGTGACGCTAACGCTAACCGGACCTGGCACGTGGCTCCCAGAACCTGAACGCAGACGAATATTTAACAAAAACTATCATTTACAACAATTCAAGTCTGGAAAATCCGAAATTTTAGCATTAGACCTTGAACATCCGTTTGTCAAACACATTCTTTTAGCTCATGGTGGAACAATCGATTTCGCCAATCAAGGGCAAACACAGCATATCATCACGATCACCCTGCCTATTATTGAATCTGAATCTAAAAAATAAATATACTTACATCTATGAAATTTACACCCACCTTAATCCCTGATATTCTTATTATTGAACCCAATGTTATCACAGATATACGTGGATTTTTTTTGGAAACCTATCACTATGAAAAATTTCAACAAGCAGGCATCAACTTACCATTTGTTCAAGACAATCATAGTCAATCAATGCAAGGCACCTTGCGTGGACTTCATTATCAATTAGCCCCCTGCAGTCAAGGAAAATTAGTTCGCGTACTACAAGGAGAAATTTTTGATGTAGGTGTTGATCTTCGCATAGACTCGCCAACTCAAGGAAAATGGGTTGGCGAACACTTATCAAGCAGCAACTTTAAAATGTTATATATTCCACCTGGATGTGCGCATGGATTTTACGTACTAAGCCAAACAGCTGAAGTTTTTTATAAATGTACGGACATCTACGCACCCAAACTAGATCGGGGCATTCGATGGAATGATCCTATACTCAACATTTCATGGCCATTAATCAACAACACTCCACCACTATTATCAACAAAAGATCAAAACCTGCCATTATGGAGTTTGCCGCACGACTGACAGGCAAGACAGCGTTCAACTATTACCTCGCGACAGTTCATCGTCAATAATGTCATCACCCATAATCGATTGGTTATTAATCGCCCAACACCCGTTAGCAACTTAATAACTTCTGCAGCTTGTAGCGTACCTATAACTCCCGGCGCAGGACCAAACACACCCAAAGGTTTTAAATTTCCAGATTCTACAGGCTGAATCCGGAACACGCACCGATAACAAGCACTTTGCCCAGGGATCACAGTCATCAATTGCCCATCATACTCACGAATTCCGCCATGAACAAAGGGTATCCCATAGCAAACACATACATCATTGATCAAAAATTTACTCTCAAAATTATCAGTAGCATCAACAACTACATCATACGATTTCGCAATAATTGCTATAGACTCTTCATCTGCAATCTCTGGATAAGTTATTATCCGAATAGTCGAATTCAATGCTGCAAGCTTCTCAGCTGCAGAATCAACTTTTAATTGACCTATATTTAATTGATTATGAATAATTTGTCTGTGCAAATTAGAAATTTCAACAGTATCAAAATCCATTAGGCCCAAGGTTCCAACCCCAGCACCTGCTAGATAAAAAGCACAAGATGAGCCCAGTGCACCAACGCCTACAATCAACACCTTTGCCTGTTCCAATTTTAATTGACCTTCATAACCAAAATTAGGAAGCATCATTTGCCGATCATATCGAGAATTTTCTATCATGCTACTCTCATTCTCCTTAATATTAAAGGAACTACACAAGGACCTCCGTCTTAAACTACGACCGAATTGATATTCATAGTTAATAAACTGTTTTTTCCTGTGTCTAAAAATGCGGTCTGCGGTATAATTGTATCATGACGCGACCTTACCGATTATATTTTAGTTTTTTCCTACTTGTAACACTCGCCTTTATTTTAGGAATACTATTTTCGTGGCAAAAAACTGATCCAGCCGCAGCAGCGCTAAAAAACAAAAACTGTCTATATTGCCACTCAGACATGGAAGCCAAGCAAATTCTCAGTGACCGTGCTTCTGGAAAAACTAAGCTTATTTTTTATCATAGCACACATGTAACACCCAAAAGACTTCGATGCATTGACTGCCATGATAAAAAAAACTACCATTCTACTCGTCCTAGTATGCAAAGCTGCTTAATCTGTCATGATAATCGCCTGGCAGCTAATGATTGCAATGTTTGCCATCGTCAACCCGAAAATCTCGACCTAGAAAACTAAACTTTTCAAATATTTGTTACATCATCAATTGCCCGATAAGTTGCATCTAGCAACAAATCTAGCTCATTTAACGTAATTGACAACGGCGGCATCAGAACAATAACATTACCCAGTGGACGCAACATGACACCATACGTACGCGCCCTCAAAACGACCTGATGCCCTATTTTAAGACTTCGGGGATATGGCCGCAATAGTGCAACATCTTCAAACAGCTCGATGCCAACCATGCCGCCTTCCTGCCGAATATCGCCAACGTGAGCAAGCTCCATAAAACCGACTAATTTATCAGTTAAATATTGAATCGTAACCTGAAAATGCGTCACGGTTTGCTCATCCAAAAAAATATCCAAATTTGCAATAGCTGCTGCACACGCTAACGGATTTCCAGTAAATGTATGACCATGGAAAAAAGCCTTTAATTCATCCTCTTTACCTAAGAAAGCGTCAAAAACAGCCGTAGTCGTAACTGTTGCTGCGATTGGCAAGACTCCCCCACTCAAACCTTTAGCCAAACACATTAGATCTGGAACAACATGCGCTTTTTCACAAGCAAACATGGCACCCGTACGACCAAACCCGGTAGCAACTTCATCTACAATCATTAGAACACGATAATGCGTACACAATTCTCGTACTTTTCTTAAAAACAAAATTGAAGAATGCAACATTCCAGCTGCTCCCTGCATCAATGGCTCAATAATTAAAGCTGCAATTGTTTTACCTTTTTCAGCAAAAAGCAATTCTAATTCATTCCAACACTGATTTTCACATTGAGCTCTCCATCTACACCGTATACAATCCGGATAAGCAGCTTTTAACGTGTCAAATAACAACGGCTGATATAACTTATGAAAAAGATCCATGCCCCCAACACTCACTGCACCAATTGTATCTCCATGATATGCATTTACAAAAGATACAATTTTTGTTTTTTTTCGATCTTCGAAATTAGACTGTTGCTGCCAATATTGAAAAGCCATTTTTAAAGCAATTTCAACACTCGTCGAACCATTATCAGAATAAAAAACCTTCGTAAACCCAGGCGGCAATACCGCAACCAATTTCTCAGCAAGCATAATGGACGGCTCATTACTTAAACCCAACAAGGTTGAATGCATTAATTTTTCAGCCTGCGACCTAACTGCGTGTACAATTTTAGGATGATTATGCCCATGGACTATCGTCCACAATGAAGAAATCCCATCAAGATAACGATATCCATCGCTATCAATAAGGACATTGCCCTCACCCCTAACAATAATAGGATGATCTTCGATTTCCCACTCTGACATTTGAGTAAAAGGATGCCATATATACGCCTTATCTAAAAGCCGCAAATTAGCTGTATTCATTAAATTCTATCTACATTTTTATGGTGCCGGGGGCCGGACTTGAACCGGCATGGCAATAAAATACCATTGGATTTTAAGTCCAACGTGTCTACCAATTCCACCACCTCGGCACAAAACTAGAAAAAAACACTATGACTAAGGTTTTAACTTACGTTTACGCTTGATAACCCCTTGTTTGCCTTGAATATTTCGTTTTAAATCAATCAATTTCTCTTCGCTTACCTTTAAAAAAGAATTAATTTTCGAATCAAACGGCGAAAGATCATCTGTCGGCCGCCGATAACGCCCAATCAACTGAAAATTGCTTTTTGGTTTTGCACGTGAATCATCAAGAGGAGCTAATCTCTCAGAATTATGCGGAGCATACGACCCATGCGGCCGAGCAGGTGCATGTTCTGGCCTTGGTTTTCGCTCTTTAGCTTGTTTGATCGACAAATCTAACTTTTTCTGTTTATTTTCGCCAAGAACTTTAACTTTAACTTTTTCTGACATTACAACAAACTGCGACACATCTGTTACATATTCGTCCGCAATTTCCGAAATATGCACAAGCCCTTCAACTCCCGGCGCAATTCTAACAAATGCGCCGAAGCTAGTTATTCCTGTAATTTCTCCTTCAACAATCTGACCAATCCACTGACTATTATCTGGTTTTGTTTCAACGTCGGTTATTTTAGCTCACTCCTCTTTTTTTTCGCGATTAACTGGTAAGCAATCTCATCCTTTTTTACCAATCCTAACCGGGTTCTAGCTATCTCCTCGACGTATTCGTCCGTGTCGGTTACTGCCAACTGCCGAGTTAATTCAGCATGATTTTTTGTTTCAACATTAATCTGGCCGCGCAATTGAGACTGCTCACGACCCAATTTAAGATTATAATACATAAATGACACATTCAAAAACACCAGATAACCTAATAACCCGACTATACCTAAAAAAAGGTATTTAATCAACGATTGAGGAATCGCCAGCACCATCTACTATTTTTGCAAATTATAAAAGGAATTCAATCCTTTGTAAATGGCAACCTCGCCTAATTCATCTTCAATTCGTAAAAGTTGGTTATACTTTGCAATCCGATCCGTTCTGCTCGCAGAACCAGTCTTGATTTGTCCTGCATTAGTTGCTACTGCAATATCCGCTATTGTTGTATCTTCTGATTCTCCAGAGCGATGCGACACAATCGCAGTATATCCAGCCTGTTTAGCCATTTCAATAGCCTCTAATGTTTCAGTCAGCGTACCAATCTGATTTACTTTTATCAAAATTGAATTAGCAGTATTTGATTTAATTCCACGACTCAGTCGAGCAGTATTCGTAACAAATAAATCGTCACCTACTAATTGAATCTTCTTTCCCAAAACATCAGTTAACTTTTTCCATCCATCCCAATCATCTTCGCTTAAACCATCCTCAATCGAAATAATCGGATATTTCGAAACCAATGCTTGATAATAGGCTATCATTTGATCCGTTGTTTTAGTTATACCTTCGCCTTCAAGATTATATTTCCCATCTTTATACATTTCAGTTGCAGCAACATCCAACGCAATATAAATATCTTTACCTGGTTTATAACCTGCAGACTCAATAGCTTGCAAAATGATGGTAATCGCTTCTTCATTTGTTTTCAAATTTGGAGCAAAACCACCTTCATCGCCTACTGCAGTATTTAATCCTTTGCTTTTCAATACTTTTTTAAGATGATGAAACACTTCAGTACCCATACGTAAACCCTCACGGAAACTGCTTGCACCAACAGGCATTACCATAAACTCTTGAATATCAACGGTATTGTCTGCGTGTTGCCCACCATTTAAGATATTCATCATAGGAACTGGCAACTGATGAGCATTTACGCCGCCAATATATTGATACAACATCATTCCGCGACTTTCAGCAGCAGCTTTAGCTACAGCTAAACTAACTGACAAAATTGCATTAGCACCTAATTTGCTTTTGTTAGGCGTTCCATCTAGTTCAATCAACATTTTATCAATTAATCGCTGTTGAGTAGCATCCAAGCCACAAATCTCATCAGCAATAATATCATTCACATTTTTCACAGCAGTCAAAACACCTTTGCCTAAATATCGATCACTATCCTGGTCACGAAGCTCGCAAGCTTCATGTGCGCCAGTCGATGCGCCCGAAGGAACAATTGCACTACCAAAGGACCCGTCTTCTAAATAAACTTCAGTTTCAACTGTAGGATTTCCACGAGAATCAAGAACTTCTCTAGATTGAATATCAGCAATTGTTGACATAGCTTCCTCCTTAAAAATAACATCTACACAGGAGAAATCATTATAAGCATCAAGCAAGATTCTGTCTAGTTTTAGTTTTGCGCAATGCATCATGAGACTGACCGTTCAATCACCTTGCATAACGCATGATGAACTACCCAATAGGGATCATTTCTTAACTGGAATATACTGTTTTAGTTTGCAATCTGACTATTTTCAATGGCTAACCCATACTTGCGTAACTCCTGCCAATGCAGAAATTTCCTGTTTTACTCGATCATTTATGATTATTTTCCATTCAACACCCAACATAATTTCCTTTTGTTGAACATGCAAAACAACCGGACTTTCACCTGGATAACTGGCAAAAATATTTTTTAACGCCGCAACAATTCGTTGGCCAACAAGGTCTGAAAGTTCAACATGAATCGTTTCAAGCCTATGTATTTTAGGCGTGACATCTAAAACATCTAATTTAGAAACAGTTAATTGTGCCTGATCATTACGCCGAGTCACTTTACCTGTCATTATAACCAAAGAATCTTCAAAAAAATATCGCTGACAAGTCTCATATGCATCTGGAAAAATAACAAAGGGAATCGTGCCATTCAAATCTGTTAATACACCTGCACCCATGTTTTTTTGTGCTTTCGTAATAATTTTTCGCGCTTCAGAAATTACACCTGGCACAATAATCTCCCCAGACTCCAAAAAATCAGCCACATGAATCGTACGATACGGCGAAACAACATCAAGGTCTACACCGCTAAGTGGATGATCTGTCACATATAAGCCAAGCAATTCTTTTTCCATCCGCAATTTTTCCAATTTATCAAACTCATCCACATCTGGAAGATGATCCACCAGATGAAACGGTGCATCATCGCCAACTAAATTATCAAACAACGACATTTGCCCATTACTACGCTCTTGCTGTTGACGTGAGGCACCGCTCATTGTGCTTTCAACTATAGAAAAAAGCGCTTTACGTTTACCAAAAGCATCCATAGTGCCTACTTTAATCAAACTTTCCATGACACGTTTATTAACCTGACGCAAATCAATTCGCGAACACAATTCACTTAAAGAATTATACGGCCCTATGCGCTGACGTTCAGCAACAATTCCCTCAATAGCCCCAAATCCAACATTTTTAATTGCTGCAAAACCAAAGCGAATTGCGCCGTTTTCCACATTGAAATCTGCATAACTTTCATTAATATCTGGCGACAAAACCTCAATACCCATTCGCTTACATTCACCTAGGTACATTGCAACTTTATCGGAATTCCCAATATTACTTGTCATTAAAGCTGCCATAAACTCCTGTGGATAATGCGCTTTCAAATAAGCAGTTTGATACGTAATAAACGCATACGCTGCACTATGTGATTTATTAAAACCATATTCAGCAAATTTTGCACATAAATCATAAATTTCATTTGCAATTTTATCTGAAATAGTATTCTTTTTTGCGCCTTCTACAAATTTCAAGCGCATTCGATCCATACTATCTTTATCTTTTTTGCCCATAGCTTTTCGAAGCGTATCTGCTTCACCCATTGAAAAATTACCCAACTTAGCTACAATTTGCATGACTTGTTCTTGATACAAAATAATGCCATAAGTTTCTTTTAAAATATTTTCCAATTCAGGAAGCAAATAAGTTACTTTAGCTTTTCCATGTTTTCGTTCAACATAATCTTTATCCATTCCACTACCCAAGGGCCCTGGCCGATACAAAGCAAGTAACGCAATAATATCTTCAAAAACTGTTGGTTTTAAGTCATTCAACAATTTTTGCATGCCTTCGCTTTCTAATTGAAATACGCCCAGAGAATCCGCACGACTGAGCAACTCAAATGTATCTGAATCATCCAGCAAAATTTCATCAATCGAAATTTCTTTGCCTTGTGTTCGCAAAATAACACGCAACGCATTTTCAATCATTGTTAAATTACGAAGGCCCAAAAAATCCATTTTAAGCAAACCAACTTTTTCCAGTTGATCCTTTGAATACATAGTTACAGCCTGACCATTGTTAAGTGCCATTGGCACATGATCAACTACAGGATCTTTTGAAATCACAACACCAGCTGCATGAGTTCCGGAATTACGCGCTTGGCCTTCGAGCCGACGACTGTAATCAATTAAATGATGAACCTGCATATTACTAGCATAAAGCATTCGCAACTCTGGAACTCGCTCCAACGATTTTTCCAAAGTTATTTCTAATTCCTCAGGAATTAGCTTTGCTACTTTATCCACTTCAGTTAACGGTATATCAAGAACTCTGCCAACATCTCGTATCACCATACGCGCTGCCATTGTATTAAAGGTAACAATTTGCGCAACGTGATCTTGGCCATATTTCTGTCGAACATAATTAATCACTTCTTCGCGACGTTCAATACAAAAATCAATATCAATATCTGGCATACTAATTCGTTCAGGATTTAAAAAACGCTCAAACAACAAATTAAATTTTAATGGATCAATATTGGTAATCCCCAAAGCAAAAGCAACAATACTTCCTGCAGCACTGCCTCGACCTGGACCCACGCTAATTTTATGGCTTTTCGCATAACTAACAACATCAGCTACAATTAAAAAATAATCGGGGAAACCCATATTATTGATCACGCCTAACTCAAATTCAACACGCTGGGTTATCTCATCAGTTTTATGTAAATAACGGTGTTCAATGCCTTGAAGAGTTAAATGTCGCAAATATGTTTGGGGCGTATATCCATCTGGAACTGGAAAATTAGGCATATAATTCGTACCCATTTCAATGGTTACATTACATTGGTCTGCAATTCGCTGAGTATTTTCCAGCACCTCAGGAATAAAACCAAACAATTCGGTCATTTGCGCTTCAGTTTTAAAAAAATATTGATCCCCTTCAAAATGAAAGCGCTTTTGATCATTCAGCGTTTTCCCGGTTTGAATACACAAAAGAACTTCCTGAACTAGGGAGTCACTCGCAAGCAAATAGTGAAGATCATTAGTGGCAACCATTGGATATCCTTTTTCACGGTGCAATTGCATCATGCCATTAATGATTTCCTGTTGACCCTCCAATGACTGATTCATTAACTCAAGATAAAAATCATCCTTGAATACTGCATATAATTTCTCAGCTTCAGTTTTCGCACCTAAATAATCCCCCATCACCAGTTTTTGAGAAATTGGACCGCCTTTGCAGCCAGACATACAAATCAATCCTTCCGCATATTGCTGAAGTGTTTCAAAATCCACACGCGGCTTATAATAAAACCCTTCCATCCAACCAATTGTAACAATCTTCATCAAATTCTGATAACCCATATCAGTTTTTGCTAACAGCGTTATATGGGTATATTTATTGTCAATATTGCCCTCTTTTTGATGTCGAGAACGAGGTGCAAGATAAATTTCACAGCCAATGATTGGCTTAATCCCTGCTTTTTTCGCAGCCAAATAAAACTCCAATGCTCCAAACATCGTACCATGATCCGTAATCGCAATAGCATTCATACCCTGATCTTTGGCAGTTTTTACAAGGTCACTAATTCGGCACATGCCATCAAGTAACGAATATTCAGTATGAACATGAAGATGGATAAAAGTCATAAGCTCAGATTATAAACCCTATTGCCGATTTTTCAAGGCACAGTTGTGTCCAATGCATCATGAGACTGAAGGTTCTCCTCAGGTCTTTGACAAAGCTACCAACCCAAGGAAAACAATATATATTTGGCTATCTCTTAATTAGCCAGAACAGAGAAACTGCAGTGCCTCAATACTCCACAACGCTCCGTAAAGCATCCTGTTCTGATCTCACCTGCTCTGCTACCGAAAAGCCCGAAACCCGAAGAAGCCAGCCCAATTCGAGGGCGCGTTACTCGCATAGAGGGCAAACACACCGGCATTCGTCCCGTGATTCCAACTGCCGCCCCGAAGCAACTTGCCATTCCTCATTAGCAGGCAAACGCTTACCTGCATTGTTCGCTGCTATTTG
>CAYUBI010000008.1:0-33720 GCA_964443005.1 uncultured Candidatus Marinamargulisbacteria bacterium
GCCACTGACCAATATTACGCGTTTCTGAATCAAATTCTACGGCCACTAAAACAATCTTTTTGCTAGTTCCTTGATACTTTTTGGCATCATCATTTTTCTTAATCTGCTGCATAACTTGCTCTTTGGTACCATTCAGCTTAAATTCAAACACATATACCGTTTCTATTAATTCAACGACTGCGTCAATTCGCCCACGATCGGTAATTTTTTCATTAACGCAGCGCCTCTACTCCATTCTAGTAGATACCCTAAAAAATAACAACTCAAGGCAAATTTTCAGAAGCAACAATCTTTTCAAAAAGATGATGTGCGCGCTCTGATTCAATTAAACTTCCCAGCTTGACATAAACTATTTCCTTGGTATAGTAAATATAGTGAACCACAGGGATGGGACTTATTATTGGATTGGACCGCATGTCGGAAATCCTTTTTTTGCTGCTGAATGATTGATGTGGCAACTGTTAATCCCTAAATTATTGTTCACCCTCTGGAGTTTATTATGATTCGAGGGATTTATACTGCAGCAGCTGGATTAGATACTGATATGGATCGCATTGATATTGTTGCTAATAATATCGCAAATATTGATACTATCGGTTTTAAAAAAGATGTTTATGTTACAAAATCATTTTCAACAATGCTTGGAAACATGATGGTATCAGAAACACCTGTTACAGATAAAGTTAAAACCGTATATTCTCAAGGAGATATCAATTACTCGGGAAACCCGTTTGATTTTGCAATCGATGGCAATGGTTTTTTTGCAGTTCAAACTGATCAAGGCATTGGCTATACACGACGAGGAGTATTTCGAACAAACGGAGAGCATACACTCGTTACATCAGATGGGCATCCTGTTTTAGCAGATGGACAAGAAATCAAAATTCCTGAGGGTGCTTTTTTTATCCATGAAAATGGTGACATTCAATCAGATGGAAAATTTCTTGGGAAATTGCAGTTAGTCGATTTTCCTCAACCCTATGCACTAAGTAAACAAGGTGGAAATCTTTTTTATCCAGATCAAGGTGTTCAATCTGTTCCCAGCAAAGCTGTTGTTCGACAATATTATCTTGAAGAAAGCAATGTTAGTTCCTTGGGCGCAGTTATTGAAATGATGGCACTTATGAATACAATGCGTCATTCCGAGTCACAGCAAAAAATAATTCAACTTCAAGATGAAACATTACAAAAGGTCATTGATGAAGTTGGACGAGTTTAAACTCACTAAAATAATAAAGGGGGAGTCACGATGAGTCGTTCAATGTGGATTTCTGCAACAGGGTTAATGGCGCAACAACTAAATCTTGATGTAATAGCAAATAATCTAGCTAACGTAAATACCGGTGGATTTAAAAAGAGTCGTGCTGATTTTCAAGATTTAATGTATCAGCACATTGTCAACGGAGCGCTAGCATCAGGCCAACAAATGGCACCTGTTCCAATTCAAGTCGGTCTTGGTGTACGCAGCACAGGAACACCTAAGATTTATACTCAGGGAATTATGAATTCAACCAATCAACAACTTGACATTGCAATTGAAGGTGATGGATTTTTTCAAGTTCAAATGCCAAATGGTGAATTGGGATACACCCGTTCTGGAAACTTTCAAATGAACGCAGATGGTTATTTAACAACTACAGATGGATTTATGCTGGAACCTGCTATTGAAATCCCTAAAGATATGGCATCACTTCATGTAGCTGCAGATGGAAAAGTATTAGTAACTCGTCAGGGGCAATCACAACAAGAAGAATTAGGCAGTATTGTTTTGGCAAAATTTACTAATCCAGTTGGATTATCGAATATAGGCCGAAATCTTCTAACACGTACAGAAGCTGCGGGTGATTTAAAGGTTACGCCACCTGGAACAGATGGGGCAGGAACTTTAGCACAAGGTTATTTAGAAGGTTCTAATGTAGATGTTGCTGAAGAAATGATTAAAATGATTGTTGCACAACGAACCTATGAACTCAATTCCAAAGCAATTCAAGCATCTGATGAAATGCAACAAATGACTAATAATTTAAGAAGGTAAGCCTTATGAAATTTAAAGCCGTTTTTATCAGTATGATTCTTTGCCTATTCGTTAACAATGTTAGCAAGGCAGAAAATGTGAAGATAACTAATTATATTATTCAGCAGTTATCCTCAGCTGTTAGTGACCACTATAGCCAAGTAACTGTTGAAATTCTTAGCAAACTTCCAAATGAAGCACAAGAAGTCAGCCTTGAATTACCAAAAAACGTAGTAGGATTAAATGTTGTGCATGTCCGGTATTGGAACCAAGGCATAGTAACGGATAAATTTGTTCAGTACAAAATGACCCTATACGATGACGTACCTGTCGTTCGCCATACAATTAATCGAAAAGCACGATTAAACCCAACAGATATCGAAATTCAAAGAAAAGACATTACAGAAACCGTGATAACCCAGAAAAAGATTATTTATGACATTTCTATATTATCCAACACGCGAGCTGTTCATTTTATTAACAAAGGAGCTATGTTAACGCAGGATTTGCTGGAACCTCGCCCAATTGTAGAGGCTGGTCACGCAATTGAGCTAACAGCTCAGCTAGGAGATGTTCACGCAAATATTCCGGTAATTGCTCTAGAAGAAGGCTTTGAAAATCGATTAATTAAAATAAAAAATCTACGTAGTAATAAAGTAATGCAAGCTACAGTCATTGACGCTAATCATGTTCGATTTGTAAATTAAAAAGGAGTTTATCATGAACAAGCTAGATAACCTAGGAAAAAATGCTATATTAATAATGATCCTGCTGGTAAGTTTCAGCAATGCAGAGTCCTTATTCACTTCTGGAGAAGAAGGGCTTTTTAATGACCATAAAGCAAAAAATGTAGGTGACAGTTTAACGGTTTTAGTGATTGAATCTGCAACAACTTATCAAAAAAATAATCGGGACATGAACAACAATACTTCCATGACGATTGGTGCAGGAACTGGATTTTTATCGCCTATCAAAGAAACATCATTACCTGCAGCCAATGCGTTTAAAGCAGCAGGAACTTCCGAAACTGCAGGTTCTATTAATACGAAGTTAACTGCACGCGTTATTGATGTACTTAAAAACGGTGATATGAAAATTACTGGAAGTAAAAAAGTTATCATTAATGGCGAAAATCAGATTATTAAATTAAGCGGAATTGTTCGATCCGAAGATATTGACCCAACAAATACCGTTTATTCAACGTCAGTTGCAAATGCTGAAATTGATTATGAAAATGAAGGAGAACTTAAAAATTCATCAGACCCTGGATTTTTAACAAAGATATTTAATATCTTTTTTTAAACCTACGTCTTTCTAAAAAACTAGTGTAAAAAATTTATGCTTTTAATTTGTATCCAGCCCGGAATAATGCAATGGGTACTAACAAAAAAAATGCCAACAACGCAATAATCAATAAGGTACTTAACAACAAGCTTCCTTCAGTCAATCCAATCATTGACCAGCGAAAAATATCAATGATATAAAAAAATGGATTGCAAAACGTGATTGTTTTTAGGAGCGGGGGCAACATTGAAACTGAATAAAACACACCACCAATAAACGTTAGCGGAGTAATAAAATAGCTGGTAAACATTGACAAGTTTTCAAAATCGTCTGCCCATAACGCTATCATTAATCCAAAACCAGAGAAAACAGCACTAATCGCAATAAGCAACAAAACAAATACAAATGGATGACACAGCCCCATTGGCGCAAAAAACAGTGTCATACACCAAATCAAACATCCAATGAGAACACCGCGAAAAACACCACCAATAATATAAGCAAGCACTAGCTCAATATTACTAATAGGAGCAATAAGCAAATTATCCATATAATGTAAGTATCGATTTAAGAATAACGAAGAAGATGTGTTGGAATAAGCTGAAATAATAACGTCCATAATAATCAGTCCTGGAATCATAAATTGAATATAACTAACAGAGCCGATTTTCTGAATTTGCGTACCAATTGTCACACCAAAAATAATCAAATATAAAAAATTTGTCATTAACGGAGATAACAAGGTTTGATTAATTACTTTTAAAAATCGTAATATTTCCCGATGCATTAACGTAATAAAGCTGGTTCGATTAAGAAATATCATGGGACTACTTCCCGCAAATCCATTAAAGATACATACATTTTTTCTAATTTTGTTTGTTCTCGTAATCCTATTTTACGATTGATTTCAGTATGTAACAATTTACCTTGGTTCATAATAGCAATAGAATCGCAAAGATGTTCAGCTTCTTCAAGATAATGTGTCGTTAATAAAATAGTCATGCCTTGCTGATTAAGACCCTCAAGAATTTCCCATAATTCATGACGCAAGGTTAAATCCAGTCCAGCTGTTGGTTCATCCAAAATCAAGATTTTGGGTTGATGTACTAATGCGCGAGCAACAGCAAGTCGTCGCTTCATGCCACCGGAGAGTTTATCTGTATAAGTTTTTCGTTTGTCAGTTAAACCAAATTGATTCATTAATTCAGGAACACGCTGATTAAGTGCCTTTCGTGGCTGGCCAAAATAGCCTCCAGTAAAAAACAATTCTTCTTCAATCGTCAGATACGGATCAAATACATATTCTTGAGGTGATACACCAATCCATGTACGCGTTTGACGATACTCTTTTTCAACATCACAATTCAAAACCGTTACACTCCCTGTGTCCCATCGGCTAAGCCCAGTAATGAGCTTAATAAGGGTTGATTTTCCTGCACCATTAGGACCTAAAAGACCAAAAAAAGCTCCTTGAGGAATAGCTAACGTAAAATCCATTAATGCTTGAATCGCGGGTTGTCGCCGGGGATGGTAGATTTTAGACACATGAGAAATATCAATAGCAGCGTACATAAATATGGATTCTATCACGGGTGCCGAGCTTCTCCAATGTCTTAAATCAAATCGTTGAACCAACGGTTTTCATATCAAACTATCCTAATTAAAGTTCATTCGAAGTTTTACTTACTAGCTTGGTAAGCTATAGAAATCGTAGTACAATCAACATACATTTTTATGCTAAAGGAGGCTTCATGAACACGCATGAGTATCTAATGCCAATTATTTCAGATTTGGCAGGTTTATTAGGAACCAACTTGGTTTCAGTTATTGCTTATCATGACATATATTTTTACGATAATGCGAAAAAAACAAAACGCGATCAACTGTTGGTTCTAGTTCAATCAATTGATTACCCTTTGCTTGTTTCAATAAAAGATAAACGTAAAAAATGGGCTAAAACAATAGAAACCCCTCCTATTTTTATGACAAAAGCCGAAGTGTTAGACTCGTTAGATATTTTTCCTATGGAATTTTTAAAAATCAAAGACTCTTATGTTTTATTATGGGGCGAAGATGTTTTAGCATGTGTTGTCGTTCCCAAAGAAAATTTACGTTTACAAATAGAGCTACTTCTAAAAAGTAAAATTTTTGCTTTGCGAGAAAATGTTATTCGAGATCAACACGATTTATTGACACTTCTACGGCTCTCCTTAGGTGAAATTATTTCTATTTTTCAGCAGATTCTTCGTTTAAAGAATCTTTCAATCAAAATTGATGATGCATCATATGCTATCACTGAAATTTCAAAAATATGGGAGATAGATGTTGTTCTTTTTGCAAAAATTCAAGAACTTCTCAAACATAAACTATCTATTTCTAAAAATGAAATACTCGATGTTTTTAGTCGTTACCTTGCGCAGTTAGACTTCATATCCAACAAAGTTGATGGGTTAGACGTACAATGATATTTCGTCCATTAATAACAGCTATTTGTGCAATTGGACTTGCAACAACATTAGCTTTAGCTGGCTATGTTCGTGATGAAGCAGGCTTACTTAATTTATCAGAACAACAAGTATTGGAATCGTGGCTAAGTCAATTCGAGCAAACAACACATCATCAATTAGCAGTTGTCACCTTAAAAACACTGAATGATCGGCAAATAGATGATGTCGCAATAGATTTATTTAAAAAAATGGGCATTGGCAGAAAAGGAAAAGATGACGGGATTCTTTTATTAGTTGCTGCTAATGACAGAAAAATTCGTATTGAAGTTGGTTATGGACTCGAACCACTACTGAATGACGGCAAAGCTGGCCACTTGATTAAAACAACGATATTGCCATTTTTTCGTTCTGGCAACTATTCAAAAGGTGTACTGAATGGATCCTTGGCTATTATTCAAACCATCGCTGTAGCAGAAAATGTGACACTAGCAACGCCACAAGCTGCAGTATCTCGTACAGCAGCATCCGTACAAAATCCTGCTGCTAGCTTTCTAGGATTATTAATTGTACTGGGTATTTTTTTCATTCTTGTCAAAGTGGCAGGTCAAGGCAACAGCAATAGTGGAAAATGGTTGTTATTAGGTATCTTAGCCAGTATGATGAGTAGTGGTTCATCGTGGGGTGGTCGCGGAGATGGATTTGGCAGCGGAAGCAGTTTCGGTGGGTTTGGTGGTGGATTTAGTGGAGGCGGTGGCGCTTCCAGTGGATGGTAAAGGAGTAAATCATGGGTAAAAAATGGCTATGGATCGTATTAGGCGTTATCGGCGGAATTTTGGCAATTTCACTAATGATTGGAATGTATGGCCTTAAAATATATAATAATTTGGTACAACAAGATGAACAAATAAAAACACAATGGGCACAAGTCGAAAACCAAATGCAACGTCGATATGATTTAATTCCTAACTTAGTGAATACAGTTAAAGGCTATGCTAAACATGAAAAAGAAGTATTTGAACATATTGCAGACGCTCGCGCGCAATTAGGTGGAGCCAAAACTCCACAAGACAAAATGAAGGCCTCCAATGCATTTGAAGGTGCATTAAGTCGTTTACTTGTCATAACCGAACGATATCCAGATTTAAAGGCAAATGAAAACTTTCAGCGACTAATGGATGAATTAGCTGGAACAGAAAACCGCATGAGCCAAGAACGACGACGTTACAATGAAATGGTTCAAGCTTACAATATTACTATTCGAACAGTTCCCCAGTCGTATTTTGCGAAAAAATATGGATTTAGTGCAAAATTGCTCTTTCAAGTTGAAGCAAAGGTTAAGCAAGCGCCCAAAGTTGACTTTAATTCGTAATTATGACAAATGGACTTGCAGTTGTAATTGCTGGCCCCTCTGGAGTTGGAAAAGGGACCATTGTCGCGGAATTATTAAAGCGCCATCCGGAATTTAAGCTTTCGATTTCCGCGACAACTCGTGTTATCCGACCTGGCGAAATTGATGGTGTCACCTATTTTTTTGTAACTAAAGAACGGTTTGAAAAAGACATCAGTAACAATAATTTTACAGAATGGGCCAAAGTCTATGACGATTATTATGGAACACCGAAATCCTACATTTCGACTTGCATGTCTGCTGAAAACACGTTATTATTAGAGATTGATATTCAAGGTGCTCATCATTTGATGTCTTTGTTTGCGCAAGGTGATTTTCCAGGACGGTTATTAACAGTGTTTATTGCCCCACCCTCTTTAAGCGAACTACGCAAACGTTTAGAGCTACGAGGAACTGATGGTTGTGACGAAATCGTAAGACGTATGAAATGGGCAAAAAAAGAATTACGTTCAACCAAAAAATTTGATGCAGTTGTAAAAAATGATCAACTAGAACAAGCAGTGAATGACGTGAATCTACTTATTGAAAAGGAGTTAGGGTAATGCAAGATCTCAGCAATAAATTTTTGTTAGCTACAGTGATATCAAAACGGAGCCGACAATTAATAGATCAAGAAATGGATTCAGCTCTTGAAAGCCGAATTGAACAGCCAATATTATATGCAATAAATGAATTAAAAAATAATACACTTAATGTCGTAATGAGCGATGAACCCACCGTGATTCTTGATGAAGCAGATGATAATTTGGATTCGCTTTATGCAGACCTTAAAGTTAAAGAAGACATTACTATCGAAAAAGTTTTTGATGACATTGATGAATTAGACGAACCTTCAGATGAAGAATTGTCTGTAATTGATCATGAGTTATCTGACACGTTTGATGACGTTGATTCAAACGCTGCAATAGATCAACCACCAGAAACACTAGCAAGTGACCCTGCTGAAGACGTTAACTCAAACGAAATCTAAACGCCGCGGACATATCCTTCTTGGAATTACAGGAAGCATAGCTGCTTACAAATCAATTGATGTTGTTAAGCTTTTGATTGCTCAACACATTCAAGTATCGTGTATTTTTAGTATTCACGCTCTTGAATTAGTTGCACCACTTGCTTTTAAAACATTTGGTGCAATAGTAGTGGGCTCTGATTTTTTGCAAGCAAATCCTTTAGCGCACTTAGAGCTTGTTCAAGACACTGACGCAATTGTCATTGCACCTGCAACTGCTAACGTGATTGCAAAATTAGCTCATGGCATTGCTGATGATTTATTAACGACTACGGTTTTAGCTTCCAATAAACTCAAAATACTTTTTCCTGCAATGAACACTGCCATGTGGGAAAACTCAATTACCCAAGCCAATATTGAAAGATTGCGGCATCAGGGTTTTTTGGTAGTTGAACCTATGATTGGCCAACTAGCGTGTAAAACAATTGGTAAAGGCAAATTTCCTGCACCCGCTTATGTTGTTGAAGCTATTCTTGCAGAAACTCAAACCAAGCGTCCCTTACTTGGCAAACGAGTTCTTGTCACTGCAGGGCCCACTACTGAATGGATAGATCCCGTCCGAGTTATCACAAACCAATCATCTGGTGAAATGGGACTAATGTTTGCACGCTGTTGTCGTGACATGGGTGCAACTGTCACGTTGATTTCATCGCGTATACCGCTGGAACCGATGTACGGCATTACCGTATTCTCATTTGAAACCTCTATTGAGTTAATGTCTCGTATGAAAAAAACTATTGAAGCTGTCGATATTTTATTTATGGCTGCAGCTGTATCAGATTTTATTCCTACAGATATTCATGAAAATAAAATCAAATCCGCTGAATCGTTAACGCTGGAACTCAAACATAATATCGATATTTTAGCTACCTTTTCCACTGAAAAACGGAAAGATCAATTGTTTATTGGTTTTGCTTTGGAAACAACTAGCTTAGAAAAAAATGCTAAAGGAAAATTAAAAGAAAAAAATCTTGATGCTGTTATCGCAAATTCACCAGCTAATATTGCCGCAACTGAAGGTGTTGTTACGCTTTTTACCCAAGACTTTAAACCAAAAACCTATCAAGGGAATAAAGCATATTTAGCAAAGAAAGTCATTCGAAACCTGATTAAGAAACTATTGTAATGTTTGCCAATGTCATTGTGGAACGTAATATCCACAAAACGTTGACATATAATATTCCTCATGGGCTCAAGCTTAGTCCTGGACAAGCTGTTATTGTACCTTTACGTAATGGAAAAGTTATTGGATATGTTATTGAACTAGTTGCGTTTTGTGCCTTATCACCAGAAAAAATTAAATTCATCGAATCTATTGCTGCAGATGAAACATTACTTTCGCCAGATTTAATTGCTTTAGCTTTATGGATGAGCACTTATTATATTGCACCCTATCCGCAAGTTATTAAATGCATGTTACCTATTGGAGTCAAGCAACTAACCGGATTTAATTTTAGTGAAGCAAGCGAAACTTATTTAATTCCTATTCCAGGAATTTCACTTGAACAAGGATTAACACAACTCAAGCAAGGCACACAACAACTATTGCTGTTTCAACGCATTATTATCAATCAATCAGTTCGCTTTGAATCACAACTTAGTGTTACAGTTAATAGCTTAATAAAAAAAGGTCTCATACAAAAAATTAAAAAAGTAAAAATATTCCAGACTCAAGAAAATCATACTTCCGCTACCTTGGAAATAACCCTTACGCACGAGCAACAAGCTGCAGTTGCCGCAATCCTAGCAGCACCCAATGATCCCTTTTTAATTCATGGAGTCACTGGATCTGGAAAAACACATGTTTTTATTGATTTAATACGAAAAAAACAATGTGGAACTATTGTCTTAGTTCCAGAAATCAGTTTAACGCCGCAAATGGCCCAGCGTTTTAGCGAAGCTTTTCCTGGAAAAGTAGCGGTTCTTCATAGTAATCTGAAGCCAATGGAACGAAAAAATATGTGGAAGGCGATATATCGTGGCGAATATACGATTGTCATAGGACCACGTTCTGCAGTTTTTTCGCCAGTAAAAAATTTAGGCCTGATTATTATTGATGAAGAACATGATACCTCATACAAACAAGAAAGTAATCCACGATATAATGCAAAATCTGTTGCATTAAAGCGGGCAAAATTACTGAATGCCCAATTAATACTTGCATCAGCAACTCCATCATTAGTAACGTATTTCCAAACAACCTCACTATTTCAGCTTATAACACTCAACAGTCGAGTCCATAATCGGCCAATGCCTTCAATAAAATTAATTGATCTTACGGCCAGTTCAACTCGACCTGCTTTTTTATCAGCCGAACTAATTTTTCAAATTCATCAACGATTACTAAAAAACGAGCAAGTCATGTTATTTTTAAATCGACGTGGCATGGCTCAGTTTATGATGTGTCAAACCTGTAATCATGTACTGAAATGTACACATTGCTCAGTTAGCTTAACCGTTCATGCAAAACAAACACTCAAATGTCATTACTGTGGTTTTACAGACTCGATTCCTGCTTTGTGTCCACAATGTAAAGAAAAGCTACGACCTGTAGGCAAAGGAACCATCAAATTAGAAGTTGAATTAAAGAAAATTTTTCCTATTGCTCGCATTTTAAGACTTGATCGAGATTCCGCCCCAAGTTTTAGTCAAACCTCCAGTATTTTGGCTGAATTTTCTGCAAATAAAGCAGATATTTTAGTTGGAACACAAATGATTGCAAAAGGCCATGATTTTCCAAATGTAACCCTAGTTGGAATTATTCATGCAGACGCATCACTTCACATTCCAGATTATCTTGCAGCTGAGCGAACATTTTCCTTAATTACCCAAGTAGCCGGACGTGCTGGGCGAGCAACTAAACTAGGCGAAGTCCTAGTTCAAACTTATTGCCCCAATCATCCAGTCATTCAATTAGCCTTAACTCAAGACTATCGTAAATTTTATTCAACAGAATTAGAAATTCGCAAACAGCATGCTTATCCTCCTTATGGGCGAATGATTCGCATTATTATGGAACATCAACAAGGAGAAATTGTCCTTAAGGACATTTCTGACTTTGCATTAGCATTAAAACCCTATACCCGAAACCTTAGAATATTGGGACCTGCACCTGCAGCTATTGAACGAATACATGCTCTTTATCGATGGAATTTACTAATCAAAGCAAATTTAACGGATAATTTGCAGCCATTAAAAACATTCTTATTATCCTGTCTTTCAAAACGAACCTATCACAGTAAAATAACCATTGATGTTGATCCACAAAATCTAATGTAATCGGATTTGCATTATGTCTCTTGGCATAATATAATAAAAAATATGTTTATTGGACAAGAACTAGCGCTCAATCAACTCATTGACGGAATAAAAAATGGACACAATCTACTTGTGTTTGGTTCTCCATATCAAGGTAAAAGCATGCTCATCCATGAAGCTTTATCAACTTTTCCACGAGAAAAAACATTTGCCATTACGATTGAATGCAAAAAAACATTTACAGCTAAACGGTTTCTTGAAAAAGTAGCAACACAAGTAATTGCTTCTTTTTCAACAACCCTCGCAGATTTAAATGCAATTAGCCACTTATATCTTCCCCAGCTTCAACCTGCCCTTTCTGTTTATCCTGGTCAAGGGCTTTCCATGAATATGTCTTATCATATTTCCGAAAAACAAATTTATGTTTTTGTAGCTCAATTACTAAAAACATTAGCAACTATTGCAACAGATTATGAACGCAAAGGAATTATTATTTTTGATGATTATGATGAATTAGCTGATATAGATCAAGGCAAATTAATTCAAATAATTGCAACGCATTTATTGCCATCGTTATCTTATGTATTTGTTTGTTCCAACGAACAAATAATTCAACAAATTTTTTCGAAAAAAACTGAAAAACTGTATCGCATTAACACTATCATTGAGGCTAGTACGCTACCCTTGAACATTATCTATTTTTATATTAATGAACGATTTGGCCAACAAGGAATTAAAATAACGGAAAACTTTATTGATCGCATTATTGCCTTAACTCAAGGAGAAATTCATTTTGTTCGCCAGTTTATTGATGCTGCATTACTATATGCTGCAGCTCAAAAACGGCTGGGCCTAATTGATTTAGTAAAAATTCAAGACAACATACTAATGAGTCACGACAAACTATATTTCTTTATATTCAATAGTTGCTCAACTCATCAAAAAAATCTATTAATTGCTATTGTAAAAAATAGCGGAAAACAAATCTATCAAAGCACCTTTATTTATGAAAATACGTTAGGAAGTGCGCCATCAATTCAAACGTCAATTGCTGCATTAAAAAAACGTGGAATCGTAACCAAAAAGAAACAGGAATTTATTCTGATTGATCCATTTTTTCGAGCGTGGATCAAAAAACATTTTTGTTCGTGACTGACTCAATTAACTGCCTAGCTATTGATATTGGAAATACCTCAATTTCATTTGGATATTTTTCAGCAAATCAGCTCATTAAAACAAAACGTTATGCTACTGAAAATTTTTCGATGCCACCTATTGAAACTGTTCATCGCATTTTTATTTCATCTGTAGTCCCCAAAATGGATGCATTGTTTCAGCTGTTATTGCCTACACCTGTATTTATAACTTATGCAAATATTCCTGAATTATGTATTGACCTTTTGCATCCAGAAGAAGCAGGTGCTGACCGTATTGTTAATGCTTTTGGTGCATGGAAACGGTGGAACTCCGCAATCATTTTAATTGATTGTGGCACAGCAACAACAATTTGCTTAGTTAGCCAAAAGGGCGTATACGAAGGTGGAGCAATTCTCCCAGGAATACCCATGGCTTTCAAAGCCTTGCATCAATTTACAGCCAAATTACCAATGATCCAGCCTAATAATGAACTGGTTTTACCTCTTGGAAAAAGCACACGTGAAGCTATGTTAGCCGGACAATATTGGGGCCACATTGGTGCAATTAAAGAACTTATATTCCATTATCGCCAAAAAGAACCTTTAGCAAAAATAATTGCAACAGGTGGAAATCTTAGTTGGCTGTGTACTGAACTTTCATTTATTGACGAAATCGATGATTTATTGATCCTTAAGAGTTTAAATTTAGTTCAAAGCTACTTCAGTTAACAACCTTACGTTTCCTTGGTCAATTCTGAAATAGCTGCAGTGATTTCCTCTGTAGCTGCTGCATTAGCTTCAGATATGCCGTGAAGCTCAGAAACATTACAATTAACCTCTTCCATTGATGCGCTAGTTTGTTCCATAGCTGATGCAATTCGCTCTAGCATAATATCTGTTTTTCCAACTGCGCTAACTATTTTTTTCATGTTAGAACTAACAGAATCAGAAACAACTGCAGCTTCCTGAGAATTAGCCATAGCTTTTTCAATTAATGTATTAATTTCCTTAACTGATTTTGCAGAATGAGAAGCTAAATTGCGGACTTCATCAGCAACAACTGCAAAACCCTGACCATGTTCGCCAGCATGAGCAGCTTCAATTGCCGCATTTAAAGAAAGCAAATTAGTTTGAAGCGCAATGTCTTGAATAACATCCGTAATTTTATTAATTGCACGACTATCTACAGATATTGCAAGCATAATTTCTTTCATTTTTTCCATTTCCTGCAAGCTTCCTTGAACCATTTTATAAGCATCTTGAGAACTGATAGCTGCTTCTTCCGTGCTTTTTGAAACTTCAGTAACAGCTGTTGCTGTTTGATTAATGGCTGTTGCAACTTGTGAAATTGTACTAACCTGATTTTGTGACCCTTCAGCAATTTGCTGAACAGAAGAATTTATTTCATGTAAAGCGCTTTGCAAAGTAGTTAAGAGCGAATTAAATGTTAGGGCAACTTTTCCAACTTCGTCTTTTTCATTAATGATTTGAACGCGTTTCGAAAAATCTTTGTTTTGTTCGACATAAGTCACAGTTTTAACTAAAATTGATAACGGCTTTGTAATTGAACGAATAATAAGGAAACTCAGATACACGATCACAAGTACTGAAACACTTCCAATAGATAAAAATAATGTTTTTATCCACTGCGCTGCTCGATTCACGGTTATAACTGCTGCTTCTTGATTTGATGCTGCTAGCAAAGCTTCTTTGTTACTTTCATCTGCCATTTTTTTGACAATATTTTTCATTTTTACGTTTAACTGATCCAGTGCTTGAACATTGAGAATCTGCGTTTTAATTTTATTAGCAGCCCCCGTTGTTCCTAAAAATGCTGTATTTACAGAATTTAATTTTTCAAGATACACATTTAAAAGCGCATTCTCATCGACTTTGTTTTGATTAAGTAGCCGCTGACTTAATCCTAGCCCAAGATTTTGCATATGATTAAACTGACCATTGATTGCTTCAAGAATTGTTTCAAAATCACGGAGAAAATGAACATTAAAACAATAATTTATATTCGCTTCAATAGCAATACTTAGTAAAGACAATGCAGACGCTGCGGAAAGAATGGCTGTTGTATCCGAATAACTATTCATATTTTTTGACATGCTGGTTGTATTTGTTTTTAACTGAGAATTAGAATTAACAATTTCTTTTTCTATAGATGGCAACATATATTCAACTTCATAAACTAATTCTTTGGTTTGCGCATCAATTTCATCTTTTAAGCTATCGTTTTCGTCAGCAATCATTGCTAGCTGAAGATAAATTAATCCTTTAGACGAATTGATTCGTTCACGAAGCGTCTTAAGCCGAGGGGTTAACTCTGCAACTAGCCCCTTAACACCTTTGGCATTCAATAGCACTGTATTTGTTTTATCAAGACTCGTATTAATCTTATCTTTCAAATTAACGATTGACCGTTTATCTGTAGAAACCGGAATTTTGCTAATTTGAATAATAAGATCTTTTAATCCATCTCGAGCAGTTGTAATTTCATTGACTTTTTTGTTGGCACCAATCAAATTGTCAATATTATACAGCATGACTCCAGACGTGTTGGATTGAAGTTTCTGCATACTTAGATCAATCTCTTTCATTTTTAGTCCAGATTCTTTTAAAATATCACTCATGCCCTTTAGTGCTTTTTCTGTTTCAACTGTAGACTGAATTTTTTTAAAAACAATATCACTAATAGCTTGTGTAATATCAAAAATTTCTTTTTCCGAACTATTACGTTGACCTTTAAGGTTTGCCATATCATCAAAATTATTTTTCACATTTTGTAACGAAAAATTTACTTGCTTTAATAAACTATCATATTCTTCTTTTTTACTCGCACCAGAAATACTCATAACTGCTGTTGTATGCGCTTGCAACACTCGCTGTTCGTTGATAGTTTTTAATTGATACGGTGCAGTTTTTTGAGTGAGTAAATCAATGTTTTTCCGAATAATTGTTAAGCCGAACAATGCTGTAATTACCAGTGTAATCATAGCAATAATCACAGTAAATGAATTATAAATGAGTTTACTTTTAATGTTAATGATGCCACCCCCCTTTCTAAAATAGATAAAAACATACACTAGTAGATTACTAGATCATATGATAATTAACTATAATCTTATAGTAAACAAAAAAGGTAGGAAACGTCAAGTCAAAAGGAATAATAGGTATAATATAGTGCTAACAATTAACTAGCTTGCTCTGCAACATAAAAAATGATACCTTATTACTATGACGATTGGGGCTATCGAGTATTCATCATTTGCGAATCCTCCCTCAGATGTTGCTAAAGTTTCAGGGCAAGGGTTTCAACAAACGCATCAACATCAACTTGCAGAGATGATGCGACAGGAAATGAATTTAACTCAGGACAAGACTGCAGGAATTGAGCATTCAACAGATTCCAAACGTATTTCAGATTCGGAATCAGGCAATGACGATCAACAAAAAAGGAAACGTGAAGATCAACTGATTCATAGCACTGAAAATGCCGCTGTATCCGAGAATAATGCGACAGAATATGTTAGTTATGATGATCCAGACGTTGGACATCAATTTGATTGGGAAATATAATTATAGGGGGGCAACATGAACATCGGAATAAAACTATTATTTGTTATCCTTGTTACTGGGATCGTCATTGCTGGAGAATTTAGAGCAACGAGTGAAGAGTATTTAGGTAAACGTGTTGGTACAGTCTATTATGATGAAGAAGCTATTATTCGGTTTGCCAGCAAGGGTGCATATACGTCTTCATTTGCTCGAGCGCAACAAGCTGCTATAAATATTAGCACCTATCTTCGAACAGAAGCAGACATTAGCAATGTGCATTGGACATATATAAACGACATTTATACTGCTATGTATAAAACAATTCCTATTTTTTCAATTCGCGCTGATGAAGTAGAATTTAATCATGCCACGCCTGAAAGTCTTGGCCAAGATTGGTTAATGAACCTTCAAACATCCCTTCGTTTGAAAAATCACGGAAAACCGATCACACCTGTAATGGTAACCTCGATTAAGCCAATAACTCCCATTCAAAAAAAAGAGTTGATAAAACCAACTCCCGTAGAAGAAATTAAAGTTATTGCTCAATCTCCATCACTAGCTGATTTAGAAGAAATTAATAAAACTCGAAAAGCCACACCTATTACAAATATTGCAATTCAGAAAAACCCAACAACTGATATTTTAGATCAACAAGCTCTTGTTCAAAATGAATTGCTAGCTTATAAAGCTAGTGCATTACATTCGAAAAAATATGCTCTATTATTTGCCTTTATTATTATTACACTTGTAATCAATACACTTATTATTCTAATTTTATTAATTAAGATCAAACGCATTAACCAACAACAACGCGGGATTACCTTGCTAACAAAAACTGATAAACTAGAAGAATTAGAAAATACGGTATCCGGACTGATTAAAGAGCTAGAATTAGCCTCAACACGTGTCAGTACTGAAGCAAAAACGCTCCTTTTATCCTTGGAAGAAAAAACGCACGTTCTTGCCGAACTAGCATCAACTCCGAAGCAAGCCATACTCGTTCCTGCCTCAACGCAGCCATTGGTTCCGCCACCCATTATCCCTACAGTTGAAAACAAAGATCCCTCTCTTTTTGAAAATAAAACCGAATTGCCTGCACCACCCCAACCCGCAGAGACTATTAGTCCACCACAATTAGCTACAGAACCAGCTGAAACTAATTTTCCTATAACAGAAACACCCCAGATAACAGACGTAGAACCAAAAGCAAGTGAAGAAAAAAAAGATTGGACTACAGAAATCGATTCAATAGGAAATGATGTATCCTTAAATAAACAACAAAAAATTCTCAAATTAGTTGAAATGACTGTGCCTAAGGAAATAATCGCAAAAACCTATAATATGGGAGTTGGAGAAATCGAGCTAATTATTCAATTAAATCTGTAAACAAATAAACCGTTGGACTTAAATATCGAAAAAGTGAATTATTGATCAATTTTAAGTATACTTAAAAAGGCTTCTTGGGGAATATCAACAGAGCCTATGTTTTTCATTTTCTTTTTGCCTTCTTTTTGTTTTTCAAGCAACTTCCTTTTGCGTGAAATATCACCGCCATAACATTTTGCTAGTACATTTTTACGAATCGCAGAAATAGTTTCCCGACAAATAACCTTAGCTCCAATTGCAGCTTGAATTGGAATTTCAAACATTTGCCTAGGAATAAGTTCTTTCAATTTGGCACAAATATCACGACTCCGCCCATAAGCTTTGTCCTGATGTGCAATAAATGAAAAAGCGTCAACAGCTTCATTTTTTAACAAAATATCTACTTTAACTAAATTCGCTTCCTGATACCCTTCCAACTCATAATCAAAAGAGGCATACCCGCGCGAAACTGATTTTAATCGATCAAAAAAATCAGTAATAATTTCAACCAACGGAAGATAATAATGCAGCAAAACACGCGTTTCTGCCAAATATTCCATATGAAGCATTTTCCCTCGTCGATCATTACATAAATCCATCATGGCCCCAATATATTCATTTGGCAAAATAATGGTTGCTTTTACATACGGTTCCTGAATAAAATCAATTAGCCCTCGATCTGGCAAATGAACCGGATTATCCACATCTATACTATTTCCATTTATTAAACAAACACGAAAACGCACGGATGGAATTGTAGCAATAATTTCCAAATTAAATTCACGGCGAATGCGTTCCTGAATAATTTCCATATGTAGCAAGCCTAAAAAACCACAGCGAAAACCAAAACCTAATGCCAGAGAAGTTTCAGGCTCATAATTAAGGGCTGCATCATTTAGCTTTAATTTAGCAATGGCTTCTTTCAGTAATTCGTAGTCTTCACTATTAATCGGATAAAACCCGCAAAAAACCATAGATTTCGCTTCTTTGTATCCAGGCAAAGCTTCAGAACACGCTCGTTTTGCTTCAGTTACAGTATCCCCAACTCGGGAATCTCCTAGGTTCTTAATATTGGCAACAATATAACCGACTTCTCCGCAACTGAGCGATGAAGTGGGCGTCATCATCGGCCGAAACACGCCAACTTCCTGGACTTCAAAAACACGAGTTGTTCCCATCATTAAAATATTCATTCCAGGCACAATAACGCCAGCTTTAATTCGAACGTATACAATGACGCCCCGATATACATCGAATTTCGAATCAAAAATAAGCGCCTGTAACGGAGCATCAACAGATCCCAGCGGTGGAGGAATGTCGCGAACAATTACTTCAAGAACTTCACTAACACCTTCGCCTGTTTTTGCACTAATTAAATACGGTTCACAGGGCCCCAAAATATTTTCAATTTCTCGTTTAACTTTTGGAACATCTGCTCCTGGCAAATCAATTTTATTCATCAATGGAATAATAGATAAATTGTGCTCCATTGCTAAATATATATTTGCTAATGTTTGCGCTTCTACGCCTTGAGAAGCATCTACTACCAATAATGCACCTTCGCAAGCAGCTAAACTTCGAGACACTTCATAAGAAAAATCAACATGCCCAGGCGTATCAATTAAATTCAACGTATAAACATTGCCATCACGTGCAAGATAGTTTAGTCGCGCAGCTTGAAGTTTAATCGTTATTCCGCGCTCTTTTTCAAGATCCATGCTATCTAATACTTGATTTGTCATTTGTCGCGCATCAATTGTATGCGTCATTTCAAGTAATCGGTCAGCCAACGTTGATTTTCCATGGTCAATATGTGCGATAATACAAAAGTTTCGAATCAATAATTGATTAATTGGCATAGAGTCTGCTATTTAAGACTAGCCTCCTTATATATATGGTACCAAACTCGTTTTTTATTATTAAACGCATCAATAAAACTTAACAAAATTGTATTTTTTCCTTCTTGAATTAATGGGAAGGGAAAGAAAAACTCATTATCTTTGACTGAAGCTTCATTCCCATTAATATATACTTTTGAAATATTTTTTATTTTTCCTTGAATGACTACTTTTTCTTCCGTGATTTTTGCATTTGCTGGAGGATAAAGAATTTGAAATTTACCAGCGAAAACAGCATCTTTGCTTGAATGTGTTGCTGAAAAATATAAAAATGGAGCTACTAAAACTAATAAGCCTAATAGTGTAAATATGCCATATTTGATACGTGGCTTAATGGATAATTTTGGTAAAACAAAAAACTTCTTAACGATTCCAAAATATCGTTTTCTGGCTAGCTGAACCGATTTTTCAGCCACCACATCCTTGCTATCATTTACTGCTGGAACAAATGCTGCAAAAGACTTGCTTTGTTGTACCAACGCTTCCTGAACTCGTGGTGGCACAATTGCCCGTATAGGTCGACGCAAAATAGAATATTTTTTTACTTTCTCATGAATAGGAATTGAAACGAAAAAACCATTATGTGCAGATTCAACTAACAGTTCCTTATAAAGATCCCACATTTTTTCAATAGTTATCGATCTAATTTTTTCTTTTCCTGGCTCAATAATATCAATAATATCTCCTACACGAATATTATGCCGTACTTTAATGAACATGTGTCCAGTTTTTTTGTCATATTCATCGACAACCCCTACAAAATCATAAGTTCGAAGATATTGTCCAGTTTGATGTTGATAATCATCTACTGTTGGTAAACCAAAAAAGAATCCTCGGGTATAACCACGATGAGAAACTGTTTCAAGTTGACGAAGATAAGGATTAATATCAAATTGCTCACCTGCTAAAGTTTTATCAATGACCTCTCGATACAATTTAGTTGCCATAGCAATGTAATACGGGCTTTTCATTCGACCTTCAATTTTAAAGGCATCAATACCAACGGACATCAGTAACGGTACTTCTGCAAGCAAATTTAGATCCTTGGAATTAAAAATATACGTTCCATGGGCTTCTTCAACAACTGGAAATCGTTGTTCCGGTCTACTTTTTTCCACAATATCATATTCCCATCGACACGTATGCGCACAATCGCCCTGATTTGCATCACGTCCGGTAAAATACTGACTTAACATGCATCGACCCGAATAAGAAATACACATGGATCCATGAACAAAAAGCTCAATGCCAAGATCAGGAAATTTTTCACGAAATATTTTGATATCCGTAAAAGAAACTTCTCGTGCCAAAATTATGCGTCGAGTTCCATGATTCTGCCAAAATTGTACAGCTAAACTATTTAACGTATTGGCCTGTGTAGATAAATGAATTGGAATCGACGTTTGTTTTTGTTGTAGCCACTGAAGCACGCCAACATCAGATACAATTAATCCATGAATATCTAAAGCCAGTAATTGTTCTAAATCAATAACTAATGGTTCTAAATCTTTTTCAGTTGGAAAAAAATTTACGGCAATGTATAAACGCTTTTCTTTTTTTTGAACATACCGAAGGGCTTCCTTAATTTCCTCGAGATTCATTTCTGCATGATCTCCACGCAAAGAAAACCCTTTAAGTCCAGCATAAACTGCATCAGCACCAAATAAAATGGCAGTTTTCAATTTTTCCAGATTCCCAGCAGGCACAACTAATTCAGGACGCTTCATTATTTATTCCAATGCATTATTTATTATCATTTTCTATTTTAGAGCTTTTATTTAAAATTAACAATGAATTTTTCGATTGATTATTGCCTTTTTGTCTGATATGATTCCGGACAGCCTATTTTTGCACAGCCGGTTATCCACAACCCGGCAATGTTGGCAAGCCGTGTGGACAAGTTGTGGGTAAGGTGCGTCGTAGATGGATCATTCAATCATCGATATTTGGGATGCAATTACTCAGGAGTTGCGCGAAAAGCTTCCAAAGCCAGCTTTTGAAACTTTTCGCAATGCATGTAAACCCATTTCATTTGTTAATAACGAGCTAACAATTGGCGTTCCAACTATTTTTTCACGAAATTGGTTTGTTGACAGATGTGAACATTTTAGCAAGCATATTGTTGCAAATAGATTTGGCTTTGATATTCAGCTTCATACTAAAATTATTGAAGAACAACAAAAAGAAATGGATCATGAAATTGATCAACTACGAGAAGCCTCAGCGCATGTTGTGCAGCAATCCTTGCCATATGTAAGCCGCTACGTAAACTCCCCATCTCTAAATGAAAAATATTCGTTTGATAACTTTGTTGTTGGACATTTTAATCGGTTTTCGTATTCAGCAACAGTTGCAGTATCAAAAAGTCCAGGAAAAGCCTATAATCCACTTTTCATTTATGGAGGTGTTGGATTAGGAAAAACTCATCTGCTTCATGCTGCTGGCAATCAAATCAAAAAAGCATTTCCAAAAATGAATGTATTGTATGTTGCAGCAGAAAAATTTACGAATGATTTAATTCAGTCAATTCAAGACAACAAAATGCCAGAATTTCGTGAAAAATATCGAACAATGGATGTTTTAATGATTGATGATATTCAATTTTTAGCAGGAAAAGGTCGAACTGAAGAAGAATTTTTTCACACGTTTAATACACTCTACGAACATAATAAACAAATTGTCATTTCATCAGATCGTCCAGCTAAAGAATTTACAGATATTGAAGAACGTTTAAAGTCACGTTTTGATTGGGGCCTTTCTGCTGATATTCAACCTCCAGATCTTGAAACGCGCATAGCCATTCTTCGCAGTAAAGCTTTAAAAGATAATATGGAATTACCACCTGAAGTCGTTCATTACATTGCAAGCCAAATTATTTCTAATATTCGTGAATTAGAAGGCTGTTTAATTCGCATTATTGCTTATGCATCGCTAGTACATCAGGAAATAACAATTGCCTTAGCAAAAGATGTTATTAAAGATATTGTTCGAAATGCTAGCAGTAAAATTGTTTCGGTTTTAGCTATTAAAAAAGCAGTTTCTGTCTATTTTTCAATGGACATCAACGATCTTTCTGCAAAAACACGAACTAAAGATATTGCACATAGCCGTCAAATCGCTATGTTTTTAACACGTGAAATGACAAACTTGTCATTACCAAAGATTGGCGAAAATTTCGGAGGACGCGACCATACAACAGTTATGCATGCTTGTGACAAAATTAAAGAAGAAATTTTTTCCAATACTAATTTTAAATATACGTTAGAACAAATAAAAAAGGCTATTACGGAAAACGGATAATGAAGTAGTCTAGGCTTCTTTTTCCCGACGTGGAAATAGCGGACTAGGCTCTCGTAACAAGGCATTACTCATAAAGCCTGGAAAAACCAAAGTCCCGGTCACTGGAACATGAGGCGAAACATCCAATCCCAATTGAAAGAACATAGCGTCAGCTGTAGCTGGCATAAAAGGTGCCAATTGAATAGCTATCTGCCGAAGAGTATCCAGAAGAAGATACAAAAATGTATGCAACAAGCTGGTCTCCGCATTTTTGGCTAATGTCCACGGAGCAGTTTCCTCTATCAATCGATTCGCCCGGCTAATTACCTTCCAAATTGCTTCTAATGCTACGGAAAACTTAAATTGAAGCAAAAGATGCTTTATTTCAAGTGGAAGAGCTTGCGCCATATCCAACAGCTCAGCACCACCTACAGATAAATGTTCCGCTGAAAAAACCGGAACATGTAAATGATTATATTTTTTGACCATATTTAGTGTTCGATTTAGCAAGTTGCCTAAATCATTAGCCAAATCTGCATTATATCGAGCATGCATCACTTCGTCTCCATATACTCCATCCAACCCAAAAACAATTTCCCTAAACAAAAAATATCGAAAAGCATCTACGCCATAATCGTTGATAATTAAATAGGGATCAATAACATTTCCTTTAGACTTTGACATTTTTTCGCCGCCCTTATTGATAAAGCCATGACCAAATATTTTTATTGGGGCTTCAATTCCGGCAGCCATCAACATCGCCAGCCAAATCACACCATGGAACTTAACAATGTCCTTGCCTACTAAATGAAGTGTTGCAGGCCAATATGCTTGAAACCGCTGATCATTTGATGTACCAAATCCCAAAGCACTAATATAATTAATTAAAGCATCAAACCAAACATAAATATAATGTTTTTGTGTTATTTTTAATTCTGGTATTTGTGGAATTTCGATACCCCAACTCATGCTTGTCCGGCTAATTGATAAATCCTGTAGTCCGCTATTAATAAAATTAAGTATTTCGTTTCGACGCGATTCTGGTTGAATAAAATCAGGATGCTGATCAAAATAATCGATTAATAATTGCTGAAAAGCTGAAAGTTTAAAGAAAATAGATTCTTCTTTTAAACGAGTAACTTCTCGATGACATTCTGGGCAACATCCATTTTGTAATTGACCTTCTGCAATATACGTTTCACAGGGCCTGCAATAATAGCCTTCATATTCCCCTAAATAAATAAACCCTTTATCATAAACTATTTTAAAAAAAGTTTGCACAATATTTTTATGTCGCGTTTCTGTAGTTCGAATAAAATCATCGTAGGTGATACCTAAAACGTCCCATAATTCTTTAAAACGAACATTAACTCGATCAACAAGTTGCTGAGGCGTTTCACCAAGCGCTTGAGCTGTTTTTTCAATTTTTTGACCGTGCTCATCACAACCAGTCAAAAAAAACACATCCTCTCCCCATTGGCGATGATGTCGTGCCAAAATATCTGCAGCAAGGGTGCAATAGGCATGCCCAATGTGCGGCACATCATTAACATAATATATTGGCGTAGTGATATAAAAAGGGTTGATTGTCATGGTAATATGGTAGCATATTTTCTTAAGGAGACAAGCATGTATATTGGTGTTGATGTTGGTGGAACAAAAATTTTAGTAGGACTCATTGATGAATATGGCAAAGTTTTAGTTCGCGAAAAGCTTAAAACCCTTCCAGAAGAAGGGCCAGACATAATTTTAGAAAAAATGATGACAGCAATAGACATAGTTGCAAAACAATCCCTTGAGCCAATCAAAGCTATTGGCATTGGAGTACCAGGAGCTATTGATAAAAAAAACGGAATCGTTATTTTTTCCCCGAATCTTAAATGGAAAAATATTTTGCTGCGAGACCGCTTACATCAACGGTTCACTGTCCCGATATTTTTAGAAAACGATGTTAATGTTGGCATGCTAGGGGAATGGTGGCAAGGAGCTGGAAAAACATACCAAAACGGCATTGGACTATTTGTTGGCACAGGAATTGGCGGCGCAATCATGGTTAATGGAGAGTTACTGCAGGGACTTCACGGGATAGCTGGAGAACTTGGACATATTACGCTTGTATTAGATGGGCCAGAATGTAATTGCGGGAAAAAAGGCTGCTTAGAAGCCATGGCAAGTAAAACTGCAATGACTCGACAGCTAAGGGAAGCAGGAATGATTTTACCAGATGGAATTGTAAGAAGTTCATTTTTGGCTAAAGCCTATCACGAAAACAAGCATGTTCGAAATGTGATAAAATCTGCTGCAATGTATTTAGGCGCTGCTATTGGAAACCTAGCAAATTTTTTGGATCCAGAAATTTTTATTATTGGCGGCGGAATTGCCCAAGCTTTGGGCACACAAATGATTGAGAAAATAAAGGAAAAAGCAAATGAAGTTGCCTTTATCAAGCCTACAATTGTTTTAGCAGCACTGGGAGATGATTCAGGAATAGTGGGTGCAGCTCATACAGCAATGATTACGGCCTAGTTCCTTGCGATTTATAGCCGACTTTCATACACATTCTCATTTTTCAATAGCAACCAGCAAGCAGCTAACGCCTGCGCAGCTAGATTTTTGGGCGCGGCTAAAAGGCATTCATGTTGTTGGTACTGGAGATTGTTTTCATCCAGGGTGGCTTAAAGAAATCAAAGATAACTTTGAAATTGCTGACAATGGACTCTTGCGATTAAAGCCAGAACTAAGAATTCCCTTTGGCCCGCAATCAACTGTTTTTTTTATGTTAACCGGCGAAGTTAGCACCATATATAAAAAAGCTGGAAAAGTTCGTAAAATTCATTCTATTTGCGTTTTTCCTACATTTAAAGCTGTTGAACAAGTACAGTCTCGTTTAGCAACTATAGGTAACATCGAAGCAGATGGACGGCCAATTCTTCGGCTAGACGCCAAACTTTTACTGGAATATGTACTTCATAGTGCATCACATGCGTTTATAATTCCTGCGCATATTTGGACTCCGTGGTTTTCAGTTTTAGGCTCCAAGTCTGGCTTTGATTGCTTTGAAGATTGTTATGATGAACTGACCCATCATATTTTTGCTATTGAAACTGGATTATCCAGCGATCCACCCATGAATCGTCTTTGTAGCTTTTTAGATCAATTTCGTTTAGTTTCTAATTCAGATGCGCATTCACCAGAAAAACTAGGGAGAGAAGCCAATATATTTGATACTGAACTGAGTTACTCTGGAATTTATTCTGCATTAAAAGAAGACAAAGGTTTTTTAGGAACCATCGAATTTTTTCCTCAAGAAGGAAAATATTATGAAGATGGTCACCGGAATTGTCATGTGCACTTTAATCCACTAGAAACCAGAAAACATCATGGTTTATGTCCTAACTGTGGTAAACCACTGACCGTTGGCGTTTTATATCGAGTCACAGAACTGGCAGATCGATCTACTGTGCCACTCAATCAGTTTCATCAATCTTTTCAGTCCATTACTCCACTTATGGAAGTATTGGCACAAGCAGCTGGGTTAAAAAGCACATCTGGGAAAGCAGTTCAAAAAACCTATCATTCACTAATTTCTAGCCTAGGTCCCGAATTTGATATTCTTTTAGTATTGCCTCTAGATCAAATTGAAACCTACGGCGGCAAACACTTAGCCAAAGGCATTGAACGTTTAAGGCAAGGCAAAGTAACCATCAACGCAGGATATGATGGTGTATTTGGTTCTGTTTGCGTTTTTGAAGACAAGCAAATAATAAAAACTAATTGAACGGATCACTACAAATGTTTGCTGCAGGAATTCCTGCATCTATTAACATCTTCGTAACTGCAGTCATCATTAGCAACGGCCCACAAATATAATAATCGACTTCCGTAGGTGTTGGATGCAACAAAACATACTCTGTATAGATATGCTCGTTGAGTAATCCTATGCGTCCATTCCATGAGTCGTTAACAATAGGTTCAGAAATAACTGGATAATAGGAAAAGTTGTTTTTTTGTATAGCGAATGCCTCAAATTCATTAGCATATACTAAATCCTGTTGACTACGCGCTCCTTGCCATAAAGAAATCGGAGGATTCACATCAGTTGCTAGGAATAACTCTTGCAAATGACTGCGAATAGCTGCAATCCCAACGCCACCTGCAATATAACAACATTCTCGTTGGGTATTTTTTATCAAAAAATTACCAAATGGGCCTGTAAATTCGAGCAAGCTACCAACTTCAAGCAAAAAAAGATACGAAGAACCAACACCTGGTTGACCTAATTTTTGGAGAGGCAGTGCAAGTCGAATAATCAGCGATATTTCAGTTGTAACTGCTGCTGCATTAGCTAACGAATATGCACGAGAAACTGCCTCGTCACAGCATACCTTCTTAGCCAGCAAGCCCTGCTGTTCCCATTCGTGGCTAAACGATTTTTCTAATTTTATATCTAAAAAACTAGCAGAATATGCAGGAATATCTAGTTGAATATATTGTCCACTAAGAAATGGAAATGGATGATGGTTTATTAATTCCAGCGTCAATTCTTTAATAAATGGAGCTAAAAATTTTGAGTGCTTAATTTTTGCTTGATAATGTTGGGCATGCAAAACTGAAGAGGATAACGTTAAGTGAAGCGTATCGATTACCTTTAGCTGACAGGCTAAGCGCAGCTGCTGTTTCTGTTGTAAGCGAGTCAACATCGCGTCTTCTATGGCTAGAAAAGGCCCTGCACCTGAGGTAATTATGCACGTACACATTCCGCAAGTCCCTTTGCCTCCGCAAGCTGATGGCAAAAATATTTTTTGCTCTGCAAGCGTACATAGTAGCGATTCCCCAACATTAACAGTAAAGGTTGTTGCTGGTTGATCATTAATTACAAGTTTGCATTGTTGTTCTGGCACAAGCCAAAATTGAAGCAAAAAAATAAATATAACAAAACTAAAAATGATAAGCGTAAACAACACAATACCCACAATATAAATCATGTGTTAACTGCCTATTCCCGAAAACAGCATAAATGCCATAGAAATTAATCCCATGATAATCATTGTAATTCCAAAACCACGCAGCCCCTTAGGTACATCACTATATTCTAATTTTTTACGAATTGCTGCCATCGCAACAATTGCTAGCGTCCAACCTATTCCTGCGCTTATTCCATAAACCTGCGCTTCACTATAAGTATACTGCCGCTGAACTGTAAACAAAGACACACCTAATATGGCACAATTAGCAGCAATAAGTGGCAAAAATATACCGAGTGATGAAGACAACACAGGAAGATATCGCTCAATAATCATTTCAGCGCTATGAGTTAACGTAGCAATAGCAGCCATAAAAACAACAAGCTCTAAAAAACTAAAATCAATAGAAGAAAACCCCATCCAGCTTAAAGCACCAGGGCCCAACAAAAAGTGATGAATTAACCAATTCATTGGAGTAGCAATAGCCATTACAAATGTCACAGAAAGCCCAAGAAAAAAAGCAGTGCGCAGCGATTTTGAACAGGCTATAAAGGAACACATGCCTAAAAAAGAGGCTAAAGCAATATTATTTACAAAAATGGAAGAAATCGCTAAATTGAGTAAATGGCTCATCATTCAGGCCCTTGAATGATGCTGCGCTGTAACCATACCAATAAACCGATAACAATAAATCCACCTGGAGCCATTAGTAACAAATTAATCGGTTCAATACCAATGATTGCGAACCAAGAAGGCAACACATGAAATCCAAGAATTGTTCCAAAGCCAAATAGTTCTCGGATACTAGCAACTATCAATAAAACGCTACCATATCCGATTCCATTGCCAAGCCCATCAAGTAATGATGGCAACACAGGATGATGCAAAGCAAAACCTTCTACACGAGCCATGACCAACGTATTGGTAACAATCAAACCTACGAAAATCGATAATTGCTTGCTAATTGAAAAAGCAAAGGCTTGCAAAAGTTGATCAACAAAAATGACAAATGTTGCAATAATAATAAGTTCGATAATTATTCGTATATTGCGCGGAATCCATTGCCGAAGCAGTGAAACAATTCCATTAGATCCAATGAGTACGAATGTTAAAGAAATCGCCATAATAATTGCAGTTTTAAGCTGCATGGTTACAGCAAGTGCAGAACAAATCCCCATAATTTGACACGTTACTGGATTTTGTTTCCATATTGAGCGTGTGAATGTTTTTAGGAGCGGCGATGGATATTTCATTTTACCGATTTTTCGTTTAAAAAAGACTCGTACTTCGTTACAAGAGATTTGAACCCAAGCGTAATTGCTTTTCCTGTTAACGTTGCACCCGTTATTCCATCTACGTAGTTAGCTCTGCTTTCACTTAACAGCAAATCATGTACATGTCCCTTTGATACCATGATTCCAACCATCATGCCTTCGTGATCTCTCAAATGTTTTCCGACAAAATTGTCTGAAAAAGCAGCAGATTGAATTTCTGCACCAAGTCCTGGCGTTTCACTATGACGACTAACAGTAAAACCAAGAATAGTATTTTTATCAGATTGAACGCCAATATAACCTTGTATTTCGCCCCATACACCTTGAATAGCAAAAGGCATTACAAACCCAATGATGTGATTATTGTCAGTTACAATATTAAACAATAACAGCTTATCAAAAGTAGCTGACCTTCGAATATGGTCAGAAAACAATTTCTCACTATCAATTCGTGATAATTGCGCTGTTGATTTGACTAGGCCTGCAGCTATAAGTATGTGACGATGTTGCTCGTTAAGCCGATTACGTTCATGAAACGGCTGAAGTGCTGTAAACGCAAGCAACAACAAACTGCTACAAACACAACATAAAACAATTACAAACAAAATTGCTTTATAATTACCCAGCATTTTTGATACGTCTTTTCTTTCGAAACCATTGAGAAATAACATCAAATAACGGTGCAAACAAATTCATAAGCAAAATAACCAACATAGTAGATTCTGTATATGCAGAATTAAAACAACGAGCAATTACAACGAATAAGCCAATTAGAAATCCATACACCCACTGTGCTTCTGGAACGCCGGGTGCAGTCACTGGGTCTGTGGCCATAAATATAAGACCAAAAGCAAATCCACCGATCATAATATGCGTCAGAGGTGCCATTGAAAATATGGGTGCAGACTCAGCTGTGGACAAAAAACTAAAAACAAAGGCAGTACAGATCAGTCCGCCAAGTCCACCCAAAACAATACGATAACTTGCAATACCTGTTAATAACAGCAATGCCGCACCTAATAAAATACATAAAAAAGATGTTTCACCAATACTTCCTACATGTAAACCGAAAAACAACTCCCTAAACCCATAACCTGCTTGAGATAATACTCGCTCAACAATCAGTGGGGCTTCTGCAAGCTTGGCTATTGCCAGCGGAGTAGCATGTGTGACTGCATCTGTAACCGAACTTTTTGCTTGTACTAATGCTGTCCAAACCGCATCACCCGACATTCTGGCTGGAAAAGAAAAAAACAAAAAAGCACGACCCACTAAAGCTGGATTCATAAAATTTCGACCGGTTCCGCCAAAAATTTCTTTTCCAATAACAATGCCAACAGTCATACCTAAGGCTACCTGCCATAATGGAATCGAAGGCGGCAATATCAGTGGAAAAATAAGACCCGTAACTAAAAATCCTTCACTAATTTCGCGACGACGAACTACAGCAAAAAGTATCTCCCAAAAGCCACCGACACTATACGATACAGCAATAATAGGAAATACAATCCATGCACCACGAATCCACACTGAAACAGCTGAAAAATGTGCTTGTTGCAATGCTAAACTATGATATCCAGCATTATATATACCAAATATCGTTGCAGGCAGCAAAGCAAGCACAACAATAGTCATGATTCGTTTCAGATCTAGATAGTCTCGAACTGCAGGAGCTTTTTGTGTAATTGTTGGAAAAACAAACAAAAAGGAGGCCACTGCTTCGTATAGCGGAAATAGCCGTGAAAATTGGCCTGACGGTTCAAATAATTTTCTCTGTAAGCATAACCATGAAAATAAGCGACTCTTCATAAGTCTTTGATTTCCCATGATTTTTTGGCTTGTTTGAATATCTCGCCTATCTCAATTTTGCACGGACACGCAAACGTGCATAAACCACAAGCACAACAATCTAGCAAGCCACTATCAATGGCCTCGTCTAAATGATTTAAAAGAATTGCTTTATACAAAAATTGAGGAAGAAGGTTCACCGGACAAATGGCACTACATAATCCACAATTTATACATGCTCGCTCTATACCATGCATTCCAGTCGTCATTAGCAATGGTTTTAAATTCAATTTAGATAAAAAAGCTTTTGAAAAACTTGCACATTGCTTTCCGAGCCTCATAAAGCCTAGAAATTGCGGTGAATTCTCTTCTGGCAATACAATAACTGAAGTTTCTTCCCTTTTTAAAAAGCAGTCACGAGTCACTGAGCGTCCGCGAAATAATCCGCCTGCAATATACCGTGCTGATATATCAAGCGGCTGCTTGTCGAATAATACTGAAACTGGCGCACCATAACGCGTTTGAACAAAAGCAGTTATCAAAGACGCTGGCCCACCAACACCAACCAGAACCTCGGTTGGATAACGGCCTGTTAACAAAAAACGCCCCATTGCAAGAACATCCGTGCCTGAAATAATCCATGACTGGTTATCTTGAATCGTTTTTCGAGTGTGAAAATTTGTAACAACAGCATCACCTGCTGGATAATTTCCAGAAATACGATGAGTAACTATTTTGGAAAGTTCATTGTTTAATAATGGATTAGTGGTATACGCAGTTACAATCACACGATTATTTGCTAATTTTTTAACAATCTCAATTCCAAACAGCAACGCATTAATTTGGCCACAAAGATAATGATGTGAACTAGGACAAAAAGGCTCATTACTATCTAACGAAATAATGACTCGTTGCGGAATAGTTTCGGGAAAAGGAATTTGCTGATAAGGAAGCTGTTTAAAACATGCCCATAATCCGCTTTCAATTAATCGCTGACGCAGAATTTGTCGATCTAATGACATTAAGTCAGCTGCCTTTATGGCTGGAAATTCTACAAAAGCTTCTTTTTTATCAAGAGAAATAATCAGTTGCTCAATAATATTGCGAGCTCCATATACAATTTCAGAAAGAATCCCTGTTCCAGGTGAAACTAATTTAATAAACGGCCGTTGTTTATCTGTCACAACTACAGCACCGGTTTTTACAAAATCGCCTTTTTCAATAGCTAATAAAGGATGAAAATCGCCAAGGCTGTCCCATTGTATTGCAATATGCGCAGGCTGCTGAGCCTGAATAATTTCACCTACTGGATAACCAGAAATATGAGGCGCAAACCCTTTTCGCGAAACTAGGTTCACGATAATCTAATCACCCTAACCGTTGTTTTTTTTGAAATTCTCGCCAAAATTTAATTTCTTCGTAAATAGACGCAATAGCAACTTGAGTCATTGTTGCTATAGGAACTGCTAGCAACATGCCTAAAACACCCCCAATTTTTCCACCAACAATAACTGCAAACATAATCAGCAACGGATGCATATCAACACTTTTTCCTAAAACTAAGGGCTGAACAAACATGTTATCAATAAACTGAATCAAAGCAAATAATATAATAATTGGCAAAATTAAATTAAGTGAGCCATATTGAAAAACTGATATCAATATCGCAGGAATTGCACCCGCAACTGGACCGACGTAAGGAATAAGATTAGCTAATCCAGCAAACGCGCCAATTGCCCAAAAATAATTGACATGCAAAAGCCATAATCCAAGAAAGGACAACACCCCCACAACAGACGCTTCTAAAAATTGACCACTCACATATCCGCTCAATTGTTTATTAAAGCGAAACGTTAAATTAATATATAACTCAAAATATTTATTAGGGATTAATTCATAAATGAATCGTTTTAATTTATGTGCATCCAGCAAATAAAAAAAAGTAATAAAAGGTAATACTGCCAAAATAGAAACAATACTAAAAATTTGCGAAACCATATTTGGCAAATTGCTAACCAAATTAGAGGCATAGGTTGTAACATAACCTTCTATTTTTTCAATAATATTTTTATCTTTTATCATTGCCATTTGCTTAGGATAAGCTTTTTCTAAATCTGTATATGTATTTTTGACCATTTTTGTATATCGCGGAAGGTTTTGTTGAAAAGCACTAACAGAATTAATTGTTTTAGGAATTACAGTTACAATCACTACAAGAATCAGAGCAAAAAAAAGAACAAAAAACAATGAAATGGCGTGTATTCGTTTAATATGCAAACGATTCGATATTACATCAATTAATGGACTAATCAGATAAGCTAAAATAGCTGAAATAAAAAAAGGCAACAAAATATCATAAAAATAATTCACTAAAAAATAAATTCCCAAAATACAGACAATAACAATGAGTAATCGCTGAAACGTAGACAAAGAAACCATAGTCATGTTTCTCTAGGCTGCTCGCATTGAAGTTTGCGAAGCATTTGATTTGATTCCCGGAGTCGTGCTCCTAAAATTTTTGCAAGATTAAAAATGATACTTGCTGCAATAGTCGGCTCTGAAGCCAACATTTCAATAAGATCCGGCCGAAAAAAACCAAGTAATATTACATTGTTTTCTTTAGAAATTGCAGCAGCTGATCGAGGACTTTCATCAAGCAGTGCAAGTTCGCCAAAAAAATCACCTTCATGATAGGTTGTTAAAATTTTCGGCTCTTTAAATCCTTCCAAAAGAACAATATCTACACTGCCCTTTTGAATAATATACATGCCACTACCCGGTTGTTTTTCCTGAAAAACAGGTTCATTAAATGTGAAAGTTCGAATATGTAATTTAGCATGCAGTGCTTGTAATTGAGAATTAGTTAAACCATCAAAAATCGGTAATTTCTGCATCATCTTAATAAGGTCTTCAGGAGTTGCCCGATGAAAAATATTTTTCCATAAACTGTCTAAAATCATTTTCATGTTACTCCTCTATAAATATGATATCAGAAAATAATAGAGATGCAAGTTATCTCTGCATATAAAATT
>CAYUBI010000009.1:0-33344 GCA_964443005.1 uncultured Candidatus Marinamargulisbacteria bacterium
AATTGTGGTCAAGCGATATGGAACCCGAACTTGGAATCGGGTTAATTTCTGCTGTAAATGAACGAACACTTCAGCTTGTTTTTCCTTTTGCTGATATGTCGCGCATATATGCCATTTCTAGTGCACCCCTAAAACGGATCCAATTTCATGTAGGCGATACAATTACGAGTAAGGATATGGGTTCATTTGTTATTGAGTCTATTCTTGAGATTGATGAACTTTTTTATTATCTCGGTGAAGGAAATCGTGTGGCAGAGTCACACATTACAACATCTTCAATTTTAAATACGCCTGTGCATCGATTAATTTCTTTGCAAGTTGAGTCTAATGAGGCGTTTATGCTGCGATGTAACGTTCTTGATTATCAAGTTGAAATTGCTCAATCATGCATTACTGGACTGATTGGCCCGCGCATTCAATTAATTCCTCATCAGTTATTTAGTGTGAATTATGTTTTGGCAAAAACAAAAATTCGTGTTTTATTAGCTGATGAATTTGGTTTGGGTAAAACAATTGAGGCGTGTTTGCTTTTACATGCATTAATGCTTCGGAACCAAATTCAGCGAGTGCTAATTTTAGTTCCAGAGCCATTGATGATTCAATGGTTTGTTGAACTATTACGAAAATTTAATCTAATGTTTACGTTGGCAGATGATTTCTTTTTTCGTCAAGCAGCAGCGCTTAATCTGGTAGAAAATCCATTTTCAGAGCATCAACTTGTTCTAGCTCCTTTGTCTAATATTAGTGGGGAAAACCAACGACGTAGCCAGCTGATTAATGCAGGATGGGATTTGGTTATTGTTGATGAAGCCCATCATTTAGTTAAGGCTACGCATATAGAATGGGCCAACGAATTGGCTGGCTCAGTTGACAATCTTATTTTAATTACAGCAACGCCGCAGCTGAATGATCTTGATTGTTTGTCAGCCATGCTGCAGTTGCGTTTTCCCGACTCTTTTGTCATGGTACGTAACACGCGAAAGCAAGCTGGAATATTTCCCAAACGGCATATTCATCTAGCACCTGTGGAACCAGCTAATCCTCAACAACAGGATCCGCGATTGCGATGGCTGGCATTATTGCTTGATAATCTAAATAATGACAAACTGTTACTTTGTTGTCATAGTAAAGAAGATGCAATAGGGGTTTATGATGCCTTGCCAACCTTAACTGCACGGCCACTTGCGCTTTTTCATGAGGGCATGACCTTGTTTCAGCGGGATAAAATGGCTGCTCATTTTAGCGATGATCAGGGCGCTGTGCTTTTGATTTGCTCGGAAATCGGCAGCGAAGGACGTAACTTTCAATTTGCACATCATATTGTATTTTTTGACTATCCTATTGATATAGACCTGATTCAGCAGCGCATTGGGCGGTTAGATCGTATGGGTCAATTGCACGATATTCATATTCATTTACCCTATATCATAGGTACATTTGACGAAGTTTATGTTAGTTGGCTGCATCAGGGCGTTGATATATTTAATCACATTATTCCTTATGGAAATTTGGTTATCGAACTTTTTTATGAGCAATTGATAAAATTGGGACATGAAGGAATTTACCATAAGGATTTTCCTGTGTTGATTCAATCAACACAAACAGCAGTAGCCCATCATAGTCAACACTATATTAAGGAGCAAATGAATCTTCCAGCGCATGTGGCTTTTTCCTCAGAGGTAGCTGCAGAAACCGAGCTTTTTATGAACGAATTTCGGCAAAGTTTGGTGTTGGATAGTTTTCTTGTTTCTGTATGGGATTATTTTGGAGTAGATTATGAAGAAGTGCAGACTCGAACTTGGTTTCTGAAAAACATTATGCCTCATAGCGAACTGTTTCCAGGTATTCGGGGAGATGAGGTGTTGCTAACCTGTGATCGCGATTTTGCGCTTCGTCGGGACGACGTTCCTTTTATTACCTGGGATCATCCTATTATGCGACGGGTGATTGATCTTGTTTTGGGTTCAGAACTTGGCAATGTTGCACTAGGAACGTGGGCTGATGCAACGAGTCATGAATTGTATTTAGAATGTGTATTTGTTTTGGAATGCGTTGGCCCTCCTTTGTTGCGGCTTGAGCAGTATTTGCCACCAACGCCGATTCGAGTTATGGTTGATCATCAGGGCAAAAATGTGACGCGTTTGTATGCTTGTGACAAAATTAATTCCATGATTAAAGATGGCCTTCCTGCTTATTGCGAAGAAAAGTGGCTAGAATTAGTTCCTTTACTAACACGATTGCAAGGTGATTGTAAGGAAATTGCTGAAAACATTCGGGAGGAAAAAATAAAACATATTTTCACCTTGATTCGTCATGAAAAGGCTGTTATTGGTGAACATCTTTTAAAGGCTCACTTACGATTAGATGCCATGCGATTTATTTGTAGAGGATAATGCGTGCGTGAACCATCGGCTTTTTGAAATCTATATTTTTTCAATAATCTTCTCCCCAATTCTCCGACGTTTATGATACAATAACAGCCTTGTTTGATTTCACGAAAATCATTGATGCGTAAGGATTGATTTATGACATTAACTTACAAAGATGCTGGCGTAAATGTAGCTGCAGGTAATAAAGCAGTTCAACAAATGAAACAACATGTTCAGTCAACATTTATTCCAGGTGTTATTGGTAATATTGGTGGATTTGGAGCTTTATTTCAACCTGATTTAACAGGTATGAAAGAGCCAGTTATTGTGAGTAGTACAGATGGCGTTGGCACTAAGCTCAAACTAGCTATTACTGCTAATATTCATGATACTGTTGGTATTGATTTAGTAGCAATGAGCGTAAATGATTTGATTTGTACAGGCGCAAAACCGCTCTTTTTTTTGGATTACATTGCTTGTCATACATTGGTTCCGAATGACATTGCTAATCTTGTTAAAGGCATTGCAGATGGTTGTAAGCAAGCAGGTTGTGCATTGATTGGTGGCGAAACTGCTGAGCTGGGAGATATGTATCAACCCAAGGAATATGATTTAGCAGGTTTTGCTGTTGGCATTGTTGATAAATCTCGAATTATTGATGGATCGCGGATTCAAAATGGAGATTGGGTTCTTGGGATTGAGTCTTCTGGAATTCATAGTAATGGGTATTCGTTAGCACGAAAAGTCCTAGATATGGCAACAGTCAATGACAAAAATAAAATTCTTTTGGATATGCTGACGCCAACACGAATTTACGTTGCTGACATTGCGAGCCTTGTTTCAACTCATCCGATTCATGGAATTGCGCATATTACTGGCGGCGGATTTCCTGAAAAACTGGGCCGTATTATTCCTAGTCATTTAACTGCGCATATTGATTCAACAGCATGGACTATTCCTGCAATTTTTAAATGGATTCAAATACAGGGAAATATAACATTAGCTGAAATGTTTCATACCTTTAATATGGGAATGGGTATGGCCATTGTTGTGAGTCCTAATGTAGCTAAAGCGATTTTGCGAGCGAATGCAACGTATCGAAAAATTGGAGATATTGAAATGGGTTCTGGCGGAGCTGTTATTGACTAAGTCGCGTAATCTTTGTCGATTAGGTGTGTTGATTTCAGGAACTGGCTCTAATTTACTTGCTATCATTAAAAATTGTGAAGCAAAAAAATTATCTGCTGAAGTTGTTGTTGTTTTATCTGACAAAGAAAATGCTAGCGGAATTGATAAAGCTAAGCAATATAATATACCCACACATGTTGCATTGCCTACATCATTTGACAGTTCAACTGCCTATTATTACTATTTATCTGATTTGCTAAAACAATATCGCTGCGATTTGATTATTCTAGCTGGATACTTACGAATATTGCCGCCTGTTTTTATTCACGATTTTAAGGATCGTATTCTGAACATTCATCCCAGTCTTTTGCCCTCATTTCCAGGTTTACATGCTCAACAACAAGCTTTGGATTATGGTGTAAAAGTAAGTGGTTGTACAGTTCACTTTGTAACAGATACCTTGGATAATGGGCCCATTATTCTTCAAAAATCAGTTTGCGTTGAAGCTGGAGATACTGCAGCTTCTTTGGGCAGCCGTATATTAACATACGAACATCAGATTTATTCTGAGGCTATTCAATTGTATTGTGAAAATCGATTATCTGTTAGTGGGCGGTCTGTGGTTATTTCATAAGGAGTTAAACATGCGAGCATTAATTAGTGTATCAGATAAAACTGGAATTATTGACGTTGCCAAAAAGTTGCAGAAACTTGGCGTTGAGATTCTTTCGACTGGAGGCACTGCACGGGTATTACGCGATGCAGGAATCACAGTTCGAGATGTTAGTGATTTAACTCATTTTCCGGAAATGTTGGATGGTAGAGTTAAAACGCTTCACCCTATGGTTCACGGTGGATTACTTGCAGTTCGTAGCAATCCAGAGCATATGGCAACTGTGAAAAAACATGAAATCGAGTTGATTGATTTAGTGATTATTAATTTATACCCTTTTGAAGCTACTATTAAAAAAGAAAATGTCACGCTAGAAGATGCCATTGAAAACATTGATATTGGTGGCCCAGGTATGATTCGAAGTGCAGCAAAAAATCATCAGGATGTTGCTGTAATCGTAAACCCTGCACATTATGCAGGCGTGCTAGCTGAACTTGCTACAGGAACAATTTCACTTCAAACTAAACAAAAACTTGCAGTTGAGGCTTTTGAACATACTGCGCGTTATGATACGTTAATTAGTGACTATCTTCGCAAGAAGTATCAATCAAGTATAACTGCTTTTCCAGATACTTATTGGATACCAATGACCAAATGCCAGTCATTGCGTTATGGCGAAAACCCACATCAACATGCAGCATTTTATGGTAATCCGATTGCTGCTGGCTTGGCAAATGCAACGCAACTTCAAGGGAAAGAACTCAGTTTTAATAATATTTTAGACTTGGATGCAGCTTATGGAATAGCTAGAGAATGGACGCAGCCTGCTGCAATTATTATTAAACATACTAATCCGTGTGGTGTTGCTTTAGGTAAAACATTAGATGAAGCTTATCAAAAAGCTTTTGATGCAGATCCAGTTTCTGCATATGGCGGAATTGTAGGTCTAAACCAACCTGTTGATGTAGCAACTGCAAATTTACTGGTAACCACGTTTTTAGAAGCAATCATTGCACCTGCTTTTTCTCAGGAAGCGTTGAAAATCCTTCGTACAAAAAAGAATCTTCGATTGATTGCTCTTGAAAATTTTTTTGCACCTTTTATTGATTATGATATCAAAAAAGTACGCGGTGGATTTTTATTGCAAGACCTTGATAAAGAATCTGATTCAGAAAATTTAATCACAATACCAACTATCAAAAAACCAACAACAACAAATTTGGCTGATTTAAATTTTGCATTTATTGTTGTTAAACATGTTAAAAGTAATGCGATTGTGATTGCTAAAAACGGAGTGATTCTGGGTGTGGGTGCAGGCCAAACAAGTCGTATTGATTCTGTAGGTATTGCTATTAAAAAAGCTGGACGAAAAACCAAGGGTGCAGTTATGGCTTCTGATGCATTTTTTCCGTTTCGGGATAGTGTTGATCGTGCTGCTAAAGCTGGCATTCAGGCAATTATTCAGCCAGGTGGTTCTGTGAAAGACCAGGAATCGATTGACGCTGCTAACGAACATCATATTGCCATGATTATGACAAGCCAGCGACATTTCAAGCATTAATGAATTCACTTATTCAAGATATTGAGCAATTAAAAATACAAAAACGCGCTATTATTTTGGCGCATTTTTATCAGCCTCCTGAAATTCAGGATATTGCAGATTATGTGGGCGATTCCTTAGGCCTTGCTCAGCAAGCAGCTGCTACGAATGCTGAAATGATTGTTTTTTGCGGTGTTTTATTTATGGCTGAAACTGCACATATTCTGTCACCGAATAAAAAAGTATTGCTTCCAGACATGGATGCAGGCTGCCCAATGGCGCGTATGGTTAATTCTGAACAAATTCTTCACGTAAAAGCTCTTTATCCAGAGGCGACAATTGTTTCCTATGTTAATTCTACAGCAGAAGTTAAAGCAGTGAGTGATGTTTGCTGTACGTCATCTAATGCAGTTGATGTTATTCGTAGAATTAATAGCAATACAGTTTTGTTTTTCCCAGATAAAAATCTAGCTGCTTGGGTTGCAAAGCAAGTTCCTGAAAAAACAATTATTCCGTGGAATGGATTTTGCGCTACTCATGAGAAAATACGAGAAAAAGATGTGATTGCAGCTATGAAACGCCATCCGAATGTGCCTTTTATTGCACATCCTGAATGTAATGAAAACGTTTTGAATTATGCCTCTTTTGTGGGTTCGACACGTCAACTCATTGATTATGTTATTACAGATAATCATGAGGAATTTATTATTGGAACTGAATGTGGAATTCAGCATCCCATTTATCAACAGGCTCCTCAGAAAAAAATATTTTTAATAGACCGATATCAACAAATTTGTGTTAATATGAAAAAAATAACCCGTGAAAAAATTAAAATGCAGCTTGAAACGGAACAGAATCTGATTACAGTGCCAACAGAAATTCGTCAGAAAGCTTTTATGGCTATTTCACGTATGTTAAATATGGAATGGATTTAATATGTTTTCTTTTTTAATTGATAGTGTTTTAGTGAGTGTGATCGTTTTTCTTGGTTTTATCTTAATTGTGATCATGATCCAATTACGTAAAAATGAAAAAGCGCTTGAACTTGCTAATCAGAAATTACTAGAATCCAGTGGCGCTAAATGTCAATTTATGCGGCAAATGACTCATGAGCTTCGTGCGCCATTAGCTGCTATACAAAACTATTTACAAGTTGCGTTAGACGGCTACATGGGGACTTTTTCAGACTCACAACTGCATATGCTGCAAACCATGCATGGCCGTGCTGAAAACTTGTTAATAGAAATTAATGAAGTGCTTGATTTTGCAACATTGCAAACTTTTTCACCTAGCCATCTTGAAAAAAAGCGATTTTTGATTCAACCCTTACTTGAAAAACAAATTGATTTAATGCAGGGCGAACTCATGAAACATCAGATAACACTTTCTATCAAACCAATGGCGAATCCACTTTTTATTTTTGCTGATGAGGAAAAAATGAAAATTGTTTTGATGAATCTGATTAGTAATGCTATTAAATATACGCCGGATTTAGGAAATATTGAATTAGCAGTACAGGACAATGCTCAGAACAGTGTCATTTGTATTTCTGACACAGGTATTGGCATTGCACTTGCTGACATGAATTCTATTTTTAATGAATTTTATCGAACGCCTGCTGCAATTGCTAAAGAAAAAATGGGAACAGGTTTAGGCTTGTCAATCGCGAAAAATATTGTAGAATTGCATCAAGGAAAACTAACAGTTGAAAGTGAAGAAGGGAAAGGAAGCACATTTTGTATTCTATTGCCCAAATCAATTTAAGGAGTTAATTATGACAAGCAGAATTCTGATTATTGATGATGATTTTGATATTGTTGAGCCTATGAAAATTGTATTAGAAGCAAATGGTTATACTGTTTTAGTAGCTTATACGATTGAAGAAGGCGAAGCTATGGCTAAACAAAACAACCCTAATGTTATTATTTTAGATGTGATGTTTCCTGGAAAACAAGATGCAGGATTTGAACTCAGTCGAAAATTAAAGAATGATTCAGCAACCCAAACAATTCCAATTTTAATGTACTCTGCAGTAGGTCAACAATTTCATATGCATTTTGGTGCAGATAAAGACTTTAATCCAGTAGATGACTTTATTGATAAACCTATTAAACCAGATGTATTACTCGCAAAGGTTAAAGCTTTAATTACAAAATAATTCCTATTTAAGTAAGGCTTAGATAGCTTAGCTTAGATAAGAATTATTGATATAGGTAGGATTCCAAAATACCACTGCGTTGTGGATTACGTAATTTAATAATTGCTTTGGCTTCGATTTGTCGAATTCGTTCGCGTGTGACATTATATACTCTGCCAACTTCTTCGAGTGTTCGCGGCCGTCCATCATCTAAACCAAAGCGTAAACGCAGAACCATAGCTTCGCGTTCTGCTAAGGTTTGCAAAACCTTTTCCAAATCTTCACGCAGTAAATCATTGATAACACTATCTTCAGGATTTTTAAAAGCTGTTGTTTCGACAATATCACCTAAGGAGCTATTTTCATCATCCCCTAACGGATTTTCCAAACTTAATGGCAGCAAGGAAGCTGTTACAATTTCATGAACCTTGGCTACTGGAATTTCAATAGCATTAGCTAATTCTTCTTCAGTTGGTTTGCGTTCAAATTCTTGCATAAACATGCGGGATATTTTTCGCAATTTATTAATAGTTTCAACCATATGAACTGGAATGCGTATGGTTCGACTTTGATCTGCTAAGGAGCGGGTAATTGCTTGACGAATCCACCACGTTGCATACGTTGAAAATTTGAATCCTTTGGTATAATCAAATTTTTCAACTGCACGCATTAACCCAATATTGCCTTCTTGAATCAAATCCAAAAAAGATAATCCTCGACCATTGTAACGCTTGGCAATGCTAACAACGAGCCGCAAATTGGATCGAATTAAATCTCTTTTTGCATTAACATCTTGATTGTCTGTATAGCGACGCGCTAACGAACGCTCTTCATCAATTGTTAAGAGTTTAACTGAGCCAATTTCACGCAAATAGGTTTTAATGGAATCGTGATAAGCAGTATGTGTTTCTTCGCGTTTAAAAAAATCTTCAACAATTTCGCCGAGTAATTCTGCGTCGTCTTCTGGAATTGTGCTGATATTGGGTTCTTCAATTACCGGAATAATTAAATCAAACTCCTCACTATCATCATCTGGAAGATCTGCAAGCACTTCCGGAATTCCGAGTTTTATATTTTGATCAATTTGGATACAGGTTTTAATGCGTTCGTCTAACATATGTATTACCGTTTTACCACCATTTCTGAAATTTGTTGAGTAATTTTTTTAATAATATCCAAATCTCCGGTTTTTTGAGCAGATCCTAATGATTGGCATAGATCATGATATAACAGATCGTGACGATATCGTTTTAAGGCTATTACTAAGTCTCGCCACACGCGTTCATTCATGGTTTCCGGAAGTGGCTGCATTGCCAGCCGAGTTGCTAATTCCCGTAGCGAATCATCGCTCATTTTTTCAATCATCAAATCAAGGGGTAAATCAACATGATGCAAAATAAAATCCATTAGCTGAATATACATGACTGACAAAAAATCTGTTGACGATAATTCCAAAATAACACGTTCACGAATTGACGGATGAACAAGTAAATAATATAACAATTCTTCTTGAATACCTTCGAATTTGTTGCGAGTTGGTTTGATAACTCCTCGATCTTTGCGAGAGGAGTATACAGTTAATCGTTGCAATTTATTTTTTAGAATCTCTGGTTCAATAGCTAAAGAAGTGGCACAATATTTGATATACTCATTAACAATCACTTCGTCTTTAATTGTTTGTAAATAATCGGCTACACGCTGAATAGTTTCGGATTTGCTTTCAGGGGATTCACTGTGATAATCTGCTAATATTAGATTTAAACGATATTGTGTAAACGGCTTAGCTTCTTCAATTATTTTTTCAAAATCAACGGGTGTATGACTGTGAAAAAAATCATCCGGATCTTTTCCCGGATACGTTAATACATAACATTTCGTATCGCTTTGTTGCAGTAATTCTCCTGCACGCAAACAGGCTTGGCGCCCAGCTGCGTCCATATCAAAACATAAATATACAGTTGTTGTAAAGCGTTTAATTAAACGAACATGTTGATCTGTAAATGCTGTACCTAATGTTGCAGCAACCTGTCGAATGCCTTGCTGATAAAACGCTACAAAATCCATATACCCTTCGACTAAAATAATTGACTCGTGTTGCCGTACTGCGTCTTTGGCTAAAGATAAGCCGTATAAAACATCGGATTTAACATACAACGATGTTTCAGGTGAGTTTAAATATTTAGGTGTTTCTGAAGTTTCTGCTGGATGAATTAATCTGCCACCAAAAGCAATGACTCGATCACGTAAATCAAAAATTGGAAAAATTAACCGATCACGAAATCGATTATAAATGCGTGTTTCTTTTTGAATAAAAAGACCAGACTGAATCAAGGCAGTTTCTGCAAAGCCTTTCTTTTTTAAATAATTGAATAACTCTTCCCACTCATTAGGTGCATATCCTAAGCTAAGGTTTGTAATTGTTTTAGCAGACAATTGTCGTGATAGTAGATATTCTTTAACAGCTGGTGTAGATAAATGGTGTTGAAAATATAGCGATGCCTCGTTTAAAATTTGATACGCAGTTGGGTTTTCTGGAGCGCTTGGCTTGATGTCTAAGGAAATCCCTACTTTATCTGCTAGCATTTGAACAGCCTCAACAAAGGAAATATGCTCGATTTTCATAAGAAAGGAAATAACATTTCCACCTTCGCTACATCCAAAACAATGATAAATTCGTTTAGCAGGAGATACGCTAAATGAGGGTGATTTTTCAACATGAAACGGACAAAGTCCCAAATAATTGGTGCCACGTTTTTTGAGAGGTACGTAAGCATCAATAATAGATACAATATTTGCCTGATCACGAATCATATCAATAACAGATTCTTCGATTAACATAGTTGAACAACAACACAAGGGGCCTGAATTAGGCCCCTGCGTTTAGAAATCAAAAAACTAGTGTCCTATTTCAATGCAGCTTGAGCAGCAGCAAGGCGGGCAATAGGCACGCGATACGGAGAACAACTAACATAGCTTAACCCAATCTGATGACAAAATTCAACTGTTTTGGGTTCGCCACCATGTTCGCCACAAATACCCATTTTCATGTTGGGGCGACTGGCTCGCCCTTTTTCAACAGCCATTTTCATGAGTTGGCCAACACCTTCTTGATCTAATACTTGGAAGGGATCATAAATGTAAATTTCTTTTTCAACATATTCTTTCAGAAATACACCTGAATCATCCCTGCTAAATCCACAGGTCATTTGTGTGAGGTCATTGGTTCCAAAAGAAAAGAATTCAGCTTCTTTGGCAATAACCTCTGCAGTAATTGCAGCACGCGGTACTTCGATCATTGTGCCAATATGATACTTGATTTGTACATTTGCGGATTTGGTTTCTTTTTCAATTACAGCAACTGCATTATCTTTAAGAATGGTATATTCTTTAACAGCGCCAACTAGCGGAATCATAATTTCAGGAACAATATCTTTGCCTGTTTTTTTGATTTCGATTGCTGCACGAATAATTGCAGTGACTTGCATGTCATAAATTTCTGGGAACGTAATTCCTAAACGACAACCGCGATGTCCTAACATGGGATTGAATTCATGCAAGGAATCAACTTTAGCTCTTAGTTTGTCAAAGGATACATTCATGTCTTTAGCTAAGGCTTTTATTTCTTCATCTTTGTGTGGCAGAAATTCATGAAGGGGTGGATCAAGTAAGCGAATTGTAACTGGAAATCCATCCATCACTTCAAAGATTGCTTTGAAATCGCCTTGTTGCATGGGAAGTAATTTAGCTAAGGCTTTTTCGCGACCTGCTTTATCTTCAGCTAAAATCATTTCACGAACTGTATCAATACGGTTGCCTTCAAAAAACATGTGTTCAGTCCGACATAGTCCAATGCCTTCAGCGCCAAATCGTCGCGCAACTGTTGCATCATGTGGAGTATCTGCATTGGTACGCACTTTAAGGACACGCACATCATCAGCCCATTGCATGAGCGTTTGCATGTCACCACTTAATTCTGGCTCAATGGTTTTTAATTGGCCAATCATGACTTCGCCAGTTGTGCCATCTAAGGAAATAAAGTCGCCAGCTTTAACAACAACATCACCTACCATAAATTGTTTTTTCGCATAATCAATTTTAATGGCGCTACAGCCAGCTACGCAGCATTTACCCATGCCCCGTGCAACAACTGCTGCATGAGACGTTGCACCACCGCGTGCAGTAAGAATGCCTTGGGCAGCGTCCATTCCACCAATATCTTCAGGAGATGTTTCAATACGAACTAAAATTGTTTTTTCTGCACGCTCTTTTGCTTCAATTGCATCAGCAGCTGTAAAAACAACAGTACCTACAGCAGCACCTGGAGAAGCATTTAGCCCTTTTGCAAGTACGTCACGTTTGGCTTTAGGGTCAAATGTTGGATGCAACATTTGATCCAGTTGATTAGGATTTACACGCTTAATGGCTTCTTTCTTATCAATTAAGCCTTCTTTAACCATGTCTACTGCAATTTTTAAGGCTGCAGCAGCAGTACGTTTACCACTACGTGTTTGTAAAAAATACAGTTTAGTTTCTTGGATTGTAAATTCCATATCTTGCATATCTTTATAATGTTTTTCTAGGTTTTTATAAATAGCAACGAGTTCTTTGTACGCTTCAGGCATTACTTTTTCTAATTGATCAATGTCTTCGGGTGTTCGAATTCCAGCTACAACGTCTTCGCCTTGAGCGTTCATTAAAAATTCACCGTAGAATTTGTTTTCGCCAGTTGCAGGATTACGTGTAAAAGCTACACCTGTTCCAGATGTTTCGCCCATATTGCCAAATACCATTGCTTGAACATTGACTGCAGTTCCGATTAATCCTCGAATATCATTAATTCGACGATACGTAATTGCACGATCATTGTTCCATGATCCAAATACAGCAGCTACTGCTTTTCTTAATTGTTCAACTGCATCATCAGGAAAATCTTCTTTAGCTTCTTTTTTGACTAATTTTTTATAATCAGCAACAATAGATTTAAGATCTTCGACTTTTAATTCTGTGTCTTGTTTATAGTGCTTTTCTTCTTTTTTTCCTTCAAGAATTTTTTCGAATTCATCATGTTCAACATTCATAACAACATCGCCAAACATTTGGATAAACCGACGATAACTGTCCCAAGCAAAACGAGGATTACCTGTTTTCGCAGCTAAGCCTTCAACAGTGACTTCGTTAAGGCCAAGATTTAATACAGTATCCATCATCCCAGGAAGTGATACAGCTGCACCACTACGAACAGATACCAATAATGGATTCTTGGAATCGCCGAATTTCATGCCCATGGCTTGTTCCAGTTTAAGCATGTTATCTGTCATTTCTTTCATTAAACCTTCAGGGAATTTTTTACCACATTCGTAATAAGCAGCACATACTTCTGTTGTAATTGTAAACCCAGCAGGAACTGGAACTCCTAAATTAGTCATTTCTGCTAAATTAGAACCTTTTCCTCCTAGTAAATTGCGCATTTTTGCGTCGCCTTCTGCCTTCTTGTTACCAAAAAAATAAATCTGCTTTGTTGCCATGTAACTTCCTCCTTGGACGAGATAAAATCAAACGTGGTTTATTGTACCCTATTATAAGAGGACGTAAAAGAGGAAGTCTTGTATAATTTATTGTTGAAGAAGAACATTCTTTTGAAGAGGGATATTTTGCTGATTTAGATAAAGTAAATAAAGAGTATATTCCAGTAAAGGAATGAGCCTGAAAAAAGATAAAGTAATTTTAGAACTGGGACTGACTTCACCATAGCGAAAAGATTGCTCCCCGTTTCTAGATTTGCTATACTATGATTATGCTTAAAAAACTACCTATTGGGATTCAGACGATTGATAAACTCATTTTAGGAAATTATCTTTATATTGATAAAACAAAGATGATATATGAGCTCCTTGAAACAGGGAGCACCTATTTCCTGTCACGTCCTCGACGTTTCGGAAAGAGTTTGTTGATTTCAACGCTTGAGCAAATTTTTGTTGGCAACAAAGAGCTATTTAAAGGTTTATGGATTTACGATCAACCTTTTGCTTGGGAAAAGCATGCGGTCATTCGAATTAGTTTTAGTGGTAGAAAATATGAGAACGAGCAAGTACTGGTAGATTATATTTATCTTCAGCTCAAAAAATATGCAGATGAATATGGCATAACGTTAAAAACAATACGCTATGAAGACCAATTTAATGAGCTATTACGAAAATTGTCAAAAGACAGAAAAGTGGTTGTATTAATTGACGAATATGACAAGCCGATTTTGGATGTGATAGATAATGTTGAATTAGCAAAGGCCAATCGAGATACTTTAAAGGCTTTTTATTCGGTTATTAAAGAATCCGATGAATATTTGCGATTTGTGTTGTTGACTGGAGTGACGAAGTTCTCGAAAGTGTCAGTATTTTCGGGAATGAACAATTTGAATGATATTAGTATGAATAAACGATATTCGACACTCTTGGGATATACGCAAGATGAATTGGAATATTACTTTAAGGAGCGTATTGAGCCATTGAGTGAGGTTTGTGGAAAATCGGTTGCAGATATATTGATGGATATAAAGCTGTGGTATAACGGGTATCGGTTCGGAATTGATGTTACGAGTGTGTATAATCCATTTTCAACGTTGTTGTTATTTGATAATCAGGCATTTTCTAATTATTGGTTTGAGACTGGAACACCCACGTTTCTGGTTAAGTTAATGCGAGAAAACAATTACGAGTTAGCAAATTTAGAAGAACAAAACTTTGAGAAATATACGTTTGATTCCTATGAAATAGAGCGATTGCAGCCAACGGCACTTTTATATCAGACTGGCTATTTAACAATTAAGAGTTATGATACGGAAACAGAATTTTACCGGTTGGGGTATCCGAATCATGAAGTAAAGAAGTCTTTGAGCACGTATTTATTGGATGCGTATAGTGGCGTACAAAAGGATTATTCTGGAAGTTATATTTATCAACTGATAACCGCACTGAAAGTGTTTGATAATGAGACATTTTTTGAGACGTTGCGGATATTTTTTGCTGATATTCCGTATGATATACAGATTAAGCAAGAAAAGTATTATCAAACGATTTTTTATTTGGTATTTACGTTAATTGGAATGCGAATCGAAGCAGAAGTTAGAACAAATAAAGGGCGAATTGACGCAGTCATGATTGTTGGAGATGTTGTGCATATTTTTGAGTTTAAGCTAAAGGGTACTGCTATAGAAGCCTTGGAGCAAATTAAAACGAATAATTATTATGAAAAGTACATGCATAAAGACCGTAAAATCAAAATGTATGGAGTAGCGTTTGATCCAGCTGAAAAGAATATTGGAGAATGGATTGTGAAAGATTTTGAAAGTTTGGAATATCCGGTTTAAAAAACTTTTTATTAACGAAGCATAGATTCGTTTTCGTAGAACCAGGGACATCTGTTATCCCACATAAACTCTGTCCTTATTTTGCATCCATTCTTTGGCATGAACTTCGAGCTCTGAAAATTGATCTGTTATTATTTTTTGTCCATGAATGGCTTTGAAAAAATGTTTGCCATAATTGGTATTTACAATGCGATTATCTAAAACAACGACAACACCTTTGTCTGTACTTGAACGAATCAGTCGACCAACTCCTTGCTTGAAACGGACAATAGCCTGAGGTAACGAATACTTGAAAAAAGCAGATTCTCCTGTTTCTGCAAGTTCTTTGATGCGTGCACCAATAATAGGGTCGCTAGGTACATCAAAGGGTAGCTTAACAATAATAACACAGGAGAGGGTGTCCCCAACTACGTCAATGCCTTCCCAAAAACTGTCTGTACCAAATAAAACAGAGCGTTCATCGCGAATAAATTGTGCAAGTAAACTACGATTTGAACCACTTTTTCCCTGACATAACACATTGATATTTTTTTGTGCCAAACGTCGTTTAATTTTATGAAATATTTCATGCATCATTTTGCGTTGAGTAAATAATACTAATGATTTGCCATCAATTACTTGAATAATGCGATCAATAATATCGCCAATATCTTGGTTGAATTTTTTGCTATGATGCGAATATTCTGGCAAATCTTTAGACGTAATTAACAACAATTGTTCTTCCAACGGATACGGCGAGGGTAAGGTTAAGGAAATAACATCATTTTTTACCAGACTTAATCCACTACGATAACGAATATAATCAAAATTGTCATTTACGCTTAAGGTTGCTGACGTTAAAATAACAGATTTTTTCTGTGTCCATAATTGATCAAAAAGAATACTACCAACATAAATCGGTGCAGCATAAATAACGTATTGTTCAATATTTCGACGTGTTACTTTTTCAATCCATCGAACATGATTCGGATGTACTTCTTTAACAAAATGCATGGTTTCTGCTAAAGAAAGAAGGTCACTTAAAAATGTATTTAAATTATATCGATATTCAATTAAGGCTTCGTGAGGTTCTAATAAGCTAATGAGTGTTTCACTTTCTTCTTTAAGCTGGGTTAAGGAGTTATGAAGAACGTCTAATAATGAGACAAGGTTGAAATAATCGTCATCATGCGTGTTTTGGTCTAAGATAATGCGATTAGCACTGTATTCGCTAGCTGTTTGAGCTTCTTGATATCGGCTAAACCATTCAGCTAATATCGGGCTTACACCTTCGAAAGTTGATAACCAATAGGCAATTTTTTGTTGTAATTGATCAATTGATCGCAGCAAAGCAGATTCGCGAAGGATAAAATCAGGATCGCTGTGTTGAATATCGCGACGTAACGTATCTAGCAAACTGGCTGCATCTTGTTTGCCTACGATTTTACGAAATGATTCTCGTACTTGTTTTTCTGAAAAAATAGTTGAAAAACAATGAGTAGCGACTTCTTCAATGGAATGTGCTTCATCAAGAATCACGTACGGCGAATCTGGTAAAATATTTGATTGATAATTCATATCAGAAAACAGCAAAGAATGATTTGATACAACAATATGTGCTTGTTTGGCTGCACGTTTAAGTACTTGGACAAAACAACGTTTTTTAAAAGCACAACGTTCTCCCATGCACGATTCACCTTCTGCTTGTAAGCGTGTTTTCCAAGCACCTGTAATTGAACCATGTAATTCTGAAAAATCTCCACTTCCGGATTGATGCAGCCATGTTAAAAACGGAAGTAGTTCAATAACTGACGGATTTCGGCTAATTAAAAACTGATTGAGTAAAAATGAAAACTTGCGAATGCATAAATAATTATCACGACCTTTTAACATCATATAAAAAAAATGGTGGGGTAAGGCTTTAGCTAAAAAAGGTAGCTCTTTATCCAAGAGTTGATCTTGAAGACTTTTTGTTTTAGTAGAAATAATGACAGGTTTTTCAAGAGTTAGCGCTTTGTAAATTGCAGGTACCAAATATGCAAACGATTTGCCAATTCCAGTACTAGCTTCAATAATGCCATGACAGGGTTTTTCAAAGGCTTCCCAAATAGTTTCAGCCATATCTGCTTGACCTGGCCGCGGTTCATAGGAACTCATGGTTGCAGCTATAGGGCCATCTGGCTCAAAAACTTGGCGTAAATAGGCTTGATCTACAGTAACTGCTGGCGTTTCATTACGCTCGAACACAAAACTATGTGCGGAAATTAGTTCCTGCCAATCTGTGATTGAAGTAATTTCATGACGTTGCTTCATTTGTTCATGGCTAATATTTTCAATAACTGCTGAAAATGGATGCCGAATTCCACGCATTAATTTGGAAAAAAATGTTAGTAAATCAATGGGTAATTGTTCGATTTGCTCCATAATAAGTAAATATAAACGTGCAGTCATGAGCGCGTCATCTAAGGCACGATGTGATTCTCCGCCACATTTTAAATGAAAGGTATCAGCTAAATCTGGTAATTTATAACTTTCTTGGGTCGGATGAACTAATCCAATTAAAAGAATTGTATCCAAAGTTTCATTTGAAATAATTGGAAACCCTCCGCGACGCAAGGAAGCATTGGTGATGGAGATATCAAAGCTAACATTGTGGCCAATAACAACGTCTGTCCCAATAAAATCAAGAATAGTTTGTGCAACTTCGTTAAATCGAGGCATTCCCTCAACCATGGAATTGGTAATGCTAGTAATGTCTGTAATCATCATCGGAATTGCATGAATTGGCTTAATTAAGGTTGTATAAGAATGGGTAATGGTTCGATTGCAAATACGAACTAAGCCTACTTCAATGACTTCGTTTTCTTCAGGTGCTAGGCCTGTAGTTTCGCAGTCAATAACAACATACGTGCTATTCATTAATATGTTGCAAAAGATGCTCTATTTTTTCAATGTGAGATTGGGGGAAATGCCCCTTAATATGAATACCTTCTGGCAAATACTCTTCAATAGCAATATGTCCTGATTGTTTAAGTTCGTGTACCCATTGTGTTTGAGTATACGGAATCATAAAAGAGGCTTCCTGATGCAAACATTCCAAAATAACGGATTCAATGGTGCTGAGTAATGAAGTAATGTCTGTAGCTGCTAATGCTGATATTGCAATTGAATGTGAATAATTGGCTAACATAGGCTCAATGTCCGACTCTTCAGTCAAGCGATCTTTTTTGTTAAATATCATTAAGGTAAGTTTATCCAAAGCTCCTAAATAATCCAAGACTTTATTTACTGCTTCTATGTCTGCTTTCCATAAAGGACTAGACATATCAACAACATGAACAAGTAAATCTGCACGAACAACCTCATCTAAGGTCGAGCGAAAGGCTTCAACTAAATGATGGGGAAGTTTACGAATAAATCCAACAGTATCTACTAATAAAAAAGCTTGATGGCTTTTAAGTTCCACACGTTTTACTGTTGTATCTAGCGTTGCAAATAAAATATTCTTGGCTAGTACATCTGAATGAGCTAATTGATTCATAATGGTTGATTTGCCTGCATTGGTATAGCCGACAAGTGCGAGTAAGGGTAAATGTAATTCACTACGTTTTTGGCGTTGCGTATCTCGACTAGTTTTAACGTGAATTAACTCTTTTTTTAATTTACTAATGCGTGTTTTTATATTTCGGCGATCTACTTCCAATTGTGTTTCACCTGGGCCCCGAGTGCCAATGCCTCCGCCTAAACGCGAAAAATGAACCCACAAATTCGTGAGTCGAGGATACATATATTGCAGTTGTGCTAGTTCAACCTGAAGTGCTGCTTCTGCTGTTTTGGCTCTGCAAGCAAAAATATCTAAAATAAGTTCAGTGCGATCTAACACTTTGCATTCGAGTTGTTTTTCTAAATTGCGTTTTTGAGCAGGTGACAACTCGTCATTAATGACAACAACTATCACTTCCATTTCAACACATAAGGCCTTAACTTCCTCAATTTTGCCGCGCCCAATATAGGTTCCAGGGTGGAGTGCGTCTAAATTTTGCATGATTTCGCCAGCGACTTCGCTGCCAGCAGATCGAACTAAAAAAGCGAGTTCATTCATGGATGCACGAAATTCAGCTGGCGTAACTGGAAATATACACGCGCCTACTAAAATGACGCGTTCTTGTTTCGCTTCATTATTATGCGTTGAATTTAAATTTTTTGACATGGCGTTAGTATTCTTTCTATTGTTTGCTAAATTCAGTTTTAGGGGGTCGTTGCATTAATTCAAGAATGCTTTCACGAATGGGTTTATTCTTGAAAAGAACGTTAGCTACTGTTGTACAAATTGGCATGTCAATCTGATGTTTTTGTGCTAATTCAGCAACAGCTTTGGCTGTAATAACACCTTCAACTGTATGATGAATTGAGCCTAAAATATCAGATAATGATTCGCCTTTGCCTAGCCGCTCGCCAACTTGATGATTGCGGCTTTCTAAAGACGAGCAGGTTGTCATTAAATCGCCTAAGCCACTGAGGCCATATAAGGTTTCTTGTTGAGCACCCAAATGCACAGCCATACGAGAAATCTCGTGAATTCCTCGAAGCATTAAGCCTGCTTTGGCATTGTTTCCAGAACCCAGTCCATCTAAAATACCTGCAGCAATAGCAATGACATTTTTAAGTGTGCCGCCCCAAGCTACGCCAATGGGGTCAGCGCTGCTGTAAACACGCATATACGGACGCATGAGTAATTGTTGAGCAACTAAGGCACGTGATGTAGCGTGCGAGGCTGCAACCATAGCAGCTGGTTTTTCCAGCGCAATTTCTTTGGCAATATTAGGACCCGAAATAATTGTAATTTTTGAAAATATAACAGGCGGAAGTACGTCATGTGCTACGCCAACAATGGTTAGTTGCGTTGTTTCTTCTAAGCCCTTTGTTGCAATTAATATTTTAGTTTTTGAGGTTATTAACGGCAAAATTGTTGTTAAGGTCTGTCGAAAAAATGGAGATGCAACTGCAATAATGATAATGGTTGCTTTTTCACAGGCTGCAATGAATGAGGTTGTTGCTTGAATTGTTGAGGGCAAACATATCGACTCGCCAAGTGCTAAATTAATATGGCGCTTAGTTATTGTTTCAGCAATGTCGTGATCATGACAAAAAAGCGTTACAGAATGCTGGTTTTCTGCAACCATTTTGGCTAGTGTTGTGCCCCAAGGGCCACATCCTAAAACTGCAACATGTGTAGGCTTCATAAAATTTTGCTTTCTTTTTTTTGAATTAGGCGCACAATATTATTTTTATGTTTATAAATAACGTAACTTCCAACACTTAAAAAAATAAGTTGATAAGGTAGAGGAACATGAAAAAAAGGTATCCATGATAAAACCATGACTAACATCGCACCTGTGATACTTCCTAGTGAAACATAGCCACTTACTTTGATGAGTAATAAACCAATAATAAACACAATTAAAAAAATCAGAGGCGACATAAATACCAACACGCCTAAACCTGTTGCTACGCCTTTGCCACCTTTGAATCGCAAAAATGGTGTTAACGTATGGCCAACAACAACAGCAATTGCAAGGCAGCATAATGCTGGTATTGATAATCCCATGAATTGTCCCAGTAACATTGCTGTGAGTCCTTTGCCCATGTCAAGTGAAAATACACAAATCGCCCAAGCTAAACCCAGCTGACGATACACATTGGTTGCTCCTGCATTTTTGCTGCCAACAGTTAGCAAATCAATACCTTTACTGGTCGCAACAATAACGCTAAAGGGAATTGAACCTAGAAAATATGCAAGAAGTATCATCATAAATGTCATCATAATAATGCATTATACCGTACCTCTTCCCTGTACGACAGAGGCGCGGTATACTTTGTTTTAATGTCTTCCTTTATAAAAAAAATTGCAATTCATCCAGACCACATAACGCCGACGTTAACAATGTCTATGACAATGGATCATTTTTTTTCAATACTGGTTGCGATTTTGGGTGGAATTCTTTGGATGAAGGTTGGATACCAGTGGGTGTTTCTTTTTGGAGCAGTTTTAGCTGTAGTTAACTGGATCTCTGCATCACAAATCAGATTAAAACAAGCGGCTTTAATAAGCTAATTCTAACAAAAAAATCGCCGTATGTTTAAGAATCCAATTATAGGGCATGTTTCTAAATGAACATTCTTGGTTGCTTATCAAAAGGAGAACATTATGAATAAAAAACTGATTCTGGTTGTAGAAGACGACCCTCATCTTTCGAAATTTGTTAAAAAACGTTTGGTAGATTCTGGTATTTACGATGTGATTAATGCATACAATGGACAAGAAGCCTGGGATTTTATGTCAAAGGATCCCAAAGCTAATGATCTTGATTGCATTATTTTAGATTATAAAATGCCAATTATGGATGGACCTCAATTTCTGGATAAACTCCGTCATAGCGATCTTGCTAACAGCAAAATCGGAGTTGTAGTATTAACTGCTTATGAAGATAAAGAAAAATGGTATGCTGCAACTTATACGCAAGGAAGAGTGTTAGCTTATTTAAAAAAGGATCAAATGGAAACTGATTTGTTGCCAATATTGCAACGTGTTTTTGAAGGCGATACTGTAGCAATGTCACATGAAACTGATGATCTTGCTATGTCCAAAGTTAAGGATATTGTATTTGAAGAATTTCAGAAAAAACGAAGCGAAGAAATGGCACTTAATCCAGAAAATTTTTTGGATATAGATGATGATGAAATTAACGAAGAAGATTCTAAAGCTTTTTAAATTTCAATAAAAAAGTAGAGCCTTGATTTAACTCGCTTTGCACGTGAACATGACCTAAATGTTCGCGTACAATGCGAAAAACAATGGACAATCCAAGTCCGCGGCCTTCAGTTACTTTGGTGCTAAAAAAGGGCTCGAAAATTCGTTCCAAATTTTTTTGTTCAATACCGTGACCAGTATCTTTGACTTCCATGCATACAAACAAATCATTTCCCTCGGTTTTAACATAAGTCGCAATCGATAATGTTCCGCCGTTTGGCATAGCTTCATTTGCATTTTTAATTAAATTTGTTGCCATCATTTCCAAATCATTTATATCACCTTCAATAACAGGAATTTCACCCAATTCAAGAATAACTGTAACGCCTGAGGGTGGAAACAAATTTAATGCATTATGAATAACATCATTTAGATTAACCTTAACAAGGTCACGTTTCTTTGCTTCGTGAATACGCAACGTAGTATCAACAATATCTCCAATTCGTTTGATTCGTTCGATTAATGTGTGATAGGTTTCAGCACGTTCAGCAGGATCTGTGATATTACGCTCGAATAATTCTGCTACGCAGAATTGAATGGCAGTTAAGGGCGTACGAATTTCGTGATTGTATTCTTGAATTAAGTGCGCTAAAGAGGCGATTTTTTCAGATCGCGCGAGTTGGCGTTCTGTATCATAGAGTTTTTTGAGGTTTTCTTCAAACGGACGGATACGGTCAAGAGCCATTGAACCTTGAATAGAAAGCATTTTAAATACCATTTTATCTTTTTCAGTATACGCAGCTTCCGAGCTTTTTTGATCTACAAGAAAAAACGCATCTAATTCGTCGTTGATCCAAAAAGGAATTAGCGCTGCAGAACGACGCAAACTAAATTTAGCTATGTCAGTAGCAATATGTGAATCATTAAGCTTAAACAATAAGGGTTCTTTTTGCTGCAAAGCAAATAAAGTAATTGGATTATCTAAGCCATAATTCGAATCATCGGCAATGAGTTGATAAGCCAGAATTTCTCCGGTTTCCTCGTTTCTAATTGCAAGAAATGTTAATGTTTTCTCTACTTTGATGGTTTCATTAATTTCGGTAGCAATAACATCAAAAACATTCTCGCGATTAAGTGCTGCAACCAATTTTTCCAATACGCGGCTAATCAGTTGATCCGAATTATACCAATCCGTAACCCATTTTCGAACTGCTGAAGTTTGAAGTTTTTCGCGGAGTTTATCGCCGTAAAGGGTAAAGAGGATGGCAACAAGTGTCAACATGATGCCTTTGATAATTAGCGAGAAATCTGTGAAAAGTATTGTCCATAAAAGAAAAATGAGAAAGCCAATGATAGCTGTGTAAGATCCAATGCGAGAAATGACAAGTTTTACGTCCATGAGTTCGTGTTTGGTAATAGCGTAGGTAAGTATTAGGCTATAAATTGTTAACGATATCATTCCAAAAGGTGGGATCATTATATCAAACCAAAGAAACCAATTAGTGAATCCGCCGAGAATACAAATTATTAGTGACAATAAAAGTAAAAAATTTTTTAAATTATGATTTTTATAAAGTTGAATACCCATGAAAAGGAAAGGTATCACATACATTGTTGACAGATAAAAATAATATGGTAAAAACAATACACCTTTTGTTGCCCAAAAATGGAAATAAAGTTTCGGAGAAGGCACTAATGATATTGGGATAAATATAGATGTTAAAATTAAAATTGATGTTAGAAAAAAGGCAAAATAATAAATTTCTCTCTTTTTAATTTCACAAAATAGAAATATAAATGTATATAACGATACGGCTGTTAGAATTGAGGAATATTCAAGAATTTTCTGACTGACTAATGCAGAAGCTGCCTTCGTCGTGACGAATAATACTGAGAATAAAGAAATTTGCCATATTAGGACAAATAGGGTAAAGGAAATAAATGCATAGTCATACTTTTTTTTTGCATTCTTATTGGCAAGCACTACTAGCGTAAAACAAAAACAGACTATATTAATTAGGCAGCTAACATAAATAAAATTATGCATAATTATAACAATAGCATTTTATTGTTTTTTATTAAATATGCTTTGTCACATTTATTGAGAAATTGATAATCATATTTAGAATCACCAAATCCAATGAATAATGCTTTTTTTTCTTTACTTTTAATGTCATTCATACATGCGCCTTTGAAATTGAACAGCGTTTTCATCGAAACTGAACTCGTTAGATCAATTGAATAAATATATTTTGGATTGAATTTTTTATAATAAAATTGGTTCATTAAGCTAATATTTGTCGTAATAAAATAAATTTCTGATTTATGACAAATCCTATTTAAAACTTTTGAAGTTATTAAAATCATTTTTGTTTCGTAATAATCAGTCAATTCATTTATATATTTATAATTATTGAACATTTTTTCAAAAAAACGAAATACTATAATTTGAAGAAGAGGCCTTGAACACCAGTCAATAAATTTAATTAAGGGTGAAATGGCGTAAATTGAATACAGAAAAAAAAATGATTTTTCTTTTTTTAGTTGGAAAAGAATTGGAGTGAAAATAGTTGTGTTAGTGATTGTTCCATCAATATCAAAAATATATATTTTTTTAGGTATAATCATAAACTTGATTTGTTAATTTCGCAATTTCTTTCATAATTATTGTTGTTTGTTTAGATTTATTTATTTGAATACTTACATCAGGATTGAATAGAAGCGGTTTCCCAAAATTTATAGAGCAGGCTTGCAATCGAGGTATAATATGTTTTGGTGGCAATACATTATAGAAGCCAATCAGTCCAACAGGGATAACCGGGTTTTTAGTTATGCACATTAAATGTGCAATGCCGTTATTCGCTTTATTTAATTTGCCATCTGTACTTCTCGTTCCTTCCGGAAATATAGCTATTCTAGCGTTAATTGATACATTCATTGCATCAAATATTTTTTTCGAATTTTGGAACGAATGTTTTTCGGATACCATAATGCACTTAGCTTCTCGCATTATAGGTCCCCAAATTGGATGGAAAAAAAGTTTTTCTTTGGCAAGGAATATTATATTAATATTTTGCTTATATTTTAAATACGACCATAAGATTAACCAATCTAAATAACTTGTATGGTTAATCGCCAAAATGTATGTATCAAATACATTTAAATATTGAACATTGTTAACTTTTCCTTTAAGAAAATAAAGAAAGAAAAATAATGCCATTCTGGTTATTCCCACGAAATATAGCTGTCTTATTATTTTTTTAGCTTTTGCAAACAACAATATTTTATATCCTTTTATATTTGTTAATTTAAATTAACTGTAATGTTTAATTTTATACATAATTCACTAAATAATTGCCACAAAAAATTTTAAAAAATAATTTTTATTTCTTCTTACTTTCTGCAAATTCATACAAGAATACAGCGAGTAGATTCAATAATAATTTCATTTAATTTTTGAATCTATTTTTATTTTATATCTTTTCTTTATCTATCATAACTTAAAATAGATAGAGATGCAAATTTATTGTTATTGATGAAACAAATCGCCTGAAATCTAATTGAAGAGGGCGCACGTTTAGCAATAGAAAGTGGTTAATTTCCGAGATGTCTTGGAAATGTTGTAATTACTGTTGTAGCGGTAATTGTGTTGATATTTTTACGTTATATCTTGAATGTTGACGTGGTTTAATATACAATTACTGCTATGGCAGTAATTAATAGTGCAGAAGAGATGGCCACCATTGTACGGGAACATCGCGAAAAAAGTGGTCTTACCCAAAAACAACTGGCAGATATTGCTGGTTTGGGCAAAACTGTTATCTTTGATGTTGAAAAAGGTAAAACATCAACTAAATTGGATACTCTATTGAAAATATTTAACGTTTTAAATCTAAAGCTGGAAATAATCAGCCCTTTAATAAAAGATAATGCGTAAAGCAGAAATATTAGTAAATAATATTTCCTGTGGATTCCTTACTGAACTGGAACATAATAAATCCTATGAGTTTAACTATAGGGAAAATTATTCTGGGCCACCCGTTTCTTTAGCTATGCCTACATTGATAAAAAGTTATAAATTTGATAATTTCCCTCCTTTTTTTGATGGTTTATTACCCGAAGGGTTCCAACTTGAAGCTTTGCTTAAACAAAATAAAATAGATCGTAATGATTTATTCGGACAATTAATCGTTGTGGGTAGCGATGTGGTTGGCAGTTCAACAATTATAAATTTATCAGAAAGCAAATAAAATGATGCACTGTCCTTTAACTTATGCACTGTCAGATACGAAATATTCTATTGAAGGAATCAAAAGGCTTTCCAAAAATCTTGATAGTATGAATGATCTTCAGTTTACTAATGAAGAATTACATAAAGAAGCTGGAAAACGGGCTTTAAAAATGTCGATTCAAGGAGTTCAGCCTAAGGTTAGTGCTGTTTTTGCAAGTGAGGATAAAACCTTTCAATTGATTACAACTGGAGGGCTTTTTATTTTAAAACCCCAACATCCACTATATGAACAGTTGCCTGAAAATGAAGACCTTTCTATGTATTTGGCAGCAATGGCAGGAATTGAAACACCTTTGCACGGTCTTATTTATACAAAGGACCATAAGCTAGTTTATTTTATTAAACGGTTTGACAGAATAACTGTAGAAAAAAAATTACATACCGAAGACTTTGCACAACTTTCAGGTCGTTGCAGAGATACGAAATATGATTCCAGTATTGAACAGGTGATAAAAATAGTTGAAAATTTTTGCACATTCCCAATGATTGAAAAAACAAAATTATACAAACGCATATTATTTTGTTTTTTAACAGGTAATGAAGATATGCACCTAAAGAATTTTTCCCTGATAGTAAGAGATAATAAGTCCGAACTATCTCCAGCCTATGATTTTGTTAATACCACTATTACGATGAATGCCACGGAAGAGACTGCTTTGCCTATTGATGGAAAAAAAAGCAATTTGACATACAAAAATCTAGTTGATTATTTAGGTAGGAGTAAGCTGGCTTTATCTGATAAAATAATTGATAATATTTTGCATGATTTTGTACATATCAAAAAAGATTGGGACGAATTGCTTGCTAAGAGTTTCTTAACAGATTTGATGAAGCAAGAGTATCGCGCAATCATCAGCTCTAGGAGCGCAGTCTTAAAACTGTAGAGTAAATGGGAACTGCATCCTTGCAAATTGAAAGGTTATCTTTTAAAATACAAGGATGATTATTCGTAGACGCTTACAAGAAACCTTACAAGAATCGCTAAGCCAGTTTCCGGTAGTAGCAATATTAGGTGCTCGTCAAACAGGGAAAACAACGCTTGCAAAAGAGATTGTGCATCAATCGGCTCGTCATTGCGTATATATGGATTTAGAATTGCCCTCTGATTTAAATAAAATTCAAGATCCTGAATTTTTTCTTGAGCATAATAAAGATAATCTTGTGATTCTCGATGAAATTCAACGAAAACCAGAATTGTTTCCGATTCTTCGAGGTATGATAGATAAGCACCGTATTCCTGGCCGATTTCTGATTCTTGGGTCAGCTTCGCCGCATTTAATTAAACAATCATCAGAAACTTTAGCTGGACGAATTGTTTATCATGAAATGTCACCTTTTGTAATCAGTGAAATTGGAGCAGAACTAAGTTCTATTCAAAAGCTGTGGATTCAAGGAGGTTATCCTTCAGCTTTTTTAACAAATACTGAAAGGTCTAACCATTGGCTTAATGCTTACATCAGAACTTTCTTAGAAAGAGAAATTCCTCAGCTTGGGTTTAGAGTAGCTGCTGATGGATTAAGAAAATTTTGGATAATGCTAAGTCATTACCATAGTCAATTATGGAATGCGAGTCAAATTGCGAACAATTTAGACATCACTGCACCGACTGTTCGTCATTTGCTCTCTATTCTTGAGCAAACTTATATGGTAAGAATTTTAGAGCCATATTTTATTAATATTTCAAAGCGTTTGGTCAAATCGCCTAAAGTCTATATGTGTGATTCAGGCATTTTACATGCAATGTTAAACCTAAAAAATTATGAAGACGTTCTAAATCACCCCATACTTGGACATTCATGGGAAGGATTTGTTGTTGAACAAATTATTCGGATTCTACCGAATTCTATTCGGCCTTATTTTTATCGAACTCAAGCAGGAGCTGAGATTGACATTGTTTTAACTCAAGCAGATAAGCCGATTGCTGCTATTGAAATAAAGCATTCTTCTACGCCAAATGTATCAAAGGGTTTCATTCATGGGCTTGAAGATTTATCTCTGAAACGTGGCTATATTATATATCCTGGCTACGAAAGCTATCCATTAAACAAATCAATACAGGTAATTTCCATTGATGAGATTCCAAAGATAATTTCTGAATTTTAGGTCCAAGCGAACAAATGCTGTAGCAATCATTGATTATCATTAACAGGGAATAAACGGGCTGAAATGCATTTATGTTGTAAAAAATGTAAAAACTCTCTACAACTTACAATTGTTTAGTTCGCTAATTAATTGATCAATATCTTCAGTGCGATGGCTTGAGGTTACAGACACACGTAATCGTGCTTGGCCTTTTTTTACAGTAGGATAGCGAATAGCTGGAACGGCTAATTCGTTTTCCTCAAGTTTTTTGGATAAAGCTACAGCACGTGCTTCATCTCCAATAATAAATGGAAAAATAGCTGATTGGCCTGAATTTAATACTGGATAGGGTTGTAATGAAATCTGACTTGCTAAATAGCGAATGTTTTTCCATAATTCTTTACGCAGTTGTCCAGATTGAATTTTACGAAGAGCTTCGCGTATTCCTGCAACAATAAAAGCTGGAAGTGCTGTATCATAAATAAATGGACGTGACGTGTTAATTAAATAGTCAATCATATCTGCATTACCTGCAACAAAACCACCGATTCCACCCAGAGCTTTACTCAGTGTTCCAATTTCAATGAGATGCTCAGTTGGCAAATGAAGATGCTCAACAAGTCCCATGCCTGTGTTACCTAAAACTCCCAAAGCATGAGCTTCGTCGACAATAACAGTTGCATGATAATGCAGTGCAATATCATAAATTGCTGCAAGAGGTGCATAATCACCTTCCATTGAAAACACAGTATCTGTAATAATCCATAAAGCACCTTTGTTTGCAGCTTCTTTTTCTAATTTCTTTTTCAAATGATTAACATTGGCATGAGCATACACGCGTAATCGAGCACCTGACAAACGACAAGCATCAATAATTGATGCATGGCATAATTTATCTATAAAAATTGTATCTGAAGGTGCAACAAGCGTTCCAATCACACCTAAATTTGTTAAATATCCACTGGAAAAAACAAGAGCCCGTTGCCTGCCGCGTGCTTGTGCAAGTTCAGTTTCCAAGGCCTGATGTTCGTCAGTTGTTCCAGAAATAAGGCGCGATGAGGTTTGCGATAATCCATAACTATATAAATTATAATCAACTGCCTCAATAACATCAGGCTCATTAGACAAACCAAGATAATCATTACTGGAAAAATCAATGAGGTCAATATCTTTTATTTTAAGCGTACGATACAATTGATTGTCTGCTAGCGTTTTTAAGTGAGAGATATAGTTCATAATAGGGAATTATTGTAGCATAATTTCATCTAATTTCATCTAATTTGTTGCATGAAAAAATAGAAATATTGTTAATGACTCAGTTATTGCTTGCACTGTGCTTTTACGTGCAAGTATATAAAATTTATGATAAACTCTTTGTAATGACTCCTACAAATTCCTTACATATTAAAGCTATTGCATTAATGGTTATCATATTAGCCTTTTTTATTGTTAAACCGTTATTAACGCCTATTCTCTCAGCCGCTATTTTAGCGTATCTTTTTTATCCAATTTATCTCAAACTTGTCTTGTTATGGAGCGCAAAACAAAATGCATTAGGCAAAACGATTTCAGCATTTCTAGTAGTATTGCTTGTTGTTTTTACGTTTCTTATTCCCTTATGGGGGCTAATCGTACTGCTAGGGTTAAATGCTAAAGCCATTATGTCCTTGATAAGTAGTTTAGCTCCTGGAATAACCAACTTATTTGAAACAATTCAGCCCAATTTACAATCATCTTTCTTAAAAAACCTGGATATTAACCTCAATTTAACAATGATTTTTTCATCTCTCGCACTTCAGGCATTTAAGTTTACTCAACACCTAATAGCACAAATCCCCTCCTTAATCTTTAGCTCTTTCGTTACCCTATTTGTGATGTATTATTTACTAAAAAATGCAACAAAAATGATCGAACTTGTCAATGAATGGCTGCCTATTTCAGATTATTTGCGTGAACAATCGTTAAAACGGTTCAATCATCTTTGCCGCGGCCTCATTGGTAGCCAATTTGTCATCGCGATTTGCCAGGCAATATTAATGGGCATTGCTTGTTTGATTCTGGGACTACATCATAAAATTTTAATCATTATCATTACATTTGTTTTCGCTGTTATCCCCTTTGTGGGCGCTTTTGCTGTTTGGGTAGGCATTTCGATCTACTTGTTAATTGAATATCTTAGTGGAACTGGGGCTCTCTGGCATCCAATTTTTTTGGTCATTTACGGAACTTTTTTGGTCAGCATTGTTGATAATATTGTCCGTCCGAAAATGCTTTCTGAGGCAGCCAAAATTAATCCAGCTATTGTTCTCATTGGTTTTATTGGTGGCTTTATTCTGTTTGGCGTCCCTGGTTTTTTCCTAGGGCCCATCATCCTTACCTTTGTCGAAATTTCTCTTAAAACGTTTTATCGAACGCTTAACAAAACAACCCCGAAATTGAAGTAAAACTTTTTTCCCTGAAATAGCGCTTGTGTACAATCATTTGAAAACCTAATCGAGGAATATTTTTAAGTACTAATATCTGGAGTAAATAATTTGTCATGACTCATCATATTTTTCAGCAAACCCTTTATCCAGCAGTTCTTGATTAAGATAATGGCCTTTTTGAATCAATTGCTCAAAGTTGGTTTCGTCCTTGTCATAAAAAACATCGACCAAGTATCGGTCAAACTTATCCCGAGCATGCGATTTAATAGCAATGAATGCGCAATCTTTAAGACAGGAAACAACATAATCTCTCACAGTTTTCCCCTCTGGCATATCCAATTCTGCTGAATTGATCCCTCGAAGCCTGAGTTTTTGGTCAATTTCTGTTTCAAATCCCAAATCAATATTCACCCAAAGCGTGTCACCATCAATAACGTTGATTAAGTTGGCTTTATAGGTGTAGTGCGGAAATATAGTAGGTTCTGCTGGAATAAACCGATAATTCTGTCCATCTTTTTCAACATGGACTACAGTGTTGGGTGGTGTCCCTGTAACTGGCGAAGGTACTTTGACGCGAAATCCAAGATCAACTTTTGTGCCTTTTTTAGATTCTTTAATTAAATAAACATACGGTTCGTCGCGACTAACAGACAATACTGCTGGAGTATTTGGTTTTTGTGGCAATCCTTTGCTTTCTCGAATAAGGTCTTGGAGTTGAACAACACTGAGCTGTTCCTCAATAACACGTTTTTCAAGTGCTCGTCGGGTCTCTACATCAGGAATAGTAAGCAAAATCCTATAGTGAGACCAGGTTAATTCTTGCCACGTGGCAAGAATTCGCGGGTATTCTTCATAAAAAGTGACAGATCTATACAGAGTTGTCACATCTATTCTTAAGTGTTCCGAGAGTAGGGGGAAAAGGGTCTTGCCATAGTTCGCGCGTTTCTTATTTTTGAGGAGATGTTTTTTGATATACTTTCCGCCTTTCCAATAAGCAACAAGTTTGCCTTGCTCAATTTCGTTGCGAATAGTATTAATAAGGATTTGTTCGTCTTGAGTCAGATTTTTTAGGTCAAATAATGACTTGCTAGTTATGAGCGCAGTTGCCATAGTCTTATTATAGCGGTAAATCATAAATATGAAAAAGCCTGGTTAATATTTGATATTCCCTGCCCACAATTCTTCTAGAAAACTTTTCCATGGGTAGATAGTGATGTTATCATCTGTTAGTCGTTGACGGTGGTCTAAGGAAACAACGATACGTTTCAGAGTTGGATGATCTTCATGTATAGCTCGTAATCCCTTTAAATGATGTGATTGTATAGAATTGCTTGATTTAATTTCCAAAGCAATTTCATTATTTATTATAAAGTCAACTTCAAATCCAGATGCAGTTCTCCAATATGTAATTTCAAGGTTTGCCTGATGATAATCGGAGTAGGCTACTAATTCTTGGTATATAAAATGTTCAAAAGCTTTTCCAAAAAGCTCACTTCCTGGCTCCAGCCCTGTTCTTTTTTGAGAGAATTAGGAAATAGCATTGATATTAATGTTGACTTTCCTGTTTGTCGTGGCCCCCACAAAAATATTGATTCAGATTGAGTTTCCTGTAAGTTTATACTTCGTTTATACATGATAATCAAAATATATACTTTTAATTATCATCTGTCAAAGCGTCCACAAGTTGGCAATTTAGAGGAATTTATAGACAAAGGTTTAATGATTCCACTTGCACAGGAACAAACAACTTATAAGAAAATGGGACCCAACGCTCAAGAAGGGAAAATGAGTACCTATGTTCTTTTTGGCGAACAAAAAGCTTGTCCATTTGATAGTCAATTTGGAAATAACGGATCAAGCACAATGACAATTGCGCAGCTATATAAAGAGGGACAATTATCAAAAAAAGATTTTGAAACTATTAGTGAATTATTGAAAAACAAGAATGCTGAATTTATTCAACTTATTGATATCCGGCCCCGATGGTACCTTGGCCTTTAAGTTCTCAAAAAAACAATGAACTCAAAGGCACTTAAATAATTTTAGTGGTGGAGCTGAGGGGGATCGAACCCCTGACCCCTAACATGCCATGCTAGTGCTCTCCCAGCTGAGCTACAACCCCACATACAATTAATCAATATAAATTATAGCATGGCTTGATAAAATTTAAACTTGTCTTTATTTGCTTCATTTTTAGGATAATTTAGATAAGTAAGCTTAGTCAACTTTTCTTGACATATTAGATTCCTTTCTGTTGATGTTGTAAAAGTTATAGTGAGTCTCGTAATCCAAATGTTGATGCATACAGTAATTCTTATAATATTTAATGAATTCAGCCATATTTTTTCCAGGAAACAGGGAGAGATATAGTTATCCAAACATCATTTGATTAATAATTGCTTAATCTCAGCTATTATTTCTTGTTTTAAACTTTTTAGCTGTGCATCATGCGCAGTTTTGAGTTCCTGGATTTCTGCATTCTTGCTGGCTAGCTCAGCATCCTTTTCAGCTTTGAGCGCGTTGATGTCGCTGTTCTTTTCAGATTTAAGTTCCTTAATCTGCACTTGCTGTTCCTTAATGCCATCGTTTAAACGGATAATCTGAAGCTGTAAATTCTATGCAGTTTCTACAGTTTGAAAGCCCATTCTCGCCATATTAACAGCAT
>CAYUBI010000010.1:0-3938 GCA_964443005.1 uncultured Candidatus Marinamargulisbacteria bacterium
TAAAAGGAAAAATCGAAGGAATTGCAGAAGGTATTGAAAAAGGTAAGATCGAAGGTAAGATCGAAGGAAAAATCGAAGGCAAGCTTGAAGGCAAGATTGAAGGCCTTGCAGAGGGTCTTGAAAAAGGTCGACAAGAAGGTTTAATTGCAGCTTATCAAAAATTAGTAAAAAATGGAGTTTCTTCTGATAAAGCACGCGATATGTTAGGCCTTATAGATGCTCCGTTAAATTAAACACTATAAAACCAATGGCTTTTGTGAATTTATTCGTGTTTTTGTTTCTATAAGGTCACAGCTGCCGACTTCCTGCATATTCGAATGGCGTTAAACTAGAAATTCGTACGTAAACTAAGTCGCCATTGCGACTGGCATATGATGCGAATAATTATTCGCCCTTGCTATCGTCGTTCCTAGCGGCAACGTGGGTATAGGAACTGCAAGTCCGTAAGCCCTACCCCTTTACACGACACTTTTTCCTTGTGACTATGCCATTGATTTTTTAACGTATCGATTATCAGACATAAAAGATCGATTGCTTTGGAATGTTTTTTTTCAGACGGTTAGAAAGGAAAAAGTTCAGTTATATGGACAAGATGTTATTTGAATGGATTTATTGTGCCGAACAAGACTTACTTTCGGCAAAAATACTTATTGATTCGACCCGCACAGTCCCAGCTGTCGCTATTTATGAGTCGCATCAAGCTATCGAGAAAATATTTAAAGCTTATCTTCATTTTCTTAAATTAGCAATTCCAAAAACGCACGATCTACTTCAATATCCGTCTGGAGATAGATTTGATAAAGATGAAGCGATTATTTGTTATAGTACTGCTGAAAAAATAGTAGAGTTCTTTAAACAAAAAATTGAAAAATAATCTATGTTCGCAGTATGAAATGAGTTTGCTTAAATCCTTGCTCATTCCCTTTCTTTTCCTTCTCTAGAGATTCAGCAGGGCTTGGTTGTAGCGGTTATGAAGCTGGAATGCCAAGGGTTTCTACTACTTGCTGGTACAAATGGTTTAGGCTGAGGCGGTGGTGATGCTCTAAATTCTAAAAAAATCATAATGTTTAATCTTCGTTATTTTGCGGGAAATGCTGGTTGATTGATGGTTATCTCTTGACTGACAAAATAAACAAAGTATCGGTATAATGAATTAATAATTTAGTATTAATTAAATTAAATTAAATCAATACTAAAATCTAAGTTGAATTGAATTAGAAAGGAATTAGTACATGGCAAAAAATGTTGTTCAAAAAATTTTAGAATCCCATCTTCGAGATGGTGTGATTGGGGAGACTGCAGAGATTGGTATTCATATTGATCAAACGTTAACACAAGATGCTACAGGCACTATGGCATATTTGCAGTTCGAGGCTATGGGCATTAAACGTGTCAAAACTGACCTTTCAGTCAGCTATGTGGATCATAATACGTTGCAAACGAGTTTCGAAAATGCAGATGATCATCATTATTTGCAAACAGTTGCTGCGAAATATGGCATTGTGTATTCTCGTGCAGGAAATGGAATTTGCCATCAGGTTCATTTGGAGCGATTTGGTAAGCCTGGTCAAACGTTATTGGGATCAGATTCACATACTCCTACAGGCGGTGGCATTGGAATGATTGCTATAGGCGCAGGCGGATTGGATGTAGCTGTTGCTATGGCAGGTGGATTATTTTATATTCCGTCACCCAAAGTAATTTTGGTAAAACTATCAGGGGTATTATCTAGTTTTGTAACTGCTAAAGACGTTATTTTAAAATTACTTTTAATGTTGTCTACAAAAGGAAATGTTGGCAAAATTATTGAGTATGGCGGGCCAGGTGTTGCAACCTTATCTGTGCCGGAACGTGCAACAATTACTAATATGGGTGCAGAATTGGGCATTACAACTTCTGTATTTCCTTCAGATGCTGTGACGCGAGATTTTTTAAAGGCTCAAGGCAGAGAAACAGATTGGATAGAATGTATTGCTGATTTTGATGCTGATTATGATCGTTTGATTGAAATTGATTTGTCATCAGTTGAGCCAATGGTTGCTCAACCACATTCGCCAGATCAGATCGTATTGCTTCGCGATATAAAAAATTTGTTGGTCAATCAGGTCATGATTGGCAGTTGTACCAATGGGTCTTACGCCGATTTAGCTGTTGTTGCAACATTGCTGAAAGGAAAGACGATTCATCCTACTGTTTCGGTTGGTGTGGCACCTGGCTCTAAACAAGTGCTGGAAATGTTAGCGCGTGACGGTTATTTGGCGGATTTAATTGCCTCAGGTGTGAGAATATTGGAAAGTGCATGTGGATTTTGTATTGGAAATGGCCAAGCTCCTGGCGACAAAGGCGTGAGTTTGCGAACCAATAATCGAAATTTTAAGGCTCGGAGCGGCACTGAAAATGCTGAAGTATATTTGGCGAGTCCTGAAGTTTGTGCTGCTGCAGCATTAGCTGGAAAAGTCGTTGATCCACGCGACTATTTCAAGGATGTTTCGGTTCCAGTGAATTTGCCTGTGTCGTTTTTAGTTAATGATAATTTATTAATATTTCCTTTAGCTGAGGAGTCAAGTGTTTCGATTTATCGAGGGCCTAATATTGGGCAAGCACCGTGTGGTGAAGCTCTAAAATCGTCGATTTTAGGACGCGTTGCCATTAAGGTTAGCGACAAAATTACAACAGATCATATTATGCCTGCTGGCCCGTTTTTGAAATATCGTTCAAATATTCCAATATATGCAACGTATGTTTTTCACTATTTAGATGCTCGATTTGCAGAACGTTGTTTGGATAACCAGGAGCAGCATTTTTCTAGTATTATTATTGCTGGCGAAAGTTATGGGCAGGGGTCGAGTCGTGAACATGCAGCAATGTGCCCAATGTTTTTAGGTGTCAGAGCTGTAATTGCTAAATCCATGGAGCGTATTCATAAAGCTAATTTAATTAATTTTGGTATTATTCCGTTTCAATTTGCTTATCCTGATGATTACGCGAAATTTTCTATAGGCGATGAATTGGAAATTCCGTTTATTCAGCAGCGTTTGGCAGCAAATAAGCCTATTGTTTGTTTAAACCAAACTAAAGGTGAAGAATATACGCTTCATTGTGAATTAACGTCACGTCAGAGAGAGATTGTTTTAGCTGGTGGTGTGTTAACCATGATAAAAGCTAAGGAGTCGCTGACTAGGAGTTTTTGATGTTAATTATTGCTAGTCTGATTCTTATTGTTGCTTATATTTTTATTGCCTGGGAAATTACGCCCAAAGTAACTGCAGCTATGTTGGGGGCGTCGATCATGATGTTGTTGCAGCGTGCGCCAGCAGAAAAGATTTTTGCACATATTGATTTTGCTGTAATTTTTTTGCTGATTGGTATGATGATCATTGTTCATATTGCAAGCCGAAGCGGTGTTTTTAATTGGTTGGGAATTGAAATTTTAAAAAGAACAGGTGGTAATCCAAAAGTAATTTTGTTTGCTATGGCACTATTAACTGCTTTTTTATCTGCCTTTTTAGATAATGTTACAACTGTTGTTTTGATGTTACCTATTATTTACAATGTATGTGACCGAATGAAACTATCGCCGCTTCCGTATTTGATTACAATCATTTTAGCATCTAATATTGGTGGAACAGCTACGTTGATTGGGGATCCCCCCAATATTCTAATTGGTACTGCAGCCCACTTATCATTTATGGATTTTGTTCATGAACTTTCAGGTATTATTAGTATTGTATTTTTAGCATCAGTAGGTATTCTTTTTTGGTATTATCGACAGGATTTAAAAAATAAACCTGAATATGCAATGATTTTATCAGAATTATCCAGTGTTGGAGTTATCACAGATTATCGCTTAATGGTGCGTTCGATAACTGTTTTGTTTGTGGTTATTTTGGGCTTTATGTTGAATGGCATTTTGCATGTGGATGCATATGTATGGGCTT
>CAYUBI010000010.1:3948-28556 GCA_964443005.1 uncultured Candidatus Marinamargulisbacteria bacterium
GTGTTCTATTGCTGGGTGAGAAGCCAAAACAAATTATGAATGAAGTTGAATGGACAACTATTTTCTTTTTTATTGGATTGTTTATTATTATCGGAGGATTTGCAGAAGCTGGTGGCATTAAATTATTATCTCAAGCGCTTCTTTCGACAACTCACGGTGATTTAAAAATGACAACGTTTTTAATTTTATGGGCCTCTGGATTGTTTTCAGCAGTTATTGATAATATCCCTTATACAATTACAATGATTCCAATAATTCAAAATTTGCATGCAGTTATGGATGTTACGCCATTATGGTGGAGCTTGTCTTTAGGCGCTTGTTTAGGCGGAAATGCAACGATTATTGGCGCTGCAGCTAATGTGATTGTATCCGAGTCAAGTCATCATCGCGGAGTTCCCATTACTTTTATGGCTTTTTTGAAAATTGGTAGTTTAATTACCTTTGTCTCCTTGGTCATTAGTTCGATATATTTATATTTGCGATTTTTTTTTTTTTTTTAAACAGCTTAATGACCATGAAATTAACTTTTTTAGGTTCAGGCACTTCACAGGGGGTACCTATGATTGGCTGTTCTTGTTATGTTTGTCTTTCCACAAATCCAAAAAACAAACGCTGGCGTGCATCTGTGTTGCTGACAATGGAGGATCATAAGAATATTTTGATTGATTGTTCCACTGACTTTCGTACGCAAGCCTTAAACTTTAATATTAAATCCATTGATTCTGTATTAATTACTCATGCACATGCAGATCATATTTTTGGATTGGATGATTTGCGTGCATATAATCATTGGCAACAAAATCCAATTGATCTTTATATGAGTGCAATGACATTCAAGGAAGTGAAGCGGATTTATACGTATGCTTTTGATGAACCGTTGCAAATGGGCGGTGGTGTGCCACAGTTAGATGTTCATGTGATTGATGGGCCATTTGTAGCTGCTGGCGTTGAATTTACGCCAATTCCCATTTTTCATGGGAAGCTGGGAATACTGGGGTTTCGATGGGGCGATACTGCGTATCTGACAGATTGTAAAACCATTCCTGCAGATAGTTTAACCAAACTTCGTGGATTGAAGGTGCTTGTTCTGAATGCGTTGTGGCTTTCTCGACCGCATAGTACGCATTTGTCTATTATGGATGCCTTAGATGTAATTGCCGAATTACAACCAAAGGTTACGTATTTTACTCATATTGCACATCGGGTAGATCATGATGTGATTGAAGCGATTTTGCCGCCTAATGTTCATCTGGCTTATGATGGACTTGTGTTAACTCTTTAGTGGATCTTTAACCCCTGCATCTGCAAATCCTTTTGCGCGTAACTTGCACGCCGGACATTTTTCGCATGGCGGAACTTGGCCTTCGTAACACGTATGCGTTAAAGCTAATGCGTTGACGCAGTTTAGTGTGACTGCTAGGTCAATAGTTTCTTTTTTGGTTAAATGCATGAGCGGCGTATGAATAGTAAAAAATCCATCCATTCCTAGTGATAATGTTTTTTCCAAGGAGTCTATTGTATTGCGGCGGCAATCTGGATAGCCACTATAATCGGTTTCGCAGGCGCCTACAACTAAATCTGAAATGTTTTTTGTGTAAGCTAATGCAGCAGCGTAAGTAAGAAAAATTAAATTTCGTCCTGGCACAAAGGTGTTGGGAAGCTCGCCTAGATTTTGAAAAATCGATATAGCTGGATCCAAAAGTGCGTTTTGGCCAATTTGTGTAAATGTGTTGATGTTGAGTATCTGATGCTTGACTTTTGCATAGTCAGCAACTTTTTTTGCAGCAGTTAGCTCAATGCGATGACGTTGCCCATAATCAAAGGAAAGCGCTTCCACTTCTTTGAAAATAGATTTAGCCCAAAAAAGGCAAGTGGTAGAATCTTGGCCGCCACTTAACAGCACAAGAGCATTTTTTAGTTTTGTTTGAGAAACCATGAAATAATCCTTTCATTGTATTTTTGATAATGTTCGTGACCCATGTCATTCACTAAATCATACGTTACTTTGAATCCTTGCGATTTTAAAAAATCAACGGTTTTATCTGCAGTAGAATAGGGGATAAGGTGATCCTTTTTCCCTTGGATCATATAAACAGGAATACGTTTGTTTTTTTGTAGCATTTCCCATTGAATCGCTTCCTTATTCGATGGGCCTACTAGGCCCATAAAGGTTTGCATAGCTTTAAATACCCCTGGATGATTGAGTCCCAAAACTAGTCCGAAATGAGCTCCTGCAGAAGCACCTGAAAGAAAAATATCTTTGAGTCCTAAGTCGCGTTTTACTTTTTCAGCTAAAAATAGCAGACGATTAATTTCGTTCATAGACCATGAACTAGAATTGGTAGACGATGGACATACTACAACAAAATCGCGATCCATAATAGAGCTCCAGTTTGTAATATAGCCTTGGCCAGTTTCTCCAGATCCATGCAAGGATAAGATCAAGTGTACTGCTTTTTTTTGGGGAATCATAACTGAAAAATTACCTTGGGCAGCAGTATAATTATGAATGCCTGGACTTAAGCTTTTGAGTGATTCAAAGGGTTGTCGATTTTCTAGTTGAAAAGATAAATCGTCAACGTCCATTTTAATCAGGATATTTGCTGTATTGAAAACATAATTCATGGTGTTAAGATGTTGTGCAGTTACAGTAAATTGTGAAGTTTCATTGTTAAAAGACGTTGCTGTTTTGACAATGCTAAGTGGAAAAAGTGCGCGTTGATTAAAATTAAAGTATTTTGTTCCAGTGATAGGAATCATGTTGCGTTGAACTGGGAGCAGTGGCAGTTGGGTTATTCCCATAATTGATGGAACATAGTGAATGGCTTGTTGATTTACTCCAAAAATCCAATTAGATCCTGCGTGATAAAAGGCCAAATCAAAGCGTTTAGTTTGATAAAAAAACAATTTGGTCATTTTTGTTAGTTGAAAACCAGGTGTATAGTGATAAGTTTCAAGCTCAATATCGTTTTCAAGATTGATGCCAGCAGGAGTTTGATTATAGAACCAATAGGTCATACCAACGAATTGATGTTGTTTAAATAATTTATAAGTGAAAATTTCCTCTGAAAAACTGAAAGAGATTATTCCGCAAAGTAGAAGTGTCGTAAATTTCATGGATGCATGTTAACCTTTTCTTTCTATTCTATTGTCAAATTGTAATTGAATACTATATACTTGTACAGCATTTTTAAATGCGTGGCGATGTAGCTCAGATGGTTAGAGCACACGGCTCATACCCGTGGTGTCGGTGGTTCGATCCCACTCATCGCTACCAAATATAACATAGTATTTATATTTGAGTGTTGTAACTTTTCCTCTTATTTCTTTTTCCCTATTTTTTTGCTAATATGAATTTTATATTATTGCTTTGAAATCAACGATTATTTACATTGAAAAAGGGGGGCAAGTTATGTTGTGTGAAAGCTGTCATCAACGCGAAGCAAATGTGACTTTTACGCAAACAACTAATGGGCTTCAGGTTGTAAAACATTTATGTAATATTTGTGCGGCTCAAGAACAAGCTATGCAATTAGCTGGAACTTTTTTGGGTCCATTTTTTCAACAAGCTAGTTTAGATCGTGTATTTAATGCAATGTCAGATAATTCTAAACGTGTATTGCTACTTTCACGCGATGAGGCTAAACGATTAGGTCATGGAGTCATTGATTCTGAACATTTGGTTTTGGGGCTGATTAAAGAACAAGGGATTGCGTCTGTTATGCTAACAGATATGGGTGTGAATCAAGTGGAATTGTTTTCCGAAATCGAAACATTTGTGGGTCATGGATCAGAAAAAATGCCAGAAGGAAATATGCTGACATTTTCTCCACGTGCGAAACGGATTCTTGAAATGGCTTTTTTCGCAGCAATGGAAATGGGATTTCGTTATGTTGGTCCTGAACATATTTTGTTAGGCATTATTCGTGAAGCCGAAGGTATTGGTGCAATTTATCTTACCAAACGAGGAGTTACTGTTGATAAAATAATTGCTGAGATTTCTAAACGTTTGGGTGGACGTCGGCCAGATCAGATGGGTGCAGTTGCAGAAGAACAAGGAGATATTTTTGAGCGATTTGGGCGGGACTTAACTAAGTTAGCTGCTGCAAATCGGCTGGATCCGGTAATTGGACGAGAACGAGAAATTAAGCGAGTGATTCGTATTCTGAGTCGACGTACTAAAAATAATCCAGTGTTAATTGGGGATCCTGGAGTAGGAAAAACTGCAATAGTTGAAGGATTGGCTACTGCGATTGTAAATAATGAAGTGCCTGAAACCTTGAAAAATCGACGTGTTGTGTCTTTGGAATTATCGTCAATTGTAGCTGGAACACGATTTCGTGGTGATTTTGAAGATCGTCTTAAAAAAATTCTGGATGAAGTTGAAAAACAAAAAGGCCAAGTTATTCTATTTATTGACGAACTGCATACAATTGTTGGTGCTGGTGCAGCAGAAGGCGCTTTGGATGCTTCAAATATTTTGAAACCGGCTTTGGCGCGTGGCACTTTGCAATGTGTGGGTGCTACTACGATTAATGAATATCGGAAATATATTGAACGTGATGCTGCTTTGGAGCGACGGTTTCAACCCGTTGATGTATCTGAACCCAATAAAGAAGAAACTTTAAAGATTTTAAATGGACTGCGAGACCGATATGAAATGCATCATCGTGTGAGTATATCAGATGAAGCGATTCTAAAAGCCATTGAGTTGTCTGATCGATATATTAATGATCGATTTTTGCCAGATAAAGCTATTGATTTGATTGATGAAGCTGCATCTATGGTTCGAATGGAATCTGTGTCATTGCCTGAAGAAATTAAATTAAAGCAAAAAGAATTGGAATTGAATAAACGGGAAATGGAATCTGCAACCAATGTTCAGGATTTTGAAAAAGCGTCTCAGTTGCGTGATAAAATTGTTATGGCTGAGCAAGAAATTTCACATGCTGTTGCTGAATGGAATACTGCACGAGGAATGAAAAAAGATGTAGTAACTGCAGAACATGTTGCTACGATTGTTTCAGATTGGACAAAAATTCCATTAGTGGCAATTGCGCAAGAAGAGTCTAAAAAATTATTGCAATTAGAAGTTGTTTTACATGAAAAATTAATGGGTCAAGATGAAGCTGTTGATCAAGTTGCTCAAGCGATTCGTCGGTCGCGATCTGGCATTAAAAATCCAAATCGGCCAATAGGTTCGTTTATTTTTGCGGGTCCAACTGGAGTTGGTAAAACTCAATTAGCTAAAACATTGGCAGAGTTTTTGTTTGGAGATAGTACAAAAATGGCTCGTTTTGATATGTCAGAATATATGGAAAAGTTCACGTCAACGCGATTAATTGGCGCGCCTCCGGGATACGTTGGGTATGAGGAATCTGGAGAATTGACAGGTGCAGTGCGTCGAAATCCGTATTCTGTTATTTTGCTGGATGAAATTGAAAAAGCGCATCCTGATGTTTTTAATTTGCTACTTCAGGTATTAGATGAAGGGCATATTACAGATAGTAAAGGACGTAAAGTAGATTTTAAAAATACAATTATTATTATGACAACTAATATTGGTTCTACAAAATTAAGTAAACGAATTGGATTTGAAACGACTACGCCTGATGCGAATCTTGATTATCAGAAACTTAAACAAGACGTGATGTCTGAATTAAAGCATAATTTTAAGCCTGAGTTTCTTAATCGACTGGATGATGTTATTGTGTTTCATTATTTAGAAACTGATCAATTGATAAAAATTGTTGATGTTATGATGGCAGAGGTGCTGAAACTATTAGTGGAAAAAGGCATAAAGGTGACGATTACAACTGCTTTAAAAGAGAGAGTTGTTATTGCAAGTTATGATCAAGAGTACGGCGCTAGACCCATGCGGCGTTGGATTGAACGTGAAATTGAGAATAAACTTGCAACGTGTTTGTTGGATTTTTCTTTAAAGGCTGGCGATACTATTGTATTAGATGTTGATTCGTTTGGTCAGGTTCAGGTTTGTTCTGCATCGCAGGTAGAACTGTAAAGGGGGAAGCAATGACTTATCACAGGCGATCATGGGGACCTTATCGTTCATGGTTTAATTTAAAAACAACGTTACGTATTGTTTTTTATTCCTTTTGTTTTTTTCTGATTTTTTTAGTGGCTGGAAAATTTTTAGTCGTTCGAGATTACGGAGCAGTGACAGATTTACAGTTATTTTATCGAAACAATAAAATGATTCTAAAATGGACACCTGTAAATAGTAAGCGGGTAGTTGGATATGATATTTTTTATATGGAAAACAATCGTTTGAAATCAATTGGCTATACTAAAGCATCAGAATTTGATGTATCAAAAGCGAAATTAAAAGTAAAAGGGTTTATTTGTGTTCAGCCTAATTTTCGTGGAATATTAAAGGCTCGGGGAGAAATTCAGTCCATTGTTTTTGATCCTGTTGCTGTTGTTTATCATTTTTCTGCTGAAATGGGTGTTTTTAATGGGGTAAAATTGCAAAAGCCTATGGGGTTAGCTGGAGATTTAGGTGGTGGTTTGTATATTGTTGATGCAGATAACGAGAGAGTTCTTCGTTATACTGGAAAACAAGAATCAACAGAAGAAATTGCAGCAAAATATCCAACGGGTGTTTTGGTTTCTTCGCAAGGTGATGTATTTGTTTTGGAAGGATTGTCTGGAATCATCAAAAAATATCATGATCGAAGATTAGTGAAACAAATAAAATATCAAGCGCAGGATTCGGGTATGATGTATTTTATTTCTACATGGTGTATTGATCGTAATGATCAGTTGTATGTTGTTGATTGGAATAACAATACTATTTCTATTTATTCTAGTGAATTAAATCCAATAAAAACCTACCATTTAGGAAAACAGTTATTGTCATTGACTTCTATAGCCGTTGATTCAAATAAAATTATGTTTTTAGTAGATACCATTGGGCAAAGTGTTTTTCGGTATGATGGTCATCAAATGAAAAAGGTTGATTTTGAAAATACTGTTTTGCCAGTAGTTATTCATATTGATTCACGTAATAATTTTTATGTTGCTGATAAAAATGATTTTTTAATTAAAAAGTATTCGTCAGCTTATCAAGTCCTTGCTAAAGTAGGTGGGTTTGGAAATGGTCCTGGACAGTTGATTCGGCCTTCAGCAATATATGTAGATGATTTAGGTGATTTGTTTGTTAATGATGTTGAACGTAATGTAGTGATTCGTTATTCAGGTAGTTTTCACTAGCGTCGCTCATTTATTCATGAAGTCTTTTTATACAGGATTAATGTATGCAGTACTAATGTCTGTTTTGTTCGCTTGTAATTATGTAATGTCAAAATATTTGACAACATTGCATGAACCAATAGTTGTAGCTATGTATTGGGCGGCTTTTGGATTTATTTTTTCTTTTGTTTATTTTCTTGTATTTTCTCGTCAACGTCTTGTTTCAACGTGGATTCAGTATCGAATTGGAGTTATTGTTATGGGGTTGTTGGGGTGTGTTGGTATTGTCGCATGGTTTTTAGGTAATTATTATTTGGGCCCAGGATTAAATTCGTTAATGAATCGCTTTCGAATGATTTTTTTGATTATTTTAGGTATCATTTTTTTAAAAGAACGGTTGAATCGATGGGAAGTGCTTTGTATTGGTGGAGTGTTATTAGGGCTGTTTGTTTTATTTTATCGATTCCATGTCATCTTTTGGATAGGGATTGTTGCTAGTTTGATATCTGCTATTGTTGTTTCTATTCAATCCTTTTATGTTAAACGATTTTTATCACAAGCTGATTCAGCTATGATCGCGCTATTTAGGTTAGGTATTGTGGGTGTCATTTTAATTGGGTGGGGACTTTTCTCTGGACATCTTATTCCTCTGACATTGCACGAAGTAGCCATGTTTGGGTTCGCAGGCGCAGTAGGTGCTATTGCAGGACGCTGGGCTAATTACGAAACAGTCAAACGTTTAGATGTTAGTGTTGTTGAAGTTTTTGGATCATTAGAAAATATTTTAGTGTTAACTTTTGCATATTTTTTGTTTGGTGATCAACCCAGTGTGCGGGAGATTGTTGGTGCAGGAATAATTATGCTTGCCGTTTCATTTTTAGCAGTTGTTCATGGCCGTAAACAACGTGCTAAATTTTTAGTTATTGGTTAAATGGTTCAAATAAGTTAGCTAAAATCGACTTATTGCGATCCCAGCGCAACGCGCTTTGCCGTATTAGTTCGTACAAAATGTAAAGCAGTATTGCCAGAAATAGTGTAAGACAAAACTTGATAATAATAACATCTTTCATAACTGCAGTCTCCTTGGAATTTTGATTAGCTCATTCATTTCATTATACTCTAGTCTGTATTTCGCTTGCAAGTAATTATCTTTGTTAATCCTAATGTATTTGGTATTTGACATAATTACAGATTGTGTTTATTCTAGATGCTTGACTACATTAAAAAAAAGGGGGCTTTCATACAAACAATTCACTTGTTATTTTTGTTATTTGTAGAGATAAGGGTATTATAAAAGGAGATTATTATGCGAAGTGTTAATAAGTTTTTTGTTTTTTCGTTGATGCTGTTCTTTGTTTTTTCATTGACTCAAGCTGCTGAAATAAGTAAAAAGATGAATGACGTTGATATTACAAAAAAAGATGTCATTGCAATTGTTGATAAGGCTGTTATTCTTTTGAATCAAAAAGGAGATGAAGCTATTCCAGTTATTAATAAAGCGGACGGTGAATATGATAAAGGTGCGCTTTACGTATTTGTTTATGATGAAAATGTTACTATGTTGGCGCATCCTGTTACCAATTCTTTAGTAGGAAAAAATTTCAAAGGTAAAGCTGATGCAAAAGGTAAAACGTTTCGTGATGAAATAGTTAAAATTGCTTTAGAAGGAAAAGGTCAAATGGGTGGATGGGTTGATTATGTTTATAAAAAACCAGATGATGCTGGATTATTTGATAAAACAACGTATACGAAATTAGCAATAAACGGCACCAAAAAATACATTGTTTGTTCAGGTATGTATAAAGAAAAAAAATAAATCATTAGGCGGGATGTAAAAACATGTTAAAAAATCTAAGTATTCGTGGAAAATTATTATTACTGATTACTATTGGATTTTTATCATTTATTACGATTATGATATTTAGTGCTGGAAGTAATATTGCGCAAAAGAATATTATTCAAGATATTTATCTTAATAAAGTAAAAGGTATGGAGCGTGTTACTCATGCTGTTTACGATATTAGCACGAGTCAGCAATGTCTTTTACATCTCGCAGTAATGGCCTCTATGGCTGAAAACCCCGATAATATTAAAAAAAATGGCGAAACTGGATTGGCAGTTTTAAAATCAAGTATTAATGCGATTAAGCCAATGTTAGTTCAAAGTATGAGTGAAGTTTCTGATGGAAAATTACGATTAATTGATTTTGAAAAAGCTGTTGCAGTGTATATAAAAGAGTATCAAATTATTATTGATTATGCAGCTGCACAAGATACCTATTCTATGGCTGAGCATTTTCCTGTAGCGCAAAAAAACTATAATCTGATATCTAATGTTTTACAAAAAAATGTTATTGATCACCAAAGCAGTGTTACTAGACGAGCATATTTACAATCAGTGCAATTAACTACCATTATTTTATGGCTAAATGTAATTATTTTTATTTTATTATGTAGCACTATTGGAATTATTACTGTTTGGTTGTTTCGAACGTTTACTGAATCAATTAATTTATTTTCAGCAGCCATGAAGAACATTAAAGAATCTGGCGTGTTTGCTGCGATTTCAGGTAATCGGCATAAAGATGAAATATCAAAAATTATTGATGATTTTAATGATTTAATGGTAACGTTGCAGTCAGCATTTTTTACAGTAAATGATGTTATTCAACAGGTTGCCAATGGGAATTATCAGCAGAAGATTACGATTCCACTGACTGGTGATTTAGCAATTATGAAAACTAGTATTAATACTACAATTGATTCGTTGGCTAGAGCAATATCGGAAATAAAAGCAGTTATGACATCCTTGGCTTCAGGAAATTTTCAGATTCATATTGATGGACATTACTCTGGTGAGCTTCTTGAAATTACGCATCATATTAATCAAACAGCAGTTATTATTCATCATTCTATTGATCAAATTCGAAAAGTTCTAACAGAGACTGCTGCAAAAAATTTAACGATAACAGTGACGGAACCGATGAATGGTGATATGAACGTGATTAAAGAATCTATTAATTTGGCAGTGAGTGAACTTTCTGCTGTAATTCAAGACCTTACAAAGGGAATTCTTAAGCAATCGCAGGTTAGTCAACAGATTCATTTGGCAATTGCAGAGGTTTCAGATGGATCTGAAAAACAACTTCAAGCTGCAACTACCGTAGTTGAGACGCTTGAAACTGCGAAGCAATCTATTGATACTGTTAATGAACATTCTCGTCAACTTGAAAAACATACACAAGTTTCGGATGCGTTGACAACACAAAGTCTTGAAAAAATTGTTGCAATGGTAAATGTTGTTCAACGAATTGCGAATAACAGTGAAAAAATTCATCATATTACCGAAGTTATTTCTTCTATTGCTTCACAAACTAATTTATTGGCACTTAATGCTGCAATTGAAGCTGCTCGTGCTGGAGAGGCGGGAAAAGGCTTTGCTGTTGTTGCAGATGAAGTGCGAAAACTTGCAGAGAATTCGGCTCAATCAGCTGAAGAAATAAATACATTAGTAAATTCAGCAGTTCTTGATACGACTCAAGGAGTAGAAACTGCTAATGAAGTTAAATTTGATATGGAAAAAATTGTAATTTCGACACAGAAAAGTAAAACAATGTTAGGTTCAGTTGCTGCTGCAATGGCAACGCAGGAAGAACGATTGAGTCATGTGTTTAGTACAGTTCAAATTATGAAATCAATTACTGAAAATTCCACGCAAAAGGTTAAAGAAATACGTGCATCTATGAATGAAATGAATACATTAGCTGAACATTCTAATGATCAGATTCATCAATTTAAAGTGCCTGTATAGACTTATTAGTCGATTGATAATTTTAGAAACATGATTCGTATTCGTCATCATATTAATCCATTAAATTTTAGGAAAACGGTTGATGTACTTGATTTCGCTAAGACATTTGCAAAACCAGAATTGCCGTTGGATGTTGAGATTGGGTGTGCAATGGGTGAATTTATGCTGGAAAAGGCACAACGTGATCTAGAGAGGAATTTATTAGGCTTAGAGCTTCGGCCTCCATTGGTTGAACGTTTGCATGCTATGATTATCGAAAAACAGTTAACGAATGCTGCGATTATTAATGCTAATGCTAATGCGCATCTTAGGCTTATGGTGCCAACAACTTCGATTTCAGATGTGTTTATATTTTTCCCAGATCCATGGTTTAAAAATCGACATATTAAGCGGCGATTGATTACTTTTTCTTTTTTAAATGATTTAAGTTTGCTGCAGAAACCTGGTGGTCGAGTATTTATTGCAACAGATGTTGAACCTTTAATGCTTTATATGCATGAGATTTTTATAACGTCTGGGAAATATCGTTCGATGTATTCATCATTATATGATTTGCAGGACAATCTATTAGGGATTACGACATTTTTTGAAGCTAAAAAATTACGAAAACGAATGCGCATTTTTCGATGTGTATATGAACGAATTGAGCTTGAAAAACTTTAAAATAATTGCCCTAATCCAAAGCAAAAAAACATGTTAGCATTATCACCCCATGCCAGATCTAGCCGAACAGGCGCAATTGGCGTGCTAATTCGAAACCCGATGCCTCTGTCAACTTTAAGCTGGATCATATCTACTGAACCATCAAAGGCATTGCCAATATCCATGAAAAAGATAAGCTGGAAAATATCCGAGGTTTTAATTCGATATTCTAAATTAATTAGTATTTTATGCCGTCCTGCAATGAGTTGTGTTGGATCTGTAACTGTTGAAAAGTCTGGATAACCGCGTAAACTGTAGGACCCTCCAATATAAAACTTTTCTTCCTCTAGTCCAATATTGGAGTCTGAATCATAATAACCTAAGGATAAGTGAGTTGCGATAACGCTGTTAGCAATAGCTGGAATGAATAATGCTGCATTTATTTTAGCACGAAAAAAATTTAATCCACCTAAATCAATGATCGCTTGGCCGCCTTTTTCAAGCGATAGATTTAAAAAAGTTCCTGCTGTTGTATCAACTTTATTATCGCGACTGTCATATAAAAATGAGGTGATTAAACTCCGTTTTTGATAAGGAGTTAGGGTACTGTTGTCTGTTTTGTCAGTTACATATTCACTGCTAAATCCATTCATCCATTCAATGGTATTTTGGGCAATTGGAAATTGCCACGTAAAATCAAAACCGCGACGATTAACTTTGTAAGTTGTTAAGGTTGTGCTAACAATTTGCCGTTCATCTTGCAATTTGTCCCAGAGATTCGTAAAAAATTTTACGTGCGATTGCATAAACCATGGGTTATAGTATCCTAAAATGTAGCTTGTATTTTGAAAAAGTGGATTTCCAGCGATTTCAACTTGTCCCCGTAACGAAATGGATTCCCATGTGCCACTATAATTATTAAGTTTAAGGTTCGGTACAATGCTGATATGATTGTTTTGCAACTGTTCTAAAGATACCCCAACTAAGTTAGCTTTTCGTTCTGTAACATCGAAAATAACAATAATTTTACGTTGATCTGTACCTGGAATTAATTTTGGTGTGCTGATTTGTGAAAAGAAACCGCTAGCTAGCAAATTTTCTCGATCTTTTCTAAGTGTATTTAAATTTAATGGAGTTCCAGGTTTACTTTCTAGTTCACGAGCTACAACCCATGCTTTAGATTGAGTTAATCCCACAATATCAATTTTTTCGATTAATCCTTCGTCAAGTACAATAACGAGTGTTTGTGTTTTAGGTTGAACTAATACATCTAAAACTTTGGCAAATGAATATCCTGCCGTAATATATTTTTTTTCAATGGCAGTGATTAACGGAGAAATATTGTTTAGATTTAATCGTTGTTCTAAAAATGGCTGAATAATTGTTATAAGATCATTAGTGGAGTACACTAAATTTCCTTTAAGTTCAATCTGTTTAATGTTACTACTTTCTTTAATAAGGTAACTTAAAATGACACCTCCTGATTTAGGTGTCAGCTTGATGTCAATGTCTAATATTGTTCCTGTTTTTAGCATTTTGCTAAGATCTTCGTCCAAACTATTCTGTGAAAATCGTGTTCCAATATGATTGAGCCATATTTGGTCTTCTAAGAATTTTTTTAATGTGTCACTAGCACCTGAAAATTCGACACCAATAACATATTTATCTTCAAAATTAACATTTACTGAGCTGCTTTTTTCTAAGTCGCTTAAGTTTAGTGCCAAAGATTTTTGAATGATTATTATGCTTAATAAAAATAGCATGATATATATTATAATTAATTGGCCTGCTGTATGAAAATGTTTAGAAACGATAATTGGCATCAAGGGAAAATGTTCCTTTCATTTGGTCATCGTAATTAAGGTTACGATTCCCATAGTTTAAGCTTAGCCATTCGTTTAATAAATAGGTTAGCTCGTATTCGGAAATTAAATTGACTTTATAAATTCTATTTTGAACGTCTTGATCAATGTTCGTTCGAACTTTAATATAGAGTTTATCTAGTAAATTGATCACAGATTGCATACTGGCTAAAGGAATTTTGGGATCATCAACAACAGTTACATTATTGTATAGTCCCATCATTTTAGTTAAATCTTTTCCGAAATTATGTTCCAATTTGAAATCGTAGAGACCAATATTTTTTGCAATTTCTTTTTCAATGGGTCGAAGATTACTGGCTACAATTAAATTAATTTGAGATTCTGAGATATCTCGAACAACTTGATTCGTTGCTCCACTAGAGAGCCCTGCAGATAGAAGTTGTTGGTAAAATTCAGGCTTAAGTAGTGAGGGTACTAATAGAGTAGTAATTGTGTTTACTTGTTCTGCATTTAATGCATTAAAGTTATATGGGTCTCCTACTAAAATGTACTGATTTTTTTCTTGTTTGTAGTGTTCAAGTGAAAATGACGTTGGATCATCAATGATTCCATTCATAAGAAAAGTGAAATAGTGAGGTTCGATAGTCGTTATATTTGTTGTTGCTTGAGAATTACTGGATACAGCAATAGTTTTGTCGACTTGCGTGAGTGCAGCAATTTCGAAAAATGGTTTCATGCGTCGCTTTTCAGGAATTTGCGGATCTGGTTTCATTTGAATACGAACGAGATTATTCCGCACTCGGGAAGGATCTCGTGCATAAAATTGTTTTTGGGTCAGTTTATCCATCATACTAAAGGTTCGATTAAACATGGAAATATTACCGTTTTTAAATCGAATTTCAGTTTCAAGATCAATTGTATTAAGGGAACCCTTGATTGTTAAGGGAGATTTAGTTTCTTCGATTTCTAAGTCAACATTGTTAATAAGGCGGCTGACGCCTGAGGTGTATGCGCCGCCGTTAATGAAAACATCTGCACCAATTATAGCAGTAAGATCTAGTAAAATTGATAATCTGTCTTCATATAATTTGGTTTCAGGGATGGGTATTGCTCCGTTTTTTATTGATATCGAGCCTCTTAGATATGGGCCGATTTCTTTTTCCGAAAGAATATTGCGATGATAAAGCGTTTTTTGTTGTATTGAAAATGGAATGATTAAGGGGCCTTCAAGATTAATGTTTTTTAGTATAATATCCCCACTATATAGTTTTGGAAAGTTTAGTTTGAGTTGAGTGTTTTCCATAAATAAATTCATGTGAAGCGTTAATTTTTCTGGATCAATTAATGTTAAATCTTTGAGTGCAATAGTTCCATAGAGCGAAAACTGATTTTCTTTTTGTGATGTATCTTCTCCTTTCCAAGAAAAATTCAATTTATATATAGAAATCTGGTTGTTTTTAATAGCTATATCGCTTTGTTCAATATTAAATGGAGATAGCAAGTATAGTCCTTTTGATAATTTTATTTTGGCATTAATCAAATCAATTTTTTGACTGTTTAGTATTGGATGTCGCATCGTTCCTGTTAATCGTAAAACAATTTCGCCGTCATTGGACATCCATTCAATTGATTTATTAAACATAGCAAGTAGACCAATTGTATCCTTGGGAAAGTGAAAGCTTAGATTTATTGGAGTTTGATTGTTATCATTCCATATTGCAGCTAGTGGTATAGTTCCTGATATTATATCGCTGGCAGTATATCCGGCTGCTTGCATATCAAATTTATTAATAGTTAAAATATAGTCTTGGTCAATAAATAAGGCTGCGTCTGCGCTTTTAAAGGGTACATCTCCATAAGCTCCGTCACTAATAGATACACGTAATTGATTCCCTTGGTTTTGAGTAAAGGCTTTAAATGTAAGTTTATTAAAGGTTAGTGCTCCAAATTGGCCTTCTTTTAGCACAAAATCCGAAGTAAAACGAAATTCGTTGGCTTGTTTTTTCACTTGCATTTCACCTGCAATTTTTCCTTTAACATCAACACGCCGAATTTCTGCGAGACTGAGTGATGGTTTAAGTGTAGCTGTAATTTTTTGTTGATATGATGCTAGTGATGGCCGGTCATTAATACGATAGATCGGAAGATTATCGGCATGTTGCTGATAATAAGTTCCCATAGTTTGAACTAGTTCGTGAAGTATTTTTAATTGTGAATCATTGATTGTTGTCCGCTGTTTCGGTTGGCCAATTTTTACTCGTTTTGTTTCGTCATAAATCGCTTTTAGTGTTTCAAGATTACCTTGTGTGATAGAAACTTTTATGTCGTAATTGTAATAGTTATCGCTTGCAACTTTGTTGGTTTGTAGACTTGGAATCATTACATTGCCATTGAGATTATAGCTGTCGTTTCCACGTGAAAAATTCAAGCCATCAAATAAAATCATATTACGACTTAAGGTAAAATTTCCTTTAATTTGGTCGAATGAAATTTGATTATAAACAGGAGACAGTACATCAATATGTAAGGATAAAAAGTGTGCTCCATTTCGTTGTTGATATTGTCCTGAAAACGTACCTAAACCTTGTATATCTCCATATTTTTCAATCAGTCCTTGGAAATCATGGAAATCTACTTTGGAATTAGGTTGGATGTTAATAAGAAAATCCTTTGCATTATAATAAGTAGATTCAAAATTAATTTTACTTCGTTGGTGCTTGATGAATCCATTTTTGATACGCAACAAATTATGTGCATAAGTAACTTCGCCTGCCAGGCTATCAATATTTTGTTGAAGTAACGTTGCTTTAGACATGTCGCCTTGGCCAATTAATGAATACTTTTCAAAAAAAGGAGCATTAGGGTTTAATGTCATTCGATTTAGTTGACCTGAAAAATTTAGAACTCCGTACATTGTCTTATAGCTAGTGGGCAGATAATCAGAAAAATACCGAAAACTTTCAATGTTAGTATTTACAACTGAAAATCGACTTTGCCGAACACCATATTTGTCTATTTGTAGGCTTCCATTCATAACTTCGTCATTTTTAATAATAGCAATATCCTCGAAGGATAAAATTCCGTTGTTGATATGGAGCATAGCTGAACCTGTTCCTAAGGCTGTTGATCCTAATTTAATGTCATGGAGTGTTAATTGTAAATTAGAGTGAAGGTTATTCAGGGGTTGTTGAGTTAAGGTTGTGTTCCATATTCCTGTAATATCTCCTTTAATCGATACGTTAAGTGTTGCTGCTCGATTAATTGATTTAATTAATAAGTGATTATGAAGACTACATCGTTTTCCATTGAGTGATAAATTGAATTTACGTTGATTATTTAAGAAACCTTGTATCCAGAGTGGATTAGCAACATTAATAAAGGTTGTTGGTAAAATTTTGTATCCAGCTTCTGTTCGTCGAATATGAACTTGGCTTTTGTGAATAGGTTGACCTGCAATTGCAGCATTGATGGAGCCTAGTCTGTCTTCAATTTTAAATGCATTAGCTGGACCTGAAATAATAACGTGATGATTAATATTGCCTGTAACTAAACTGCTATTTTTAAACAGTTGCTTTAATGACATATGCATAAGATCGCCTGTAAAATTAAGACTGGGTGATTGTGCTTCATTATTGGGAAAGACGACTGTGCCTGTTGCCTGACCTTGGCCGGAATAACACGTGAATTGTGGAATATCAATTGAAAGATTAGCTGGCTTGTAATTGAATCGTACAATGCTGTTTTGAATTGGGTGTGTATATACTTCTCCTGTTGGAATAATTATATTTCCACTGATGTTGATTGAATTGTTTTGATCTGTAATATGCAACCGAAGTGTTCCTGTTCCTTTTAAAAGCCATGTTGAAAAAGTTGGAAAAAATTCAGGCAAGGTAGATATTTCAAATTTTTCTCTAATGATATCAATATTATATTGATTGGGTGAAAGTACTGTCATTGAACCCTGCATTTGAAATCGTTGATTAGCTATAGTGCCAAATAAGTCATCGAAAAATAGGCCTTCATTGCTAAATTCAAATTTTCCATTAAGCTGTTTAATCCAGGGACGAATCCAGGGAGTTTTTATTGATAAATTATTAGGAAAAAGTGCAATATTAACATGAAAGGGAAGATCATCTTTTTGATTGAGAACACGGTTAGTTAATGTTAATCGCAAATCAGCTGTTCCCTTGCCAAATTGTAGTCCAGGAATCGTGACATAATGGGGCGCCCAATAATTAACATTCCATTTATCACCCAAACATTCTAAATGAAATTTACCTGAATTTAGATTCATATTTCCGTTAACGCGGACAGTTTTCGTAGTTTGTGGTTCGTGAATCAATGCATTAGCTGAAAAATGAACTAATGAACGCTTAATGTTGGCTTTCCCTGAAATGTGATCATAAATCGATTGATTTGGTGTAGACAGTACAGTGGGTCCGAATCCACGATAATCGTCATAGATAACTCGGCTTTGTTCCAGTGAAATATGAATAGAGTTGTTGCCAATTAAAGTATTTTTGCTGGGTTGATTTGGTATTATTGATAAAACCATGTCAATTAAGTTGATGTGATCATTCGTTTGTCGAATTAAGTGAATATTCGCATTTTTAATTGAAATGGATTTTACTAATCCAATTAAATCTTTATAGCGTATCAGATTAAATAAGGAATATTGAATGCGAATTTCGGAACATGTGATAATTGGGCCATTTTTTAGTAATTTTTGATTAGCAATAGCCACATTTGTAATGACGAGTGTGCCAAGCAGATCGCCCTTTACTGGACCTATACTGACTTCTCGCTTAAGTTGATGGCTAAGTTCGCGTTGAAGAAAAGCTTGAATTTTCTGATGAGGAATTCCGCTAAGGATATAAATAATCACCCCAGAGCTCGCTAATAAAAATAGTACTATGCTTGCAATAGCACTCCATTTTAATGTTCGTTTTATAATCACTATATTTTTGAACCCCTTTATATTATGTATTATACAGGATAGAGACAGGATTGAGCAAAAGCGAAAATAAAATATATTTTAATGGTTTTCATTTTTGACCTTTACATAATTCGTTTGAGTATGTACTATATATTTTAAGCAGGGGAAATCATATGCATACACCATTTTATGAGTTAGCTAGAATTTACTATTTTTTGCATGATCATTATGAAATTATTATGTTGTTTATTCCGTTGCTATTATTGTTCTTTCCATTAATTCATCGGTTTAATGTTATTCCTTCTCGTTTTCAATCCATGATTGAAGCATTGTTCGAGTTTTTGCAAAGCCAATTGCGCAGTGTTTTTAAAAAAGAAGCTGATTTTGGCAAATGGATGCCGCTTTTTATTGCGTTATTTTATTTTATTTTAATGAGTAATTTGTTGGGCTTGATTCCTACTTTTCATGCAGTGACTTCTAATATTAATGTGACAGGATCATTAGCTGCTGTGATTATGGTGTTGGGGCTGTTTATGGGGTTGAAGCGGAATGGAATTGCTGGATACTTCATTCGGTTAACGCCTCATGATATTGCAATTCCTTTTCGGATTATGATGTTTCCGCTTGAAATTATTTCATTGATTTCACGTCCGTTGACCTTGGCAATTCGACTTTATGCTAATACATTTGCTGGACATTTGTTGTTATTAATTTTGTTAGGGTTAACTGAGATGGTAAAAAGTGTATTCTTTGTACCCTTTGATATTTTTTTCGTGCTGATTATTTTAATGTTTGAAATTTTTGTGGCTTTAATTCAGGCATTTATTTTTGCATATTTATCAGCTGCCTATATTACGGATGCTATGTATTTGGGTGAAAATCATTAATCATTTATCTCTTCGTTATTGGAGAGAGAAAAATAAGGAGGAAAGCGTATGAATGTTACATTGTTAGGTGTCGGTATTGGTATGGGATTGGCTGCTTTTGGCGGTGCAATTGGAATTGGTATTGTTATTCAAGCTGCAATTCAGTCAATGGCGCGTCAGCCTGAACAGCAAAATGCTATTCGAACATACATGTTTCTTGGAATTGCATTCGTAGAAGCTGTTGTATTGTACGAATTGGTTGTGTGTTTTATTATTATGGGTAAATAATCTAACGAAAAGAAGGTTGTTATGGGAACACTTGATACGCATCTAATTATTTGGAATTTGATCGCTTTTGGCTTGCTTTTGATAGTGATGAAGTACGTCTTATGGCCAAAAATTGATTTATTTCTAACGGAACGGCGAAAAAAAATTGAAGAGTTGATCAGTCGGTATAATCAACTTAATGTTGAGGTAGCCAAAAAATTGGATGAAATTCGTGAAGAACATCGGGCAGTTCGCTTAAAAAGTGAAAAATTTATTGAAGAAGCTAAAACTGAAAGTAAAAAGTTACGTGAAGAAATTATTCAAAAAGGATATAACGAAGCAGCATATTTGCTTGCACGTGCTAAAGAGGACATTACTCGAGAACGAGAAAGTATGTTTACTGAATTGAGAAAACATATTTCCACAATTGTCGTTCGTTCTGTGGAAGAAATCCTAAAAGATGTAGTTGACGAACGCTTAGATGCTCAGATTAATAATGAAGTGCAGAAAGCGACTGAAATTAGTGGCTAATCATAAACCGTTTCGAGATTTTCATTTTGATAAATTTCTTGAACTTGTAGATAATGATCATATTATTGAAGTTTTTAACGAAATTAATTTACTTCGGTGGCAATATTTTAGCAATTATTCAATTCAATTTATGCTGGAAAACAATGCTCGGTCTATTGATTATCGAAAAAAATTGATTGTTTATATGTTTGGGGATAATGTATCTCCATATACCTTAGCCATTCTGTTTTATTTGCTGGAAGACAAACTTTTTTATAAATTAGACTATTTTTTAAATAAATTAAAGGCATATTATACTGAACATTCTAATTTAATTATTATTGATTTGACATATCGTCATTCGCCAAGCAACGACGTTTTGGTACATATGAAAAATCTTTTGGAGAAAAAATATCATAAAAAGGTTGCCTTTATTCCTCGACAGGATAATGATGTACTTGGCGGAATGAAGTTCAGTTGGATGGGCGGCGAAATCGATTTAACAGTGCGGCGAAAAGTGACGTTGTTAAAGACATTATTAGTTAAGGGAGGAAGGTGAGCAGATCATGATTGAACAATTACAAGAAAAGATGGGCATGGTCGAAGATATCCTGAAGCAAATCAAATTTGAAGAAGGACATAATCTTCAGTCTGAAGACGTAGGCATTGTGCTGGATTGTGGTGATGGAATCGCGCGTGTTGCTGGACTGCCTGGTGTGTTAATGAGTGAAATGCTGGATTTTGGTGATAATGTTTTTGGTGTTGTGTTTAATTTGGAAGCTGAAGAAGTTGTTGCAATTATTTTGGAACGGCATGTAAAAGTAAAACAAGGTATGACTGTTCGGCGAACAGGTCGCATTTTGGAAATTGGTGTTGGCGAGCAATTGTTGGGGCGTGTTATTGATCCACTGGGTGTTCCGATGGATGGTAAAGGTGATATTCACTTTACTAAATTTAGGCCTATTGAAAATGCACCTCCAGGAGTTATTGATCGTAAACCTGTTGATACGCCGCTTCAAACTGGATATTGCATGATTGATGCAACAGTTCCTATTGGGCATGGACAGCGTGAGTTGATTATTGGTGACAGACAAACTGGGAAAACAGCACTTGCGATTGATACCATTATTAATCAAAAGGGAAAAGATGTGATTTGTGTATATGTCGCAATTGGTCAAAAAAATGCGACAGTATCCAAGATTCAAAAAATATTAAATGATTATGGTGCTTTGGACTATACAGTTGTGGTAAATGCGCCAGCATCAACACCGTCAGCTGCACAATTTTATGCGCCGTATTCAGGGTGTGCAATTGCTGAAGAATTTATGGAACAAGGGCGTCGGACGTTAATTGTATATGATGATTTAACAAAACATGCGCATGCTTATCGCAACATTTCGTTATTGCTTCAACGGCCTCCAGGACGTGAAGCTTATCCTGGCGATGTATTTTTTGTTCATTCAAAATTGTTGGAACGTGCTGCTCAATTAAATGATGCCAAAGGTGCAGGGTCCATGACTGCGCTTCCGATTATTGAAACACAGAATGGAGATATTTCATCCTATATTCCTACGAATGTTATTTCAATTACAGATGGGCAAATTTTCTTATCAACTGAGTTATTTAATGCCAATATTCGCCCAGCTATGAGCCCGGGTGTGTCAGTTTCTCGAGTTGGAGGTGCAGCCCAGATTGCTGCAATGAAAAAAGTATCTGGTATTCTTCGAATTACATTGGCTCAGTTTAAGGAAAAAGAAAAATTCTCCTTGTTTTCAGCTGATTTGGATGAAGCAACAACCCAACAGTTATTGCGCGGGCGTGTGTTAATTGAAGTTCTTAAGCAAAAACAACATAAACCGTATTACGTAATTGATCAAGTCATAATTTTGTATGCTGCAACGAATGGTTTTTTTGATAAAGTACCGTTGGAGCAAATGTATTATGCTATTGGCCAGTTTTTGTTGTTTTTTCAACGTATGGCAAAAGATGTTTATCATCAGATTGAAGCTAAAAAAGATTTGACTGACGAAATTAAAAACGAATTAAATGTTATTATTCCGAGAATCATTAGCGATATTGGTGTGATTCCGGATATGAAAGCATGAAATAGAGGCGTTGTATGAGTGATTCGCTACAGTTAAAACAACGATTAAAGAATATTTACGCAATTGGTGAGATCACTTATGCTATGCAAATCGTAGCTACAGTGACCATTGGCCGTGCACAAAAATTACTTAATTATTCTCGAAAAGTTCAAGCATATTATGATGAGCTATATGCAATAAATGAGTTGTATAAGAAAAAAATGGCAGCACAAAGTCAGCAGGGATGGTTAATTGTTTTTCTTTCTGAAAAGGGCTTTTCAGGAACGTATAATCAGCAGCTTATTCCCTTGATTCATCGAAACAATCCTGGGTATAAGTTGATTCTTGTTGGTGCACGCGGCAAAGATGTTTTTCATGCGCTTCGGTTAAAAGAAGATTTTTTTTCTCATGCAGCAGGCAAAGTTCCGACAGAAATTTCTGTGCTTCCATTGTATGAGTTTTTGCAAGAAAAGAAGTTTCCAATGCATTTGAAAGTAATTACAAACAAATATGTGAATATGTTTGTTCAAAAACCAAAGATAGTCGATTTTTTTCCAGATCAATTGGAATTATTTTCGAATGCTAATATGACGCGCGAGATTTCGGATGAGCGAATTGATCAGGTTATTATTGAGAAATATGTCAAAGCTAAATTAATGTATTTTTTTGCACAAAACTTTGCAGGTGAAACAGCTGCTAAATTGTTAATGATGAAAAATGCCGTTGATAGTGCCAAAAAATTAGGCGATGAGTTGGCGCTAAATATTTTCAAGGCTCGACAGCTTGCTATTACCCAAGATTTAATTGAAATTATTAGTGCATTTAAAGTATTAAGGAGATGAGCCATGAATAAAGGAAAGATTTTGCAAGTTATTGGTCCAATTATTGACGCTAAATTTCCACCAGATCAAGTGCCGGAATTGCGAAGCGCATTGCGAATTCCCATGAAAGATATAAGAACTGGCCAAGAAAAAGAAATTTTGGCCGAAGTTGCTTTGCAAACCGAAGGCGGCGTTGTTAAGGCTGTGGCATTACATAGTACAGATAGTTTAGCGCGTGGTATGGATGTTATTGATACAGGACGGCCGTTGCAAATGCCAGTGGGACGTCAAGTGTTGGGGCGAATGTTTAATTCCTGTGGCGAATTAATTGATGGCGGGCCACCTTTAGAAAATATTGAATATTTTGACGTGCGTCGGGAAGCACCTAAATTTGAAGACCTTCAATTCCGTGATGAAATTTATGAAACAGGAATCAAGGTAATTGATTTGCTATCTCCATACGTAAAAGGTGGGAAAACAGGACTGTTTGGTGGAGCAGGTGTTGGAAAAACCGTTATTATTATGGAAATGATTCATAATATGGCAAAGCACCATGGGGGCATTTCGATTTTTGCTGGTGTTGGAGAGCGAACACGTGAAGGTAATGATTTATGGTTAGAAATGAATAAAACGGGTGTTATTGACAAAACAGTGCTTGTGTTTGGTCAAATGGGAGATTTGCCAGGCTCTCGTATTATTGTAGGTCAGTCAGCATTATCGCAAGCAGAGTATTTTCGGGATGTTGCCAAACAAGACGTATTATTCTTTATTGATAATATTTTTCGGTTTGTGCAAGCAGGTTCTGAGATTTCTACATTACTTGGCCGTATTCCTTCTGCTGTTGGATATCAGCCAACCTTGGATATTGAAATGGGGCGGTTAGAAGAACGAATTGCTTCAACTCGAAATGGATATATCACTTCGATTCAGGCTGTATATGTTCCAGCCGATGATTTAACTGATCCTGCTGCAGCTATCACGTTTAGTCATCTTGATTCTGTAACTGTTTTGTCACGAAAAGTTGTTGAAATGGGCATTTATCCAGCTGTTGATCCACTAGCTTCTTCTTCACGTATATTAGATCCTGAAATCGTTGGAGAAGAGCATTACAACACAGCCCAAAATGTTAAGAAGGTGTTGCAACGCTACAATGAATTGCAAGATATTATATCTATTTTAGGAATTAGTGAACTTCCAGAAGAGGATCGTGTATTAGTAAATCGGGCACGAAAAATTAGAAATTTTCTTTCGCAGCCTTTTCATGTTTCAGAAACGTTTACTGGTCTTAAAGGACGATTTGTTCGCTTGGAAGATACGATTATAGGATTTAAGAAAATTTTGAGTGGAGAACTTGACGATATTCCTGAACAAAACTTTTTCAATAAAGGTGGTATTGAGGAGGTTATTGGATAATGTATTTAATTGTCATGAATCCGACTGAATATGTATACCAAGACGAGGCATACAGCATTAGTGCACGGGCTCTTGACGGTGAAATTGTTTTTCAAGATCAACACGAAAATTATTTGACTGCTTTAAATGAAGGCGAGATTATTGTTAAAAAATTAAAGACGGATGTTGAAGTCCACCGTATTCCAGTGAAAGATCATTCCATTTTATTGATTCAAAATAATAAG
>CAYUBI010000010.1:28566-32737 GCA_964443005.1 uncultured Candidatus Marinamargulisbacteria bacterium
AGGGATTTTTTATAGGCATTGGTTTTATTTAAACCCAATGCTTATAATTCTCTATGTCTATTCATTCGTGATACATTGAGTATATCTGATCTTTTCAGTATACTAGTTATATGCAAATACTCGATAGAAATTGGCTATTCATGCAATTGAAGCTTATTCACTTTAAGATTATTGTGTTTAATAGTTTATGAAAATAATCGATAATATTAACGAAACGTTAAGAGATGACCTAATTGTAGCTATTTTAAAAAATAGCAAGATTGCTATTGCTGCTTCGTGTTTTTCAATTTATGCATATCAGGAATTAAAAAAACAACTAGAAAATATCGAAAGTTTGAAGTTTATTTTTACATCGCCTTCCTTTACTGTGGATAAAGCAAAAAAAGAAAAACGAGAATTTTATATACCACAACTCAACCGTGAGAAAAGTCTTTATGGTACAGAGTTTGAAGTAAAGCTGCGTAACGAATTAACCCAAAAGTCTATTGCAAAAGAATGTGCTGAATGGGTTCGGAAGAAAGCGACTTTTAAGTCAAACATTACTCAAGATAGTATGGGTGGTTTTATCAATGTTCAGAACGAAACTACTCGGCATACCTATATGCCCATCAATGGTTTTACTACGGTTGACATTGGCTGTGATAAAGGCAACAACATCTATAACATGGTCAATCGTTTTGAAGCACCCTATAGTGATGCGTATTTTAAGCTTTTTGATGAAGTATGGCATAATAGGGAAAAGCTAAAAGATGTGACAGCAGAGGTTCTTGAAAATATATCAACCGTATACCGAGAAAATCCGCCAGAATTTATTTACTTTGTTACGCTCTATAATATTTTCAATGAGTTTTTAGAAAATATTTCTGAAGATGTTTTGCCAAATGAAGCAACAGGATTTAAGCAAAGTGCTATTTGGAACAAGCTCTATAACTTTCAAAAAGATGGTGTTCTTGCCATAATCAATAAATTAGAAAAATTTAACGGATGTATACTCGCGGACAGTGTGGGGCTTGGTAAAACTTATACTGCCCTCGGGGTTATTAAATATTATGAGAATCGAAACAAATCTGTATTAGTCCTGTGTCCAAAAAGATTATCAGATAATTGGTCTACTTATAAACTAAACTTACTTAATAATCCAATAGCTGCTGATAGGCTTCGTTATGATGTTCTGTACCATACTGATTTATCACGAACACGAGGTTATTCAAATGGCATTCCTTTAGATCGTATTAATTGGGGTAATTATGATTTGGTTGTTATTGATGAGTCCCATAATTTTAGGAATGGCGGCCAAACGTACGGTATAGCTGGTGAAAATGAAAATAGATATCTAAAACTACTTAATCAAGTGATTAGAACTGGTGTTAAAACCAAAGTTCTCATGCTATCTGCAACACCTGTAAATAATCGTTTTAATGACTTAAAGAATCAACTGGCACTTGCCTATGAAGGTGATGAGAGGTTAATCAATGAGAAGTTAAATACCAAGAAAAGCATTGATGTTATTTTTAGACGTGCTCAAATGTCTTTCAATAATTGGAGTGAATTGACTGTGAAAGAACGCACAACCAATAACCTTCTTAAAATGCTTGATTTTGACTTTTTTGAGGTTCTTGATAGCGTTACTATTGCTCGTTCAAGAAAACATATCGAACGATATTATGACACAACTGATATAGGAACTTTCCCAGAACGAAATAAACCAATTTCTCTTAGATGTGGATTAACTACTTTAGCAGATGCCATCAACTATAGTGACATTTACAGCCAGTTAACATCACTTAATTTAGGTATCTACACACCATCTGAATATATTCTTGCTAGCAAGGTTGAAAAGTATGCAAAGCGCAATGCGACAAATATTGGAAATATGAGAGAAATGCAAGTGGGGCGGGAAATTGGGATTATGGTTCTTATGCGTATCAATCTTCTAAAGCGATTAGAAAGTTCTGTTCATGCTTTTAGATTGACGGTGAATCGTATTATCACGTTGATAGAACAAACGATGGATACAATTGAAAATTATGATTCTAACAAGATAATTGAGATGCAAGACCTTAGTGATGCTGATTTTGATATGGATGACCAAAACACAGACGTATTCTCATCTGGTAAAAAAGTAAAGATTGAATTGTCTGATATGGATTATCAAACTTGGCTTGATGACTTAACTTCAGACCATTATGTCCTATCCAAACTGCTTCATGAAATGGATTTGATTACTCCAGAACATGACAAAAAACTTAATGTATTAATAGAAACAATTGAACAAAAGCTGGCACATCCCATAAATGAGAATAATAAAAAAATAATTATCTTTTCAGCGTTTTCAGATACGGTTGAGTATTTATATGCACATATCAGCAATAGTCTTTTAAAAAAACATGGCATACATTCAGCAATGGTTACTGGAAGTAATAATAGTAAGACAACTATACCCAAGCTACATACTGACCTTAACACCATTCTTACTTGTTTCTCACCCATTTCAAAAGAGAAGCAGTTAATACTACCCAATGAAAAAGCTGATATTGATATGTTGATTGCTACGGATTGCATATCCGAGGGGCAAAACCTCCAAGATTGTGATTTTCTTATTAATTACGATATTCATTGGAACCCCGTTCGTATTATTCAACGATTTGGACGTATCGACCGTATTGGCAGTAAAAACAAAGTCATTCAATTGGTGAACTTTTGGGCAGATTTAGACTTGGATGATTACATAAAGTTAAAAACACGAGTTGAAACACGTATGAAAATCACGGTTATGACTGCTACTGGGGACGATAATCCTATTGATGAGGATCAGGGGGATTTAGATTATCGTAAGCAACAACTGGAACGACTTCAAAAAGAAGTTGTTGATATAGAAGATATGTCTGGCGGTGTTTCTATTATGGATTTGGGTCTTAATGAGTTCCGTATGGATTTGATTGGCTATATAAAAGAAAACCCTGATTTAGATAAAACACCTTTTGGGATGCACACGATTGTTCCTGCCGATGGTGCAGAAATTAAATCGGGTGTTATTTATATTCTAAAAAATATTAACAATGGTGTTAATGTTGAAAATCAAAATAGACTGCACCCTTTTTACATCGTTTACATTTCTGATGATGGCAAGGTGTTATCCAACCACCTTGAACCTAAGAAAACATTAGATATCCTGAGGCTTCTATGTAGAGGCAAAACAGAACCTATTACAGACCTATGCCGTCAATTTAATGACAGTACTAACGATGGTAAGAAGATGACAAAATATTCTGACTTACTTGAAGAAACTATTTCTTCGATTATTCATGTGAATGAAGATAGTGATATTGATAGCCTTTTTAAGACAGGTGGCACAACTGCTCTTAGAACCAATATCAATGGGCTTAATGACTTTGAACTGATTTGTTTTGTGGTGGTTAAATAGATGATTGATTTTCCTAAAAACACCCTTTTTAACAAGAAGATTCCTAAACAAAAATTCTATGAGAAATTAGGGGTAGCTAATAAGCTGGAACAGCAATTTGTAAAAGAAATTGATTCAATTTTTTGGAAAAATAAACTATCCCCTGAAACAATCAACATTAGCGTTGGTATAAATGTCATGGAAATAGAGATTTTTGAAGTTTTCTTAAAAGAACAAACTATTAGTAAAAATATACTAGAAGTGATAGATAGAGAAATACCCTATCACCTTGTTTTTATATTACGATATATGGATTTAGGGCAAATCTGGATTAGTTACAAAGAAGGTAGTAAAAGCCGTGAAGGTAAGTTTAAGGTTGATAGTTTATATAAAACCGAATGGTTAAAATATGACGATTTAACTTTAACCCTTGATGGTCTTAATCTTGATAAGGTGTATGAAAACTTCATGCTGCAAGTGGCTGACGGCAAATTACAGCTTGAACAAGGTGCTGACATAAAGGATGCCGTTACTAAAGCGAAAGAACAGGATAAACTAGGAGCATATATTATGAGCCTTGAAACCAAGATTAAAAATGAGAAACAATATAACCAGCAGGTGAAGTTGATGGGCGAATTAAGAAAAGCCAAGGCAAAGAACCCCCAGTCTGCTGGTGCAGACAGCCCCCTTATTCAGGGGGCCTAGCTTGTTGAGTTAAGCGAGGATAGTGGAACAATTGGGCGATGAAGAGAACCCCCAGTCTGCTGG
>CAYUBI010000011.1:0-30771 GCA_964443005.1 uncultured Candidatus Marinamargulisbacteria bacterium
AATGCTTTCTGCAATTGCCATGCCAATTGCTGTTTTGCCCTCAATATCTCCGACATTAACGCTGCCAAGAAGTGTTTGAAGGTGACGATAATCCGTAGTAAGGGGTGACAAAACAAAGGCATCTGTACCAAAAATGACAATTCCAATTTGATCATTTTCACGTTTGTTAATAAAACGGACCAATGTTTTTTTTGCAACAGAAATTCGGTCTTGTGGTTTGAAATCTTCTGCTAACATAGTACCAGATACATCTAATGTCAAAACAATATCAATTCCCTTTGTTGTAATTTGTTTTTCTGCAATCATAGTTTGGGGTCGTGCAATTGCTAAAATAAAAAAGAAAATGGCTAAAAATCGAAGTGCTGGGGTGATGAATGTTAAAAGTACGTTGATATCCATAACTGATCTATTGATGAATGATCGAGTATACGTGAACGTTGTTTTTGGCTCAAATCGTTTCCATAATATAATGGCAATAAGAACAAGGCTTATCCATAAGTAAAGAGCATGTTTCCATATCATGATGATAAACCTCTATTTTCTGTTGAAATCGGTTCATCAACAGATTTAGGTTGAAACAAATTATTAATAAATTGTATAGCTGTAGTTGTGATTCCTGCAACTTCATTACTGCTAGGAATTTGTTTTGCAAATTTGACAATGTCTGCTCGTTGAAAAAACTGTATGAGATCATCGTAATCGCTGGGGGTAATTGTATTATGTAGTTCGCCTTTTAATTCTTGCGTTGTGCATTCTAAAATATCTTTATTCAGTTGATATCCAAGAAATTCTTTGAGAATTGATGTTAATTCAAAATAGTACATGTTATATTTATGGGTTGTAAGATAGTCTTTGGCTTTTAACTTTTCTATTTGTTCAAGCGCTTGGCTGCGAGGATCAATCATAATCCTCTGAATCGTTTGCGTTTCAATTGGTTTTTTGAAACGATTAATCAGCCACCAACCTAGAATTCCGGTGGTAAAAATACTAATTATCCACAACCCAATCATCCACCATTTTATTGGTAAGGAAACCTGACGTTTAAGATCTTGAAGCACTGGTACTTCTTTGCCAAAAGCTGAATTTACCTTGACTGTGGGTAAATTTAGAGCATAATCGCGATTAATGTGAACGAATAGTGTAGGCCATTGAATAAGTCCTAAAGTATAGCTGGTCAGCCAATATCGCTTAGTTCGTATTGTTCCAATTGTTTGATCTGCGCTGCTGATAAACGTTACTGTTCCTTGGGTAAACGCTGTTTCGGCAGGAAAACTAACTGAGCTGGATACTAATGCGTTTTCTGTTGTTGTAACACGAATATCAAGAAAGAAAATATCGCCTAATTGAATGTTAGGACTATTAACAGAGGTTTGAATATTAATACTCCATGATAGAGATATTCCAAGAAATAACAGAAGGCAAAAATATTTCATTTTCGAAGTTCTCGTTGTTGAAAATATCGCATAAAAGGTTCAATAGAAGAAGATTGTAGCGATATCGGAATCGATGGAGTATTACATTGTGCGAATAATTGATCTCGTTGAAGTTTTTGTTTGTAAATACGTTGATGAAATTCATCCCTGAATTTTTTATTTGATGTATTAATCATCACCTCGTCGCCAGTTTCAGGATTTTTAAAGCGAACAATTCCAATATCTGGTAACGAATTTTCAAGAGTATCTTCAATAATAACAGGAATAACATCGTGTTTACGTGCAGCCATTTTATATGCATGTTCATAGCCAGTTGTAATAAAATCAGATAAGATAAAAACGCTGGCACGCCTTTTCAACATACGGTTGATGCTTTCTAATGGAGCCATTAAGTTAGTGCCGGGTTGTTGGAAATTGGCTGCTAATAATTCACGAATAATACGTAAAACAAATGATCGTCCTTTATTAGGTGGTAAAAATCGAGAAACGCGATCATGAAAAATCATCACCCCTACTTTGTCATTGTTATGAATAGCAGAAAACGCTAACATTGCTGCAATTTCGGTGATGATTTGTTGCCGAAAAATTCCAGTTGTTCCAAATTGGCTACTTGCTGAAGTATCAATGAGGAGCATCATAACTAGTTCGCGTTCTTCTGAAAATTGTTTGATGTAGGGTGTGTTCATACGTGCGGATACATTCCAATCAATGTTACGAACATCATCTCCATATTGATATTCCCGAACTTCGGAAAATTCGATGCCCTGCCCTTTAAATGCACTATGGTATTCGCCGGAAAACAAACTACTGACCATCCGTCGAGTTTTAAGCTCGATGCGCCGGACTTTTTTGATGAGCTCAGCTGGATCTATAGGAGCTACTGGCACAGCGATAATTCCTTACGGTACTTCGATTGTATCAAAAACCTTGTTAATAATATGTTCGCTTGTGAGTTCTTCTGCTTCAGCTTCATAGGTTACAATTATACGATGACGTAGAACATCATGGCCTATTTCTTTGATGTCTTCAGGTGTGACATACCCTCTGCCATTAATAAAAGCGAGTGCTTTTGCGCCTTTCATTAAGTAAATGCTGGCACGAGGTGAGGCTCCAAGTTGAATATAATTTTTCAAATCTTTTAGTCCAAAACCCGCAGGATCACGTGTTGCTAGTACAATATCTAAAATGTAGTCTTTAATTTTTGTATCTACGTAAATATCGTCGACTACAGCGCGGGCTTTAATAATTTCGTCTAATGTAACAACTGCATTTACGTTTACCGCTGTTTCAGCTTGGTTTTCAATCATATTTAGCATTTTTAGTTCATCAGATCGTTTGGGATAATCAATTTTTATTTTTAGCATAAATCGATCAACTTGCGCTTCAGGTAATGGATAGGTTCCTTGTTGTTCAATTGGGTTTTGAGTAGCCAAAACTAAAAATGGAATGGGTAGTTGATGAGAGATTCCACCAATAGTTACTTGATGTTCTTGCATTGCTTCTAGGAGCGCAGATTGTACTTTTCCTGGGGAACGATTAATTTCATCTGCTAAAACGAAGTTTGCAAATACTGGCCCTTTTTTCATGTTAAAATCGCCACGTTGAGGGTTATAAATCATGGTTCCTACAATATCCGCAGGTAAAAGGTCAGGTGTGAATTGAATACGGCAAAAGTCTCCTTTTACTGCAGAGGCTAATGTTTTAACCATCAATGTTTTTGCTAGACCTGGTACACCTTCTAAAAGAATATGTCCTCCTGTTAATAGTCCCAAAAGAAGTCGATTGACCATATACTCTTGACCCATAATAACTTTTCGGACTTCTTCAAGAAGTCCTGGGATAAATTGAGACTCATTTTTAATTTTTTCATTTAACGCATTAATATCAATGACCATATGAATTTCCCCCTTTATATTTATGCTTTTTCTTTTGTTCCTGAAACAGCTGTCTGATTTGTTTTTGGAGTTATTACTGTTTCTTTTTTCAATGTTTCTTTTGTGGGTGTTATTGGCGTAGATTCAGTTTGTTTAGCCACTTCTTTTGTTGCAGTTGAGTCTGTTGTTTTTTTTGAAGTACTTGGCGAAACATGGGATGTTTTTTTCTGACTATCAGTTACATAGAATCCAGAACCTTTAAACGCAATACCAACGCTTTTACTAATTAAACGCTGAAGCTCACCACCACACTCGCATGTATCTGTTGGATTGTGCCCAATGGCATGATTAAGTTCTCGTTCGCTTGCACAGCTTTTACACCGATAATCGTAACGCGGCACCCGCGATCACCTCTTTCATTTTTGAATTGGCTGTATTTTTGGAGCCAGATTTTATTATAGCTTTGTTTTTGAAAAAGTTGAATACAAAATTTTTACTGCTTCTAGTCATTTTTCAATATTTCGCATATAATTTTTGAATAAGATGGCAATTATTCAACTGAATCAATCTAATCCGTTTCAAAAACTTTATATGAATGCCTTACGTGTTTTTCCGCTTTCTGAGCAATTTGACGAGGTTATTGATTGTATTTGTATAAAAAAAAATGTAGCATCTTTTCTTGAAGAAAAAATATATTTTGCCATGGATCATGATATTGATTTATGTATATATTTATTAGAAAAAGTAAGAAAAAACAAGTATTGTCTAAACAATAAATCTAACACGTATTATGTAAATTTGCGAATTTCAAACTTTCAAAAAATTGAAGGTGATTTTGGATTGCAAATTCCTTTTCATCCAATTCCAAATGATGGGAAAAGAAAGGCAATTGATGATATGTTGCGTCAATTGCGTGAAAATAATGATGCTGCTGAATGGTTGTTTTTGATTATGATTGACAATACTTCTTTAGAGATTTTAGATGCAATGGTTCGTTATCTTGCTGCATATCCGCAAAAAGAAGTTATTTTTCTTTTAAAAAAATTTGCAATGCATGAAGATTCGGATATTGCTTCATTAGCAATTTGGGCTCTTGGATATTTTAAATATCCAGAAACGCTGGATATTTTGAAGGAACTGATTGATTATTGGACAATCGTTAATCTGGATCAGCTTAAATCTAATATTAATGAAGCACTTGTGGGATCAAGCCAGAAATTGGTTCTTGGCGTACCAAAACTAAATTGGATATGGCCTCATCCTAGTTGATAATTAAAAATGTCAACGGTTTTTTAATGCTTGCTCAATTTCTCGGGTAACTGCCTTTTTTTTAAGATCTGCACGTTTATCATAAAGTTTTTTTCCCCGAGCTAATCCGATTTCGACTTTGACTTTGTTTTTTTTCCAATGAAGATTCAGAACAATAGCTGATAGCCCTTTTTCCTTTATTTTCCCCATGAGCCGTTTAATTTCATCTGTGTGCAATAATAGTTTTCGCGGTCGCATGGGGTCGAGATTGTAGCGATTCCCATGGTCATACGGAGAAATATGCATATTCCATGTATAAGCTTCTCCTTTGTCAATGATCACGTAGGAATCAACTAGTGATACTTTGCCTTGGCGAATAGATTTGACTTCTGTTCCTGATAATACGATACCAGCCTCAAGTTTTTCTAGAACTTCAAAATTATGAAAAGCTTTTTTATTAGATATAGTTTGCATGATGATATATCATACTGAGAATTATCGTGATTGAAAAGAACGTTTTAGTGAAACTATCTGTATCTCCCATTTCCGTTTCTTTTCGTGTATAATGACGTGATAACGATAATAGAATCCCAGACAAGGAGAAAGATATGGAACCATCCCAAACGGATGATTTATTTGAAGCAATTCAAGATCCTGATGAAACTATGTTTGCAACGAATGGTTTGCCAATTTTACCAATCGAGTCCCATTTGATCTCGATTACATATTCGAATGCAGTTGATATTGTTCTAACGGAAACATGCAGAAACACGTGCGGATATTGTGATTTTCAAAATAAAAAGTGTATTCCAATGGTCCCATATGCCACAATTAAGGCTTATAAAGAAGCTAGAAAACATCGTGCGCGGGAAGCCAATATGATTGCAGGCGAACGTCCTGACAAGTTTAATACATTTCGCGCAAAATTGGATTTATGGGGCTTTGGGTCTTATGCAGAGTACGTTTACACTGTATGCGAGCTAGCATTTCTAGAAGGATTGTTGTGCAATTTGAATATTGGATATTTAACAGAAAATGAATTGCGACATCTTGCTGAAATTGCAGTTTCATTTGAAATGTCTTTGGAAACAACGAATGAAGATCTTTTGAAAACAGTAGCTCATGAAAACGCGCCGAGTAAAGATCCTGCAGTTCGATTAAAGTTTCTTCAATCCTGTGGAAAGTTGAATTTGCCAACGGTTACGGGTATGTTAGTCGGTATTGGTGAATCGTCTGAGGATCGAATTCGTACGATTAATGCGGTTAAGGCGATTCATGAAGAATATGGGAATATTCAAATGTTCAAAATTCAGAATTTTATTCCTCGAAAAGGAACTCCAATGGAAAATTGGGATGCGCCTTCAGAAAAAGTGATGCTAGAAACCGTTGCTTTAGCCCGAGATATTTTATCGAAAGATATTCGAATTTCTGTTCCAATTAATATTAACCATGATGTGATTAAATTTATTGAACATGGCGTTAATGATTTTTGTCAAATTCGTTATGCAGGCAAAGATACCCTTTTTCATGAATTTGTCTATCCTGATTTAATAGATTTAACTCAATTATTAAAGGAACATGGGTATCAATTAGACAAACGATTGCCTATAGCAAATGATTTTGTATTGCAACAAAAATATTCGCGAAAAGTTGGGCAGCTTTTGGATAAATATAAGCTTAGAATAAAAACGGAGCCCGTTGTTGTTCCTGAAACAGAAGTAAGTGACCTATAGATTATTTATTCGTTGTATTCGTGGAAATAGATGGTAATATTTTTTGTTGTAGGTTTAACTGTAATGCTTGATTTTTTTGTTACAGAATATTTAGTGCCATCTGCATCATAGGATGTTATTTTTACAGGAAGGTTAATTTCGATTTCCCGTGGGATTTCATGAAATTGGTGTTTGAACGTGATGTGCACTTCATGAGTTTCGAATTTATATAGGAAAGAAAGTAATCCAAAAAATGATGGTGCACGGTCAATGTGGATTACTTCACCCGGATTAATCCACGATTGTGGAAGAATAGGTGTAAGGATAAGGCGATCTTTGTCTTCAAAAAAAAGTAGATGACGGATTACCATTAAAAAGTCTGCAGCTGCCCATCCATGGTGCCCATCGCCAATTAATCCACCTAGTGTATGAGGATGAATTGATTCAGGCCACGTAAAAGTAGGTGTAGCTACTTTCATAAGCCAATTTAAAACGTCTAAAGCTTTTTTGTTTTTTCGAAAAATTTCCATTTGAATAATATGTGTGGTTAAATAAGTGCCAAAGCCTGAATGATTAACGTCATGAAAGAAACCACCCTTGCTAAAGCATTTTTCTTCTAAATAATGAAGAGAATTAACAAAGCGTTGATCTGTAACAGGATATACATGTAAGGGATAAATAGCGCTTAAATTTCCAATGACTGCACTGTCCATTTCTCGATTGGGTGAAATAGGTAACATGGGTGGAGTAAATCGAGCAGCAACATGAAATAGTGAATTTTCAATATGCTCTTGAAGCGTATGATAGTGAGTTTTGAGCCATAAAATATGTCGACTATTTTTTTTCAGCTGTTCAGCTGCATAAATAGCGTCTTTAAATCCGGCTAAAGACCAGAAATTATCCCAATAGTATACATCATTCATGCCAAAGTGTTCTGCACTTAAACCTGGCGGCATTAATCCTTTGAATGGGATTTCTTCATTTCTCGTTTCTTTTAGTTTTTTAATAATCCATTTTATTCCTGAGATAATATTTGGATAAATACGTTGTAGAAAATCAATATCTCGTGTCATGCGATAGTAGTGAACTAAACTCCATATTGCTTGACCATTGCTGTCCCATTCCCCCATTTGAGAATAGAAAAATCCTGTAAGGTGTTGTTTCTTAGGGTAAGTCATTAACACGCGTTTTGATTCAGCAAGACATCCAATAGAAGATAAGGCTTGAAGTAAGTAAGCTGCATCACGAAACCAGAAATGATGATACGTAAATGGGCCTGGCGTAATGCTGTCACGATCTAAAAATAACAGCATATAGGCTTTATTAATGTTAAATGCCTTTTCAAGTGTTTTGTCTGGAATTGTAATTGTCATTGTTTTTTCTAATGCGTTGGCCCAATGATCAAGGAGGCATTGTTTTTTGTAATTAAAATCAAGGTGGCTTAAGTGGTGAGGTTTTATCAGAGAGAAAATATCCATTGGAATTCGTGCTTCACTATATCGAGTTTCTCCAGGTTTCAGTAAAAATGGATATTCTGCTGCAGCTGTAGCAAGCCCTGCAGGACATTTCGCTGAAAAAGACACTTTATAATTTTTGAGTAAAAATTTGGAAGCATCGCCTTCTTTGTATTGGCAGCAGATGACGCTTTTGGGTTCTGGCATTAGGCTAACACCTAAGCGTCCATTTACATAAAATCCTCCATCTGGTTTGTATTCTATGTTATGAATTATACTAACGCCTTCCGGATTATAAGGGCGAATACTATATACTAACGATATGTTCGCTTCTTCTTTGCTCCAATTTTCTGCTTCGAATCGATGTAAAATCACTGTTTGATCTTGAATTCGTTCAGCAAATACTGTCATTTTTATTTTGAGTGCTTCAATTGAAAATTCGGTTACAATAATGGGTAATGATGATTCGTTATATTGATGAACGTCATTGATTTGTGAAGGCGCATATAATTTGTTTTTATAGATGACCCAACAATCAAGAGACCATGAATTGTTGTAGGGTGTCACTAATCCGCGTTCATCAACAATGGCTTCATAAATCGAATCTAATGTTCCAATGGATGTCCAATTTCGATAAGCCATATTAAGTGATGGAATTTGAAAGCCGCGGGGAACAAAACCGAAAGAATTTGGATCGTATTGTTTGACAGCCCAATAGGGCCAAATCCAGTTAGCATTCGTTGAAATAACAATACGATTTAGAATTCCACGAAGCGTCATTAGCGCATTAATCGAAATAAGATCTTTGGGAATGCCAAATTTAAGGCGACGACCTGTTACGGAAATGGGGCGTAAATATGCAAGTGCACTGTCTGGAATTCCAAATTTATGGGCAATACGGTTAAGTAGTCGACTGATTAGCCACATGATTTGCCCCCTTATTTTCTATGCACAAAGTCTTTAATTTGATTATGCCCCAAATTAGCAAAATCAAACATCTAGCTTTATTGCATTAAAGTGGCAAGTACAGCTTTTTGAACATGTAAACGATTTTCAGCTTGATCAAAAACTACGCTGTTAGGGCCGTCCATGACCTCATCCGTAATTTCTTGACCGCGATGTGCAGGTAAACAATGCATGACAAGTGGATTCCCAGTAATATAATCTAGTAATGCTTGATTAACCTGAAATGGTTCGAAAATATGTTGTCGACGTCGGGCTTCAGCTTCCATACCCATACTGACCCATGAGTCTGTATAAACTACGTCTGCTTGGTTCATTGCATGGTTGATTTCGTTACAAAGAGTGACCGAACCTTGTGTGCGTTCTGCTATTTTTTGGGCACGTTGAATGTAATGAATGTTGGGTTCATGCCCTTTGGGTGTTACTACAATGATATGCATTCCCATTAACGCACATGCAATCATTAATGAATTTGTAACATTAAATCCATCACCAATATAAACGATTTTTCGTCCAGCTAACGAACCTTTGTGTTCTTGTATTGTTAAAAGATCAGCTAAAGATTGACAGGGGTGAACAAGATCTGTCAGCCCATTAATAACTGGAATTTTTACTAATTCAGCGATTTGAACGACAAGATCATGAGAAAATGTACGAATCATAATGCCGTCACCATATCGTTCAATTGTACGAACAATATCATTCATGGTTTCTCGTTTCCCTAATGAACTATCTGGAAGTACGCTCACGTGGCCACCCAGTTGATGCATGCCAACTTGAAACGATAGAAGCGTTCGTGTAGATGGTTTTTCAAAAATCATCATGAGTGTTTTTCCGTCTAATTTGTGAGCATATTTTCCGTTTTGATTGGCTTTCATGTCAGATGCAAGAATTAAAAAATCAGAAATTTCATTTTCAGAAAAATCTCCAAGGCATAAGAAATCTTTTTTCATTGTTGATCCTTTCGCAGTAGCGTCCCTACTCCATGATCTGTAAATAATTCAAGTAAAATGGAATGAGGTACTGTGCCGTTTAATATATGAACTGCGGGAACTCCGAATTTTACTGCATCTACTGCGCATTCAATTTTGGGAAGCATTCCACCGGTGATGGTTCCATCTGCAACTTTTGTATTTAATTCGAGAAGCGTTAATTCTTCAATTAGATTTTTTTCTTTATCAAGTACTCCGTCTACATCTGTGAGAAGCATTAGTTTTTCGGCGCCTAAAGCAATTGCAATGTGAGCAGCTACATTATCTGCATTAATATTGTAGCTTTGTCCAGTATTATCAACACCAATTGATGATATTACAGGGATGTAATCCGCAGTTTGAAGCACATTCAGGACATTGATGTTAATAGAAGTAACTTCTCCAACAAAACCAATGTCTGCGCCAGTTTTAGATAATTTTTTTTGACATTGAATTAGTGAACCATCTTTGCCACTTAAACTAATTGCTTTTGCACCTAGTTGATTTAAGCGACTTACAAGGTCTTTTCCCACTTTTCCAGCTAGTACCATTTCTACGACTTCCATAGTTTCAGCATCGGTTTTTCGGAGTCCATCAATGAATTCATGTTTGATTTTTAATCGATCTAACCACCGGTTTATTTCCGGACCGCCACCATGAACAACAACTACGTGAATACCTACTAATGCTAATAAAACAACGTCTTTTAAAACTGCTTCCTTTAGCACTTCGTTGGTCATGGCATTCCCACCATATTTGACAACAATGGTTTTTTGACGAAATTTTTGAATATATGGTAACGCTTCGATTAAGGCGTTGGCATGTTCTATGATATGCGAATTCATGAGTTAAAAACCCCTCTTCATGTCTATTCTAGCGTAGGTTTTTAAAAAAAACCACACCCCTTGCAAGTCTGTTCTTAATTCGATGATATTTATAGTAAATTTAAATTAATGCCACTGACTTTGAGCGATACTTCAATAGAAGTGTCAGTATATTCCTTAACATTGCCTAAAACCATATTTTCACCGGCTATACTCCCCTGCTCTATTGCAGATTTTACAAAGCCCCATGTTTTTCCATTTAATTGAATGCAATCACCTGCTGCATAAATAATAGGATCATTAGTCTGAAGAAGATGATTGACGATTAAGCCTTTGTCGCACGTTAAGTTAGCTTGCGTAGCTAGTTCGATGGTTGCTTTTACTCCAGAACAGATAACAATTATTTCGCCAAAAATTCTTGTGTTATTGACAGTTGTGATGCAAAAGTCTCCATTTGTGCCATCAAGCTTTGCACATGATTCGCTTAAATGGAATTTAAACCCGCGATTTTCCAGAAGCAGCTGTAGTGCTTTTCCTTTGTCTTGGGAAAGTTGACGTGGAAGTAGTGTGGGAAAATATTCAATCAGATTGATAGTTCGATTTTTAGCAACAAAGCTATTTGCAATTTCTAAGCCAAGTAAGCCGCCACCTATAACAATAATCTTACTTATTCCGTTTATAGCTTGTTTCAGTGCTAATGCATCAGTGAGTGTTCGTAACGTGAAAATTCCGTTCTGAGGATGTGCTAATAAGGTAGGGATAACAGGAGTTGCTCCTAGTGCGAGTAACAAACGATCATAACTAAGCTTATTCGTTGTTGTTTCAATAACTTGATTTTGTCGATTGATTGCAATAACACGAGAGTTTAGTTGTTGTGTAATACGTTGTGTTTCATACCATTCAGGTGGATAAATAATGAGTTGATCTGCTTCTATTTTTCCTGCGATATATTCAGGCAAGCGCGGCTTTGCATAATAAGCAGCTGTATCTGCTGAGATCAGCGTAATAATTGTATTGCGATCGAGTGTTCGGATTTTTGAGGCAGCTGCAATACCTGCTGGACCATTACCAACAATTATATGATGTTGAGGTAAAGTTCTTTCTAGTATTATTGTTTTTTGTTTGGCGCACATTTGTTTATTTTAACAGTAGACGTTATTTACGGCAAATACGATGCATCACACAATTTCAGAGATGTGGTATGATAATTTTAGAATAAATTATGTCAACTCGTTATAAAAATAGCAATCGACTAAGTTCATTTCGAACAGCCCTGCAAGGGGTCGGATACGTGTTACTAAAGGAGCGAAACTTTCAAATTCAGGTTGTAATTGCTTTTGTTGTGCTTATTTTAGGTGTTTATTTTCATTTATCTCGGTTGGAATGGGCACTGATTTTGCTAATGATTTTATTGGTTTTATGTTTGGAAATTGTTAATACTGCTGTTGAAATTACGGTTGATTTATTTACTAAGAAAAAAAGTATTCGGGCTCGAGTGGCAAAAGACGTTGCAGCTGGAGCTGTATTTGTGGCTTCTATAGGCGCAGTTGTCATGGCTGCGCTTATCTTCTATAATAAACTTCCGTTATAAGGAGACGTGATTGCATTTAACTGCTAGTTTAGTTGTTATTTTTATTTTATTATTATTGTCTGCTTTTTTTAGTTCATCAGAAACTGCATTTATTCGATTGGACAAAATTAAGCTACGACATCTCAAAGAACATAAAGCAAAAAATTCCACTTCAATTGAATTGATTGAAAAATTGCTTCATGATCCAAGCAGATTTTTAACTACTGTCTTAGTTGGAAACACGTTGGTAAATATTGCAGCGTCATCATTGGCAACTGTGTTAATCATTCGTGTTGCTATTTCTTTTGGATTTTTTAATATGGCACTTTTGACTTTTGCGGTTACCGGGATTATGACTGTAATTATTCTTATTTTTACTGAAATTATACCCAAAACAATTGCATTAAAAAAATCTGAACGTGTCGCGTTTCTTTTTGTTCGTCCGTTGTATTATTTTTCACGACTATTTTCACCTATTATTTATTCAGCTGCAAAAGTATCAACATTTTTAACAATGTTATTTGGAATCAATATTTCGGCAAGGGATACGTTGGTTTCTGAGGAATCAATTCGTGCATTAGTGGGAATTGGTGAAGAAGAAGGTGTTTTAGAATCTGAAGAAAAAGAAATGATTGATTCTATTTTTTATTTCCGTGATACAGTTGTTCGGGAAGTCATGACGCCTCGCACAGATATGATTGGCGCAGAAATGATTAGTACGCCGCAGCAAGTTATTGATATTATTATTCAGTATGGACATTCTCGGATACCGATGTATCAGGGGAGCATTGATAAAATTATCGGTGTTATTTATGCAAAAGATTTATTGCGAATTTCCGCAAGTCAACTTCATGATCCTCAACAATTACAACGATTTCGGCGTGATCCTTATTTTATTCCTGAATCTAAAAAAGTAGATGAGCTTCTTCGTGAAATGCGCACGAATAAAATGCATATTGCTATTGTTTTGGATGAATATGGTGGCACCAGTGGTTTTGTGACGATTGAAGATTTACTTGAAGAAATCGTTGGTGAAATCAAGGATGAATATGATGGTCATGAAAAACCAGAAATTGAGTCGTGCGATGAAAAATCTTATATTGTCTCTGGAAATATGAATTTAGATGATGTTAATACAGAAACCGATTTATTAATTGCGACTGAAGGAAATTTTGATACACTTGCTGGATATATTCTTGAACTTTATAACGGAATCCCTGAAAAAGGCACGCAGGTTGAGGATTCTCAGGCGATTTACCATGTACTTGATGTTCAGGATCATCGTGTGACAAAAATAAAAATTGAAAAGAAAATTAATTCCGGAAAATCTTCTCATGTAGTAATATCTAATTTTCATGAATCGGCTTAATACTGTATGTGATGCAAATTTTAATCGCGTAAAAGAAGCGCTTCGTGTTATTGAAGATATTTTGCGATTTTATTTTCAACGTGCGACTTTAGCTCATCGAATTAAAATCATTCGGCTTGAAATTGGTCAGTTGGCACACTGTTATGATGAGCTAAACCTGAGTGTATGTTCTCGAGATGTGGCGCATGATTCTAATAAATTTATAAATGATAAACAGGAAATGACGCGTCAAAATGTGGCACAGGTTCTTTGCGCGAATTATAAACGGGCACAAGAAGCTTTGCGCGTTTTGGAAGAAATGGCTAAGATTGTTCCAGCTGCTTCTGCAGAGCAATTTAAAATATTACGATTTTCTTTATATGAACTGGAGTTAATTTCGCAGCATGCAACGAATTTTTTGATGGATTGTAGTGTCTATTTAGTTCATCATGATCCATCAGTATTGCTGCAGGGTATTGAATTTGGCGCATCATTTGTGCAATTGCGTGATAAAGATTGTACTAAAGCAGAATTGTATTCTAAGGCAATGTGGATTCGCAACCAAATTCCTGATACTGTCCGATTTATTATTAATGATGATGTCGATGTGGCTTTGGCTGTGAATGCTGATGGTGTGCATATTGGCCAAGATGATCTTCCTGCAGTTGAAGTTCGGCGACTTATGGGCAACAAAATTATCGGCCTTAGCACGCATTCTGTAGATCAGGCGCAACAGGCATTGGAGCTTCCAGTTGATTACATTGGTGTTGGCCCTATTTATTCAACACCCACAAAACCAGAACGGTCGAGTGTTGGTTTGGATTATCTTGATTTTGCAGCAACAAATGTGACGATTCCCTTTGTTGTAATTGGTGGAATTAATGCGTTAACCATTAATTCTATTTTAGAACATGGTGGTAGAAATGTGGGAGTTGTACGAGCAGTGCAAGATATTCCGATCATTAAAGAAAAATTAGAAAGATTAAAGTTTCTTCATGGTTAAAATTTTACAGCTGGATGAAATTACAATCAATCAAATTGCAGCGGGTGAGGTAATCACTCGGCCATCTGCAGTTGTCAAAGAGTGTGTTGAAAATTCAATTGATGCAGGCGCAACTTTAATTAAAGTTGTGATTCACCAAGGTGGAAAAGCCTTTATTTCTATTGAAGATAATGGGTGCGGAATGGCAAAAGAAGATGCGTTGCTTAGTTTACAGCGTCATGCGACTTCGAAAATTCATGATATTCAAGATCTGTTTTTTCTTCATACTCTGGGTTTTCGAGGCGAAGCTTTGGCTAGCATTGCTTCTGTATCAAAATTAGAACTTTATACTGCAGAAGAGAATGGTGTAGGTACGCATGTGACAATTCATGGGGGAAAATTAGTTGACGTTACGAATGTGGCACTCAATCAGGGAACCAAACTGGATATTTACGATCTTTTTTTCAATGTTCCTGCGCGATTGAAGTATCTTAAATCAGACAGTACTGAACAAGGGCATATTCATAAAATAATTCTTTATTTGGCATTGGCTTATCCATGTGTTGCCTTTCAACTTTATAGTAACCAAAAACAGATTTTTTCTAGTTCTGGAGATAATCAGCGGCATTGGATATTGGCGGATATTTTTGGGAAAGAAATTGCTACAACTCTGATTATTGGTGAGAAAATTGTAGGAGATATTCAGGTAAGTGTGTATGTGGGGCATCCGTCGCAGCATCGTGGAGATAAAACAAAGCAGATTTTTTTGATTAATCAGCGTGTAGTTGGTGATCAGACATTGTCACGTGCGCTGAATGATGCATTTTCAGCGATTTTGCCCAATGGGCGATATCCTTATGCGCTGATTTCACTTGCAATTGACCCAAGTGAAGTTGATTTTAATGTGCATCCTACTAAAGCAGAAGTTCGGTTTGTGAACAGTCAGGCACCTTATCATGCTGTTCAAGAAACATTAAAATATCTATTAAATTCGCATTTGGTTACGGGTACATTAATGAGTGAACCTGCGTTTGTTGATGCGCCAGATATTGCGTTAAAGCATGCATCTACTCAATCTTTTTCTCCTTTAACAGTACCTAAATATAGTCAACCGATTTCGTCAACATCAGCAACTTTTCAACATCAAAGCGAGTTCCCTCTAAAGTATTTAACAAAAGAGTTACCTGCTGGTGCTCCGGTACTTCCAACTTTTTCCGAGAGTCTTGTATTGAATTCGGAAATTTCAGATTTGCCTCATGAAATTTTGCAAATGGAGCGTACTTTTCTTGTTTTTGTTTACCATAGCGAATTAATTATTCTTGATCAACATATTGCACAAGAGCGATTTTTTTACGAAAAATTTATATCTCGAAAAGAAAAAATGCAGTCTCAACAGTTATTACTTCCTGAATCGTTATTTGTAAGTTTTGATGAAAAAGCATTACTTCACGAATGGCTTCCGCAGATTAATGAACTTGGTTTTGATGTTGAAGAATTTGGGCGTGATACTTATATTATTCGAGCAGTTCCTGTATGTTTGATGAATAAGAATCCTAAAGGATTTTTTATGGATTTGTTGGCTGAAACCGTATTGCTAAAACAAGATGCTTTAGGCATGGATATTTTTTATAAACAATTGGCATGTAAATCTAGTGTTAAAGCTGGTGATGTATTGGTTCCTTTGGAGCGTCGAGAAATTGTTAAACAATGGTTGTTATCACCAAATCATCATACTTGTCCGCATGGACGTCCTATTTATAAAACTTTTGCTTTGAACGAAATGTATGCATGGTTTACGCGACCGCATAAGGGATAGCGTAGTTTGTATTTTGGTCATATTGTGATTCGCAATTATCTGTTATAATAATGATGTTTGTGATTAAATCTTTGAATAATAAAGAGAGGTGATATTAATTTATGATACATTTTATGTCTACATCGATGAATCAGGATATAAATTCTGAACTTGCTGAATTGATCAGCAAAGAATCTCCAACTAAACCTGTTGAATTTCTTTTTCAGTTTCCCGTGTTTTTTTTTCAAGGAATGGTACAAACCCCAAATAATAATGGGGAATATGGTCAGTCAATTTCAACAGAATCGTAAAAAACGTCTGCTTATTTTAAGATTTCCCCATTATTCTATTGTATAACCTTCAGTCGCCTACGGGTGGCCTACGGCTTAACGCGAATTCTCTTTGAAAATCGCTTTATATGTGCTATGTTTATGGTAGGGGATTTATTGTATGAAATATTGGTATATTTATTTTATTATTTTTTGTCTAGCATCTGTGACCTTGCTTCCTACTGCATTGGGGGGCACGATTTTTTCTGCTGGACAAAAATCCTTGTATTCTTCAGCATTAGCTCATAAAAAAGGTGATATTTTAACTATTTTGATTAATGAAAATACGTTGGCATCGCAACAAGCTAACACGGATTTAAATAAATCAACGGAAATAAAAGGGGCGCTGCAGTTGTCGTGGACTCAAGTGACTAATTTTCTTGGAATTAATAATAATGACAAATTTAACTCAGATAATACTTTAAAAGGTTCGGATAAATTTTTGGGAAAAGGGAGTACTCAGCGACAATCGAAAATTGTCGCTAGAATTTCTGCAACAGTTTTTGATGTTTTAGATAATGGAAACCTTGTAATACGAGGACAGCACAATATGTCAGTAAATGGAGATGATCAAGAATTGGTTATTGTTGGAATGGTTCGGCAAGAGGATATTTCAAAAGAAAATACCTTAGAATCTGCTAGCATTGCTAATGCAAAAATTACATTATCAGGCAAAGGTAATGTTCAACAAGAACAACAAAAAGGTTTAATTCCTAGTTTATTTGGATGGTTATTTTGAAGTATATAAAATTAATTTCTTTATTTCTTTTAGTTTGCTGGCAAGCTGTTGCAATCGAAGCTCGTATGAATGAAGCCCGTATTAAAGACATTTCATCACTTGCTGATGCACGTAGTAATCAATTAAGTGGATATGGTATTGTGATTGGATTACGTCGTACTGGTGATACTGCAAAAAGTATTTTTACAAAAGAAGCAATTGCTAATGTTCTAAAAAATTTAGATGTTAATGCTAAAGCTGATGACATCAAAAGTAATAACATTGCTAGTGTTATTGTTACGTGCGAATTGCCTGCGTTTATTAAGAGCGGTAGTCGTGTTGATGTAGCGATTTCTTCTATTGGAGATGCTACCTCTTTGAGAGGCGGCGTGTTGTTAGCTACGCAGCTGAAAGGGTCAGATGGTCAAGTTTATGCTGTAGCTCAAGGTTCAATTAGTGTTGGTGGAGTTGATGTTGATGCAGATAAAAGTTATCTTATTCAGAATAGTACAAATTCTGGGCGAATTTCAAATGGAGCAATTGTTGAACGTGAAGTGGCTGTTAATTTGATTGAGAAAAATTATTTAACATTTAATTTGCATAATCCTGATTTTGTAACTGCTGCCCGAATGAAAATCGCTATTGAAACTGCTGGGCTTGGTTTTTGCGAGATGTTTGATCCCAGTAGCGTTAAAGTCATTATGACTCCTGCAAATCGATCTGATTTAATTACGTATATTTCACGATTGGAACAACTAAAAGTTATTCCGGATACTATTGCAAAAATTGTGATTGATGAACGTACTGGAACTGTTGTGATTGGTGAAAAAGTAACTATTTCGCCTATTGCAATAACTCATGGCAGTATTAATATTAAAGTTGAAAAAGATATGTATGATGTTAGTCAAATTAGAATTGATGAAAATCAAACTGGTTTTAAAATTCTTCAGCAAGGAAATGTGCTTAGAAATTTAGTTAATTCGTTAAATGCATTGGGTACAAAGCCCAGTGATATTATTACTATTTTGCAGGCTATTAAAGCAGCAGGTGCTATTTCAGCACCGATTGAGGTAATTTAATGGCTATTGGCATGATTAATCCTTTGCAATTTATGGGAAATACGCAGCTTGCAGATATTAATGCACCTATTTCAAAGGTTGATACGCAAACTGAGTTTCTTCGCTTGTTTATTCAGCAAGTTTTTTTGAAGAACTTTAAACTTTCGCTTTCATCCCCCAGTGAAAATAATGATGAGGAATCTTTTTGGGGAGGGTCTTCTAATCAGCAATCGAGTATGATGACGGATTTATTCAAACAACAATTTGCTGATGAAATTATGAAAAGTTCAATTTTTAATTTAGATAGTGCAATTAAACAGCGATCGCAAATTAATTTATTACTTGATAAAGGTGGGGAGCATGGATAGCGATCTTGAGATGATTGAAGTTCAGGAAATTAATCCAACAGTAAATTTGGCAAAAGTTGGTACGAAAAAAGAAATTTCTCGAGAAGAATTAGATCAATATGTTGAATTAATTAAAATGGTAGCTGCAACAATTGTTCGTGGTTCGTCTTTGCCGCAAGGTATTGATTTTGATGATTTGATGGGATATGGCTGGGAAGGTCTTCATAAAGCGTGGAAAGTGTATTCGGGAGATAAAGGTGCTTCGTTTCGGACTTATGCGTCCTATCGGATTCGTGGTGAAATTTTGGATCGGATGCGCGTTGAATGGCGATATCGTAATCCAAAAGCATTTAGTCGTAGGGAACGAATTCAGGAGCGAGTTACGCAGGTAGCTATTGATTCAATTGAGGCATTTGATGAAGTTGATAAATTCCAACCAACTGAGGTTGTGAAAGATGAACAACGTATGGCTCAGGTGATTTCGAATTCCGCAGTTGTATATATGTTATCATTAGATAATATTGGAAAAGTTCCGACACTTTATGATGTTCCGGATGTGAGTGACATTGTTCATGGTGATATTGATAAACGTAATGAATATCATATTTTAAGTACTGAAATTGAAGATTTAGACGCACAAGAACAACAGTTTATTCAGCTTTTTTATCGAGAAAGTAAATCGCAAAAAGAGATTGCGGCTTTATTGAATATTTCGAAAAGCAAAGCTAGTCGCGTACATATTAAACTGCTTGAAAAACTAAAGCGTCGCTTGAAAAAACGAATTGTTGGAGATAATGACTTGTAATGATTAATGCTGCCAATATTCTTAATAATTTGGAAGGTGATTTGTATTCAGCTATTGAACGCAGACAAAAGGCGATTGAAAATATTGCGAATATTAACTCTGATAATTTTGTCAAAAGTTTTCCAAAAGAGCTTTCAGCAGCTGAGCTTTCTGTTCAGCGAAAAACTGCATTGGATGAAGAATTGCGGAATTTACAAACTGTTCGTATCGAAGGATTAATGCGTTTGTGGTCTTTACGATATCAAGATATGCGTCGAATTGTTACCTTGGGAAAAGGAGGTTAAATTCATGGTTAGATTGCTTGTTTTTATGGTGATTTCTCTGGTAAGTATTTCATATGCTGGGCTTTCAGATATCTTGGATATTAGTAAAGCTGGAATGTCAGCACAAAATGAAAAAATGCAAGCGATTGCTGAAAATATTGCAAATATTGATACCAATCAAACAGCTTCAGGTGAACCGTATGTTCGTAAAAAAGTGCTGATTTTTACAGATAAAGAGAATAAACCGCAAGCAAGAACACAACGGGATTTAAGTCAAAAAATTCATAAAGTTTATAATCCTGGTAATCCGAATGCAGATGCTTTTGGTTTTGTAATTGTACCGGATATTTCGTTGTCGCAAGAAATGACTGATTTGTCGATGACTAGTAAAATTTACGAAGCTAATTTGGCAGCTTATAGTTCAACAATGAAGGTCATACAAGAATTAATTAATATAGGAAAATAATTATGGCAGAATTTCTTGGTTTTAATCCTAATGTTATGCGTTTGAATCAAAAAACAGTAGTGCCAGCTGCTATTGCTGCACCCATTGAAACGCCAATTGCTGAAAAAACTCCATTTCAGCAATTTCTTGATAATGCAGTCAGCAGTCTTAATGGCATCAGTGGTGAAGAAATGTCGACAGATCAATTGATAAAAAATTATATTGCAGGAAAGTCTAGTATTGAAGAAGTGATTATGGCAACAAATAAATTGTCATTATCAATTCAATTAGCAGTGACAGTTATTAACACTGCTGTGCAAACATTTAAAGAAATTCAGCAAATGCCGGTATAAAGGTGTAAATAATGGGCGAAAACGAAACAGAAGGCACAAGCCCGAAAAATCCGTTACAACGTATATTGGCGTTATTGCCGAAAAATCAACTTATTTTATACGGATCTTTAATCGTGGGTGTTTTAGTTGTGGCATTACTTGCTTTTTGGGTGATTTCGAGCACATCAAAAAGTGCAGAGAAAAAACAAAGTTCTCGATTTGTTATTGCATTCGAAGCGTTGACTACAATTGATGCTGCGAAAATTCGTGAATCCTTAACGTATGAAAATATCAAATTTAAAGATGTTAAAAAAGGAAAAGTAATTGATCTGATGGTGCCTGAAAATATGGCTGATGAAGCACGTATGAAAATGGCGCAACAAGGTCTTCCAGAAGGTGGAGTTGTTGGTTTTGAGATTTTTGATCGCAAGGGTGATTTAGGCGCAACAGATTACGATCGGCGTATTAAATATATGAGAGCTTTGAGTGGCGAATTATCTCGTAATATTTCTCATCTTAAAGAAATTCAAACAGCTCGTGTTCAAATTGTTATGCCAGAGAAAAAAGCGTTTGGTAAGCAAGTACCTGGAAGTGCCTCTGTAATTGTAAATTTAGCAGAAGGCGTAAAGTTTATGACTGCTAAACAAGTGAAGGGAATTATGCATTTAGTTGCTAGTTCTGTTGAAAATCTACCACCTGAAAATGTAACGGTACTTAATGCAAAAGGCGAAATCTTAAGTGAAAAAATTCAATTTGAACTTGTTAATAAGGATACTATTTTTGGTTCATTATTTACAATGGATGATGAAGATGTTCCTGCGCTTGAAAAATTATTGCGCTTTCAGTCTCGATACAAAGCTGCAGTTGAAAAAGAATTGGATCAAAAAATTCAAATAGCGCTGATTCGATTTTTCCCAATTACAAGTTATTCCATTGTGGCCAATGTTACCTTGATTGAAACTAAAGAATCTGTATCGAATCCGTATCAAGTGGCAAAAGTAGATGTTGCAGTTATGATAGATGCTAATGATGAAACTATTTCCATGGATACAGAAAAAAAACAAGCTGTTACGGATGCAGTTGCTGCAGCCATTGGATTTGTTAAAGATCGTGATACCATTTCTATTACGCGTACTCCATTTATTAAGGCGGATTCAAATGTTAAAGTCCTTGATACTGCTACAAAAGAGCCGCGCACAGCAGCAGCAGAACGTGATGAAAAAGCTTCTGTATCTTTTGCTTTTAAATATATGTTTATTTTTGTGATTGTGACAATGGTTTTTTTAATAGTTGGAAAACAATTATTCTTTAAGTCTGAAAAAGTTGATTTACCGAATATTGATGAAGAAGAGGAACTGATGACAAGCCCACGTATTATTCAGTTACAAAATCATGCAATGGAAAATCCTAGTTATTTTGTTAATAAAATTAATGAATGGTTAAAAGAGGATGCAGCTTAAATGGAAATATTAAGCGGAAAAAACAAAATTGCTGTTTTGTTTTCACTGTTGGGCCCAGAAATTTCAGCTAATGTTATTAGTAAATTATCAATTGAGGATGCACAACGCGTTAGAAATGAAGTATTAGCTAATATCAATGATGTTCAGCGGCCTCAACGATTAGATGATTTTGTAGATGAGTTACTTCATGATACTGCACCCAAACATTTTTTTAATTCATCAGAAGCTGCTGATTCGGTTGTATTGTCACGCAAGGCAGCAGCCGCAGCTGCTATAGTTGCACCGATTTTGCCATCTATTCCAAAAATTACGGATTTTACAACTTTAGATGATCATGAAATCTTTCAGCAGATTTCATTGGAAATGTTTGAAAAATTGATTATGCAGGAACCTAAACATATACAACGGTTTGCGTTGCATGTTTTACCTGATACTCGTATGGCTGAAGCAAAAGCATATTTCAAAGACAAAGGTCTTTTTGATCCTAGCGCATTTGATCCTGTTAAAACGCCTTATCTGAGTTCAGTTCAGGAAAAAATACGTGTTCATTTACTGAGTAAGCTGAGGCTACAACCTGCATGAGCAATCTGATTCGACGTAATCGCGTTAAATATACTCGGGGCTGGTTATCAACTCCTGATTTAGATTTTCCTTCTGATAAATCGTTGTCTGAAAAGTTAATGCCTACGAGTTCGGATGATTTAACTTCACGGGGTGTTTCAGGACCATCTGGCGATTCTATTGCTCGGGCTAAAGCGTTTAAGGAAGTTGCAGAAAATCATAAGTCCTTGGATTCACTTAAAAATCGGCTGATTCGTGATGTTGATGAATTACGTAGCCGAACATTAAGTGATTTAGATGCACAGCAAAAACAACAACATCAACAATTATCTTTGGAGCGAAAGCAATTGCTGCAAGAAATTGATTCTGAAAAACGGAAAGCAAAAGAGGATGGTCTTCAACAAGGAAAAGAAGAGGGACAACGGCAATTTGATGTAGTAAAAAATGACTACATTAAAAAAACAGAAGATATGTTACAGGCTGTTCATTCCTTTCATAAAGAAAAGGTGAAAATTCTTAAAGCATTGGAACCCGAGGTGCTTCGGTTGTCTGTTGCTATTGCAGAACAAATAGTTCATTCTGAAATTTCGTTAAATCCTTCAGTTACCTTAAATATTGTAGGCTCTGCACTTTCCAAAATTACAGATAAAACTAAAGTTGATATTCGTGTGAATCGAGCTGATTTTGAATTTATTAATTCGAATCGAGATATTATTCGTTCATATGTTGATGATATAAAAAATTTGAATATTAAAGAGGATAATTCACTTAAACCAGGTGGATGTATTATTGAAACAGATTTGGGCGTGATTGATGCTAAATTGGAAACAAAATTAGCTGGGATTACTGAACTGATTAATAAAACTTATAATGATTCTCATTCGCCTAGTGATTCATCGCATTTATCTTTTGAAACATCGAGCACTGAACATAACGTTTCTAATGATGAGGATACAGATGATATTAAGGACTCTTCAGATTTTATGAATATAGAGGACGATAACGATGTTTTTGAACGTGATGATGAAGTTCGTGATTCAATAACCGAAAATTTAAACTCTAATGACGAAGCTGATAATGATGACCCTAATGTTTTTGATGATTTTTCTTTTGACGATGACGATGATTTGGACTTGTTTACTGATGATAGTCCTGATTTAAGTAATGAAAATGATGACGGGTCTCATGCTTCTTGACGTTGAACCTTATATTAAAGCTATTCGAAAAAAAGACTTTTCTGTTGTAATTGGCAAAGTAACTCAAGTCGTTGGTTTGATTATTAAAGCCCAGGTTCAAGGTGTTTGCGTTGGTGAAATTTGCCATATTGAATTAAATGGAAATCGATCTGTTCGTGCAGAAGTTGTTGGTTTTGAACGAGATCGCGTATTATTAATGCCCTTGGGAGTTATTGAAGGAATTTCGCCAGGAAGCAAAGTAATTGCAACAGGGTCTCCTTTACGTGTTAAAGTTGGATCGCAGCTTTTGGGCCGTGTGTTAGACGGCGTAGGTGATCCGTTGGATGGGAAAGGTGAATTAGACACAGATCAGTATTATCCACTAGATCGGACGCCCCCAGACCCTATTCGTCGGCCTCGAATTACCAAAGTTTTAGAAGTAGGTATTCGTGTGCTTGATGGCTTACTTACTATTGGGCAAGGCCAACGTATTGGCATTTTTGCAGGTTCGGGAGTTGGTAAATCAACACTCATGGGCCAAATCGCGCGGCAGTCTGAAGCGGATATCGCTGTGATTGCGTTAATTGGTGAACGTGGGCGCGAGGTTAAAGATTTTATTGAAGAATCTTTGGGTGAAGAAGGGCTTAAAAAATCCGTTGTTGTAGTTGCAACATCTGATAGCCCGCCACTGATTCGTTTGAAAGGTGCATTAGTTGGAACTGCAATTGCAGAATATTTTCGTGATCAAGGGAAAAAAGTTGTATTTATGATGGATAGTGTTACGCGATACGCTATGGCTCAGCGAGAGGTTGGCTTAGCAACAGGCGAGCCGCCAACAACAAAAGGTTATACTCCCTCGGTTTTTGCTTTATTGCCGCGGTTAATGGAACGAACTGGAACTTCGGAAATTGGTTCAATTACAGCAATTTATACAATTTTAGTAGAAGGTAATGATATGGATGAACCTATTGCGGATACTGCGCGAGGTATTTTAGATGGGCATATTGTTCTTTCTAGGGATTTGGCAGCAAAAAATCATTTTCCTTGTGTTGATTTGGGCAATAGTGTTAGTCGATTATTTACAAATATTAATTCTCAGGAACATAAACAAGCTGCAGGCATGGTGCGTGAAATCTTAGCTCGCTATTCTGAAGCTGAAGACTTGATTAATATTGGTGCTTATGTCAAAGGTTCAAATCCGAAAATTGATATGGCAATTGAAAAAATTGATGCAGTTAATCAGTTCTTGCGCCAAGGAACGCATGATTTTACTTCGTATATTGATACTGTTGAGCAGCTGAAACGAATTGTAGGCGTTACAGGTGGAAGTACGTATTCAACTGCTTCGCCAGTATCTGCACGAGGCACACCTTCAATTGTTGCTGCTGATACGGATTTTGATGATATCAACTTCGATGATTTAGGTGACGAGTTTAAATTTTAGTATCGAACGTTGTTTCGCTGCATTAGCTTTGTTATAATGAAAGTAATATGACATCTAAACCCAAGAAAACAAAACGTTATCGCTATAATTTGGAAACTGTACTAAAAGTTCGCAAAATTCATGAACTTCAGCAAAAAGAAGTGTTAATTAAGGCTGAACAAAAGTTGCTAGAGGAACAAACAAAAGAACAGAAAATTATTGATGAACAATCCTTGCACCGTGGATTGCTTAGAAAATCCTATGAAGGTGAAATTGCTAATTTTCAGCATGTGATGTTGCGACAATACCATCTTGAAAAATTAAAATTAGATAAAGAAAAACAAGAACATGTGCGTATTGACGCTGATAAAAAACGCGTAGAAGAACAAAAAAAACTTTTAGAAGCTGTTAAAAAGAAAAAAGTTTTAGAAAAAGACAAAGAAAAAAAACGAGTTGTGTGGAAACGATTTAATGATCGTGAAGATATGAAGTTTCTAGATGATATTGCTACGTCTCGGTTTAAACCCACTGATTATGACCATTGAGCAGCTAGGTTCGCAACAGGTTTTTCATCAGCAAAAATTAGATAAAGTTCAAAAAGAAACGCAAGAACAATATTCATTGCCTATGAACAAGTTGTTTCAAGGGCATAATTCGTTAATGACTCGAATTCTTCAAGATGGTATTCATATTCCACACGAAGAATTAAAAAAATTGGATGCAGAATTTGGCTTATTAAAAAAGGCGTATATTGGGCTTGATAATCAATTTGTTTCTGAAGCATTACTAACTCAGGATGTGCGCGATTATGTTGTTTTTCATACTGCTGAACTTCCCGTTATTATTCCCGCAGTTTTTTTAAATGAACGTTCAGAGCAGTCGTATCAAAATCGAAAAATGTTGATTAATTTTATTCCTGAAAAAAAATGGTGGGAAACAGATGTGAATAAGCTAAAACCAAATGATTTTTTAAAACCTGCTTTAACATGTTTTTCAACCGAGTATTTTGTGAAAACGCTGACAGTGACTGGTATTGAAAAATCAGGATCAAATTATCTTCCTGTACAAGCGATTATTTTCTCAACTAAATGGAATTTGTTTACATTCCTTGTTTTTTGTATGCAAAACAAGCTGTATTTCGCTCAACTTAAACAAGGAATCTTGGCATATTTACAGGTAGTTAAGAGGCTTTAAGCCATTGATGTAAAACTCACATAATTTGCTTTGGGAGCCAAAAATAGTGGTTGGTGTATTTATGACGAGAAAGTCTGCAGGCATTCCAATTTGAATTTTACCGATGTTGCGATTAGCAAAGTAATTTTGGGGTGTTAACAGCAGCATTTTTAGTAATATTTCATCCGAAAGGTTGTAGTTGGTTTGTGCATATTTTGCTTCCTCAAAAATAGACAAATCCGAATTTGATGCTAAACTATCTGTACCCAGCATCATAGGTATCCCATAGTCTAGGATGTTTTTCAGCGGGTAGTCTGAATGGCCGAAGTAATCATGCGAACGTGGGCAAAATACAATAGCTGCTTCAAGTGATTTAATGACTGAGAGGTCAGAATCGTTGACATAATTTGCGTGAATCAGCATTGATTTTTTTAATGCTGATGAAAATTCTGTTAAAGGGTTTAGTGGATGGTTGATGACAACTCCAACTTGCTTCATGAATGTTTGTAAGGGGCCTTGTCCGTATTTATAATATAGCTGTTCATCAGGTAATTCAAATACATGTGTAACTAAACTAAAATCCCGTTGTTGGTGGGCTGCATACTGATATAGCTTGGCACTAGTGCTATACGGTGCATGTGGTGAAAAAGAGCGCCCTACCCTAGTTGATGTTAGGCTTACAGGTACAATATTTTTATAGGCTTCTATTGCTTTTTTGTTTATAGGTTCACTAGTTTCAGCTCCGATTAATTCATAACTTTCAAATACGCGTAATTGTTCTGTATTTAGAATCATTCCTGAGCCATTTACATCACTTACATAGCGTGCGCCGCCATAAAGTGCTAGTTTTTCACCGTAGTAATAACTCGCGAGAATATCTTCTGGTGTTGCTTGTTGCCGAAAATTACCAATGCATTTAGCCCAGGTATAAAATTCGTGATTGGTTGATTGAACATTAGTTAAATCTAAGTGCGTATGTGCATTTAGAAAGGGCGGCAGAATAATCTGATTTGACTGCATAGCTTTTTCTTGGCAATTTATAATATCCATAATCATGCCATTATTAATAATGAGTCGTTGATTATAAAGAACGGTTTGGTAATCAAGGTATAGCGTAGGTGCAATAAACGTGAACAATGAACTGGGTTCACTTGTCATTTTTTTTATATTTTCTCTTTAATGCCCGTGCTATTTATTGGGCCTTCTGTCTTATTCAATGTCACAATGGTTTCCACATGATACGTTTGCGGAAACATATCAACTGGAGTTACCGTGCGTGTTTGATATCCAAGATTTAGTAGAACATCTAAATCCTGGGCAAGTGTAAATGGGTTACAGCTAACATAAATAACTTTGGGAGCATTAAGCCGTGCGATTTTTTCGAGAGCGCGTCTGCCAATTCCGCCTCGTGGAGGATCCAAAATGACAAGATCTGCAGTTGGTGAAGTTTCCAAAATTTCTAAAAGTATTTTTCGTACATCACCACTAAAAAATTGCATGTTTGTTCTGTTATTTTGCCTGGCATTATATTGCGCACTTAAAATCGCTTCATTTACAACTTCAATGCCAATTATTTGTTGAACAAAAGGAGCTAGATATAATCCAATGCCTCCGGTTCCACAAAATAAATCATATACTGTTTCTTTGCCAGATAGCTCGGCTAGGTCCTTAATGCGATCATACAATAGTTTTACTTGTTCGCTGTTGGTTTGAAAAAAGGAATCTGGAGTGATTCGATACGTAGTTTCGCCAATTTTTTCAATTAAATCAGATGCGCCTAAGGACCAGGTGATATTTGAAAATCGTACTGCATCTCCAACTTGATCATTGATTAGCCAATGAATGCCTGCAATATGGGGATGCCTGCTTTTTAGCCACATTGCCATGTCCATAATTATTTTTTGATCCCCACTTGTGGTGACGATTGTAATAATAATTGAATTTGTTGCATGGCTACGTTTGGAAACTAGAAATCGTAAAAATCCGTGATGTTCCATAGGTTCGTAGGGTTCTAATCCACTGTCATTTGCCCAGTTTCGCACATCAGTAATAATACGATTATCAATCTCAGGAATTAATAAACATTTCGTAATATCAACAATTTCTTTGCCTTTGCCGTATTCATGTAGACCGAGTGTAATACGATTGTTCTGTTTTCCAAACGCAAATTCCATTTTATTGCGATAATGCCACTCATTGTTGCAGGGAATGCAGTCAAAAAGAACAGTTTTCGTTGACAAATGGTTTTGTAATAGGTGGTGAACCCATTGGGTTTTAAGCTGAACCTGTTGAATATACGAAAGACGTTGAAGTGTACATCCTCCACATTGAAAGAAATGGGAGCATGCTGGTTCCTGTGCCATAGTTGATGGTGTGTCAATATGTTGAATTACGCCCAAGTAATCGCGATGATCTCGATTAAATAAGTGCATAGTTACCGTATCTCCAGGAAGTGCCTTTTTAATGCGAATTCGCTTGCCTTTGAGCATTCCAATGCCTTCTCCTTTTTCAGAAAGCGAGTCAATAGTCATGGAATAAGGGTGACGAAAAAGAATATCGTAGATTTTCATAACTTGGACAAAAGAATGGGTACAAAATTATGGTCAACTGGTGCTTTTGTTAGCGTAGTATAGTGGTGTGTTTTCCATATCTCACTACCCCAAATATGTTCAAACAAGTCTGTTTTGTTTTTGGATAATGGGTGCATATTGATGCTACAAAGCATAAGTAACTCATAGGTTTTTTCAAGTGATAATCCAACTAACACAAAGGGATCACCAATAATATGCCGAGTTATCGAAAGAATTTCTGGGTCTTGAATGCCGTAGGCTCCGGCTTTGCCTAAAGGGCCGCGACCTTTTTCTTTTAGCGCAATGTAAGTGTCAAGTAATTTCAAAATTTCTGGACTTGTTTCTAAAAATTGAATTTCGGTAGTATCTTCTGCAAGATATAATTTATTTTTTATTAGGTCATATGCCACAATACTAGAAGAAACAATTTGGCGTTTTCCTAGCAAGTTTATGAGGATTCTTTTTGCGTCTGCTAGTAGTTCGTAATGTGATTGACCGCTAGGTTTGCCTATTATTGTGCTATTATCTACATGAATTAATGTATCGCTGGTTAGGATTACTGTACCTTTTATCTGATTTGATTGAATAATTGCAATTAACTTCATAACTGCAATTGTTTTAGTAATAATTGAAATAGAATAGTTAGGAGTAGGAATTAATTCGTTTGATGCAGAGGCTTGTGTAACGCAAGTTAGTTTAAGTAGGGTATCTAGTAAAAATTTACGACGTGGAGATCGCGAGGCTAATACTACTTTCTGTTCCACTACCCCCTTAATATGGAAGCTGTAATGTATGGCAATTGATTCAATGAGATGACAAACTGCATGAGTTCCTTTGTTGTCAAATAGTTGTGCAATTGCATTAGTTTGTTCCTGTTCAGATTGTGTTAAAAAATGCTGAATCATCTATTAACCTGTAGAATGCTGAATCATGAAATATCCAGCAAAAACAGCACCAATAGAAAGAATATTTGCCAAAATAATATTTGTAAGAGCGATTCGATACTGTCCTGCTCGCAGTAAATTAAATGTTTCAAGGCTAAATGTTGAAAATGTTGTGTAACCACCCAAAAGGCCAATAAAAATAAATAGTCTTACATTTTGAGAAATCGTTATTTTTTCGGTAATTCCCCAACTAAGTCCAATTATAAATGACCCTGAAATGTTTATAATTAATGTACTTAGTGGAAAACCAGCGCTAAAATATTTGTAATTTATCTTAGAAACAATATAACGCAGAATGGATCCTATTCCACCCCCAAGTGCAATAACCAGCACGTTTAGTCCCAATTGATTATTCTTTTTGTTACTATTAGAATTAAAAGGATCTGGCTATGAAATTACTGTATTTCAAAAGATACCCGACAGTTCTTGTCATCTTTGCCAGTGATTCCGGTAATCGGCGCTGTCGAACCTTTTGCAATAATGGAAAATCGATTGTTATCCAGTGTTGAATTTGCTTTTAAATAAGCAAGTACTGCTTCTGCACGTTGTTTAGATAGTTCAATATTGCCAATAAATCCAACAGTTGCTTCTTCAGATCCTTTTTGGCTAGCATGTCCAATAATTGCAATTTTTTTATCAGTAGGAAGTTTATTTAAAATTTCCGATAAACCAGGAATTACAACTTTTTTCATGAGAGTGTCAATATCATAACCTGCAACTATAAAATGAGGATCATTTAGCGTAAGTTTTTCAGAATTAAATTGAAACTGTATTGGCGTAATGTTTTTCATAAATTCAGTAAGTGCAGTTAGTTGTGCCGCATTTTGTAGTGCTGAAGCTGCCTGATTTTGTAAGGCATTTATATCTGGAAATTCAGCAATTGCAAGAGAAACCATCATACTTAACCCAATGACTATTAACGTTTTTTTCATAAAAATCCTCCTAAATTAGATCCTTCTGGTTTAAACCAGTTACTTCCTTTATTGTTGCAATA
>CAYUBI010000011.1:30871-32433 GCA_964443005.1 uncultured Candidatus Marinamargulisbacteria bacterium
AGTTAACATATTTATCGATAATCATTGTTGGGTGCCTCTCACGTATAGTTTAGCATAGCATTTTAAAACTGGACATTCCTGTGGTATAGTTTATTGGTTTTATGAAACATAAATTTAAATACTATTTTATTGCTACACGATTTCCCTTTATTACTGCCTCAGTGTTGCCAGTTTTCTTTTGCGCTGCGTGGATGCGACATTATCATTTTGCTGTGCAATTGCCGTTGGTTTTGCTGTGTGCGGTTGGAACCGTATGTGTTCATCTTGCAGCTAACACGTTAAATGATTATTACGATTGGGATCATAGTGATAAAGATAACCTGCATGCTAGCCCTTTTAATGGAGGAAGTCGTCGTATTTTAGGCAAAGTGATGTTGCATCGAACTTTTTTTTTCTTGGCAATGATTTTTTTGATTGGTGCTGCTGGTATATTATTGTTGTTGTTCCTTCGTGCGCGATATGGGTTGTTGCCAATCGCTGTTATTGCTGTTGTTTTAGGCCTTGGGTATTCTATGCCGCCGTTAAAGTTACAAAGCCGTGGCTTAGGAGAATTGGCTATTTTCGTTGCCTTTGGACCATTGTTAACTTTAGGCACACTGTATGTTTTGACTGGACACATGCACGTAACTTTTGCGTTGATTGGCGTGCCAATGGGTTTATTAACTACTTCTATTATTTGGTTAAATGAGTTTCCGGATATTGAGGCAGATCAACGTGCAAATAAGCGAACTGGCGTAGTTCGTCTGGGACTACGATTTTCGACATACATATTTTTGGGTTTGCAAGTTGCCTATTATATGTCTGTTGTTGGTTTAAGTTGGCTGGGAATTTTCCCTTGGATTGCTGTTGTTGTTGCTGCATTTTTGCCAACAACGCTATCTGTGGTTCGACAGTTGTTTCGGGTAGCACATCAACCTGAGCGCATTCACAAGCTACAGGCACGCACGATTTTGTTTCAGGTTCTTAATGTTGCTGGATTAACATTGATTTTATTTGTCTGATTTTTTAATATTACTTACGCAGACCCATAACATCTAAAATTCGATGTAAATTCGTTAAAAATGCTCATGATGAGGCAAGATGATGTTCCTAGGACGGATTATCCCCTATTTTATACGCAAAAAAATACTTAATTTTTTGTTGAATTTATTTTAATTTTGTAACGATATATTCATGAGTATACCTATGACTGATTGCAAATGTATATATAAATAGGATTTTTAGATGAAACAAAAATTAATAGCTGATAATACTAATCAAGGTAGGCGAAAAGATGATCGGTTGATTGCATTACAAGAAAGATATGCTGCAATTTTTGAACAATCGCCTATTGCGATAGAGTTTTATGATCTCGAAGGTAAATTGATTAATGTAAATAAAGCGTGTCTTGATATGTTTGGCATTAGCAATAGTGATGAAATCTCTGGTTTCAATCTCTTTGCAGATCCTAATATATCTCCTGAGATAAAAATAAAATTATTAAATAAGGAAACAGTCAAAATTGAGTCTGATTTTAGCTTTGATGAAGTAACGCGACTGAATCTTTATCAAACAAGCATTTC
>CAYUBI010000012.1:0-8693 GCA_964443005.1 uncultured Candidatus Marinamargulisbacteria bacterium
TCAATACAGATACAGTTCGCGTCAAAGACTTGGGAATTACGACTGCCAAATTAGCTGATAGTGCTGTTACAACATTAAAAATTACAGACCTTAATGTCACAACTGCAAAACTTGCTGATACTGCCGTAACTACTACGAAAATAACCAATGCAGCAGTTGATAAAACGAAAATAGCAGCAAATGTTGCAGGTAATGGCTTAGCACAAAACGCAGATAGCAGTTTGGAAGTAAATGTCGATGGAACTACCTTGGAAATTAACACAGATATTACCAGAATTAAAGACAGTGGCGTTGTTACTGCCAAACTGGCAGACAGTGCTGTCACAACCTTAAAAATTGCAGACCTAAACGTTACTACTGCAAAAATTGCAGATGGCGCAATTACTACCCTTAAAATCGCTGATGCGAATGTAACAACTGGCAAAATAGCAGATGCGAATGTAACACCAGCAAAAATTGCAAGTGGAACTGGTGGCCAATTGTTAATTACCAATGCCTCCAATCAAACAGCATGGGCAAGTATGAGCGCCGATGCAACTCTCAGCAATGCAGGTGCATTAACAATTGGAAATTCTGCTATTACAACTGCGAAATTAAATGACGGTGCAGTTACAACAATAAAAATTGCAGACCTAAACGTAACAACTGCAAAAATTGCAGACACAAATATTACAACTGCAAAAATTGCAGACGGTGCAATCACCATGCCAAAAATCGTCAATGGAACAGGTGGCCAATTGATTCTTACGAATGCCTCTAATCAAGCTGCTTGGACGACTATAGCTGGAGACGCGACACTAAGTAATACAGGAGCATTAACAATTGAAAACAACGCCATCATCACAGCGAAAATTGCAGATATCAATGTGACAACTGCTAAAATCGCAGACAGTGCTGTTACCTCCGCCAAAATTGCTGATGGAACCATTGTTAATGCTGATATTAATGCTGCTGCTGCTATTAATATTACTAAAATCGCCAATGGTACTGCTGGGCAGCTTATGTTAACAAATGCAGCAGGTACTGCTCCAGCCTGGACAACACTTGCTGGTGACGCTACTGTTGCAGGTACAGGTACGCTTACTATTGCGGATGATGCTATTACTAATGCAAAACTAGGGGAAACTATTACTATTGCTAATGGCGGCACTGGAGCAACAACTGCAGCGAATGCCAGAACAGCTCTGGGTCTTGCTATTGGTTCTGATGTTCAAGCTTATCAAGCAAATCTTGCTGCTATTTCTGCTGGAACTTGGACTGGCGCAAATTCCATTACAACTCTTGGAACTATTTCAACGGGTGTTTGGAATGCGACTGCCATCACTATTGCCAATGGCGGCACTGGAGCAACCGATTCAGCTAATGCCAGAACGAACTTAGGATTAGTCATTGGAACAAATGTTCAAGCACATGCGAGCAGTTTAGATGATTTAGCCAGTGTGAGTGGTTTAACCGCAATTGTCCATGTTAGACAATCAGATGATTCAGGAGCTTGCGATTTAACTTATAGTAAAGGACTATTAACAGCAACAACATGCACAACGAATTAAATTTTCGCTAAATAAATTCTATGACCCAATCATTGCTGCAGAAAGGACCTTCGTTAACGACTTTCGAACATGGCACTTTTCAAAAGAAAATGACGTCATCAAATTCATAATGTCGTCTTCTTCAAGATTAGCAAACTGCTGAACATATAACGGCATCATCCATTTCCCAAAAAGAACACCGCGTACACTTCGCTTAAGATGCCAAGCAAACTGTTGACGCTTTTCTTCAGTCAACTTTAATATTAATGCTACATTTTCTTCAATTGGACTTAAGTGCTGATCCATTTCGGTCAAATCAATGGGCCACGTATCACTTGCTAACGAAGTTTTTAATGCCCTACCTTTTTTGGTTTGTTTCATCCACGGAGATTTTGAATCTATAGTCACAACGCCCATTAAGCCAATATCTTTATACGTCCAATAAGTCCAATGATCATTACATTCATTCATAAACAAAAGCAATTTTCGCGTCATATTCAACCTAATGTCATCTGATTTATTCTTTTCAAAAATTAAGCCAAACTCGCCTATCCATACTGGCAATCCAAGATCCCGAATTGGAGAATTTTTTGTAGCATACTCATGCCGAATTGAATGGGTACGCAAATCTTTTTTAGAAACACGCTTCAAAACCTTAGCTGTTGACACTGCTGGCCCCATATAATGATGACTGCTAAAAACAATATTAGCATCGTCCAGCCCACGTAAGCCTTCAAACTGAGTTGAATAAAAATTCCCTTCAACAAACAAAATATGATGCTGATCAACTTCACGAATTGCGCTAATTAACTTTCGATAAAATCCATATAAAACTGCTATGTCAGATAACACAGGTTCATTAATCAAATCATATCCAGCAATATATGGATCATCTGTATAATGCGCTGCAACATATTTCCACCACGCACATACACGATCCTGATAAACAGTGTGTTCCCACAATAATGTAATTTGATCTGGATTATCGCAATGCCAATCTGGATTTTGCCATCCCTGAGCTGCATGTAAATCTAAAATCAAGTATAAACCATGCTTCTTACACCAACCCAAAACCCGATCAATATAACGAAATCCTATATCAAGAAATTGCCCTGGACAATGATCATCTTCAAAATGCCGATAATTAATAGGCAACCGAATCACGTTCGCACCCATGTTTTTAATAAATTCAATATCAACTTCAGTTATAAAATGATCATAAAACTGGTCAAAGAAAAATCGTGTTTTTTCAATACCCAAAACCTTGTCCAGTTCGCTTCGAAATAATGATTCATTCGCAGGATAACCTATAATAAAATTTTCCATATTTAACCAACCACCCAAACATACTCCCCGTAAAACAATAGCTTGCTGATTCGCATCAACAATTTTTGCTCCTTGAACATGTAAAAATCGATACATTTCAGTCATGAATCAAATTTCTCCTTTTTCTTTATTGAGTGCGTATGAACGCAGTAATCCCATAAATAGCTACTGCAACTAAAACAATAGTTGCGCCAGTAGCTGTACCTAAAAAATAGGACAAAACAAAGCCAATAATACCAGATGCCATACTAAAAATAACAGCGAATGCAGTATATCCCTGAACTGATTTAGCAACATTCCGACTAGCTGCAGCTGGAAGAATTAACAATGAATTAATAATTAATAAACCAACTAACTGAATTGACAAAGTTACCACAACAGCAACCAAAACCGAAAACATTATTTCAACTAACCCAACATTTTTACCTCGACTACGAGCAATTGAGGAGCTCACGCTACTTAACAATAATGGATTATGCATAACTATCCAAAAAACAGCAACACTAACTAAAAGCACACCTAACCATTGCAGTTGAGTGGAATTAATAGCCAAAATATCACCAATTAAAAAAGAAGTATACTTTGCAAAACCACCGCGTGCACTTAGCACAACAACACCCAAAGCCATTACAAATGAAAGCAACACACCTAAAACTGTATCAGAGGGAGACGCAGTTGTACCTTTAAAAAAATGTACTGCAAGTGCTAAAACAATCGAAAAACAAACCATGGCATATAAAGGCGTTTTTAGGCCTAACATAATCCCAATAGCCAACCCTGTTAACGTAGAATGCCCTAAAACATCTGTGAAAAAAGTCATTTTTTGATTAATCACTGCTGTTCCCAGCAAAGCATACATGGGAGTGACCAACACTATTGCAAGCAAGGCCCAGCGCATAAACTCATAATGAATTAAATCAGCCAGTAACCCCATCATTGTTTTCGTGAATCCGTTATGATAGAGGCACTACCTGTTACATGACTCGCTAACAAATTTGGCATAAACACTTCTATAATTTGTGGATCTGACATCACCACCTTGGGTTCTCCATCAATTAATATCCGTTGATTCAATAAAACCAAGCGATCTGCAAAACGAGATACGCCTTGTAAATCATGAGACGCCATAATAATCGAAACATCATAATCATGACGCAACTGATCTACCAACGCATAAAAACCAGCTAGTCCCTGTGCATCAACACCAGAAACTGGTTCATCCAATAACAACAATTCCGGAACTGGAGTAATTGCCATAGCTAGCAACACACGCTGTAACTCGCCACCCGACAATTCACTTAACCGCCGCATTAACAAATGCGCAACAGATACTTTTTCTAAAGCGCGTAGAATTGTATCGCGAATCAAAGCAGACACTGAAAGCCAAACAGGTTTCCAAGTTAAGGCTGCAGAAAAAAAATCTAATACAGTGACTGGCGTATCAGATTCAATATTCAATTTTTGTGGGACATATCCAATATGAGGGCGCCCTTTATCAATGCCTTTGAAACGAAAACTCATATGGCCAGTATAAGGAACCTCGCCTAAAATCGCACGCAATAATGTCGTTTTCCCAGCACCATTAGGTCCAATAAGCGCTAAAATTTCATGACAATTAATATGCAAATAAATCGATGAAAGAATTTGACGACCGGATAAGTTCACACTTAAATTTTCTATTTTAGTACAACAATGTGAACATAGATCCATATACGAAATCCTTTAATAACCCCCTAATAATTGTTACCAGTTTATTATAACAGGAACTCACACATTACCCCAAGCCCATTCTATGTTTCGAAACGTTAAAGCGAAAACGCCAGCTTTAATGTTTTCAAATTTGATCGCATAATCGTAAGGTACGCATCTTCTGTATTCGGTCCAGAAACTGCAGGATCTAAATAAAATGTTTTTGCTTGAGTTTCCCGTTCAATCAGTTGAGCTGCGCTAGATGCATATTGGGGCTCAATAAACAATCTTTTGACATTATTTTTCTTTATATATCGAATTATTCGGGTAATCTCCTTTGCAGAAAGTCCATCATCTGGGTCATGATTCATCATTGTTGCAACAGTAAAGCCATAATCTCTACCAAAATACGCAAACACATCATGAAATGAAACTAATGGTTGATCACGAAAAGGAGCTAATTCCTTTTTCATCACTAATCTTAATAATTCTAATTTACGAAGATAATTGAGCGCATTTGTTCGATAACCATTTTGATGAGCAGGATCTACTTTTGCTAATTCAGTTGCAATCGTTTTGACTTCTTGCATAGCTAACCCCACGCTAACCCACACATGAGGATTCGGCTTCCAATTCAGCGTAATCAGTGGCAATCCCACAGCAGCTTCAACAATCGGAAGTTCAGGATACCTTTTTCGTATCAGTGGCAAAAACAACTCCATTCCTGCGCCATTAGCAATCAAAATATCAGCATTACTTAATCGTTTCATATCCAATGGGCTTAAACTAAAATCATGCACACATCCTGCAGATGCTGGAGCCAACAAAACCAGATCAATTTCCGGAATGTTTTTCACGATATTTTTTGTCATAATATAAATTGGATAAAACGTCGTAACAATTTGAACTGGCTTAGCATAAGAAGCCAAGGCACTCATTAAAACAAAAACAACTCCCAACATTAATAATCCAATTTTCATTTAAAAACCCTTCATAATTCTATAACAATATATGAATCCATCATACTACTAACGGCTATCAAATGAAAATAGAATGAAAAAAATTTGCATTCTACCTACAACATCGAGTATAGTTAGAAAAAAGAATCTTAAAAATCAGAGAGGTTTATGAAACATATCGAATTCACCTTTTCTGGATTCCACACACTACCTCTTTTTGCCCAAGGTTGGATACCCAATGATTCCATGCGAGGCATTGTAGGTGTTGTTCATGGAATAGGTGAACACAGTGGCCGTTATGAAGAATTCGCAAAATTTATGGTTAAAAATCATTTTGGCGTTATTGCTTTTGATCAACGAGGTCACGGAAAATCACCTGGGAAACGCGGTCATACGCCAAACTATGATGCATGGATGAAAGACATCAGTGGATTTTTAGATACTATTAAAAATAGATATCCAAAATATAAATATTTTCTATATGGCCATAGTCTGGGTGGCAATCAAGTACTAAATTTTATCTCAAAAGAAAATATCCTTATTCACGGAGTCATTGCCAGCTCACCTTTTTTACGATTAACAAATAAATTACCAACATGGAAAATGTTTTTGCTAAATCTCTTAAATCAAATCTATCCCCTATTTACCTTAAACATACCCATTCGAGCGCACGATCTATCTATTGACCCCAGTATAGGAGCATCGTATCGTAATGATCCTTTAGTTCATCGAAAAATGTCAGTTCGTTTATTTTATTGTGCTTATAAAGCGGGAATATCCGCTGTTATTGATGCTGAACCTCAATCTATGCCTATATTGATTATGCATGGCAGTGAAGACAACGTAACATTAGCAGAAGCAAGTCGAGAATTTGCATCTAAAGCTGGGAAAAATTGCAGATTTAAATTTTGGCAAGGATTCCGTCATGAACTACATAATGAAGTAGATAAACAAGCAGTTTACGCTTATGTCATTGATTGGCTCAATAGCCACGTTAAACAGCCCAAAAATCATCAATAATTCATGCTCGTTTGCTGATCACATTATATAGGACTTTATAAAACTGAATAACAATTAGCGGAATCATTGAAAAACCAACAATATCCAATAAATGATGCGAAACTTCAGGGTTTACTTTAAACATTTCTTGCAAAAGTGGAATCAATAGAACTGCACATAAAAGCATGCTACCAATAATTAAAGCAAACCATTGATATTTGTTAGAAAACAAGCCAATGCTGTATAATGGTTGAGCTGAACGACAATTAAAACCGTGAATTAATCGACCCAATGTTAACGTCGAAAACGCCATTGTGCAACCCAAACTAACTCCTGATAAATGTAGCCCATAATAAAACGCACCTAAAGTTGCAGCTGCAATTACGCTGCCTTGAAATACTATTTCAAACATAAATTTACGAGTTAAAATAGATTCCTTAACATTTCTAGGTGCTTCAATCATTGCAGACTTATTCGGAGGTTCAAGGCCCAAAGCTATTGCAGGCATCGAATCAGTAATCAAATTTATAAATAAAAGATGAACAGCTGAAAAAGGTAAAGGCAGCGCCATTGCTGAAGTATAAAGAACTGCCAAAATTCCTGCCATATTTCCTGAAAGTAAAAAGAAAATTGAATGTTTGATATTAGTATAAATACTTCGCCCATTGGATATTGCTTTAACAATTGTGGCAAAATTATCATCTGTTAATACCATGTCTGAGGATTCTTTTGCAACTTCAGTGCCAACCTTACCCATGGAAACTCCAATATCTGCTTGCTTAAGTGCAGGTGCATCATTAACACCATCGCCTGTCATTGCAACTAAATGGCCTAACTGCTGCCATGCTTTCACAATTCTAATTTTATGCGTTGGCGAAACGCGTGCAAAAACAGATAACTTTGGCACAAGCTCCATTAATTTTTCATCGCTAAGGGTATCCAAAACAACACCATCCACTGCCTCACTCTCGTCCTGAAGAATACCAATTTGTCGAGCAATAGCAGCTGCAGTTATTCGATGATCACCTGTTATCATAACTGCTTTAATGCCTGCTGATCGACACGCCGCAACAGCTTGTTTTGATTCAGCACGCGGTGGATCTTCCATTGCAATTAACCCTGCAAAGATTAAATCATTTTCGTTTTTAAAACTTAGTTGTGCTGAATCTTCTAAATTTTTATAGGCTAAAGCAAGTACACGTAAACCACTTTGAGAAAACTCTGTATTTTTTTGAGAAATTACTGCACGATCATGATCATGAATAGGTCGAATCATATTATTTTCATAAATTTGTGTAGACTTGCTAAGAATAACATCCATTGCACCTTTTGTTACTAATATGGCTTGGTTATGATAAACATGAGACGTACTCATCAATTTGCGTTCCGAATCAAAAGGCAACTCAGCAATTCGTGGAATAGCGGCTCGCAGTTCATGTTCCTTAATGCCATATAATAGCGACAAATTAATCAGCGCAACTTCAGTAGGATCTCCAATTGATTGACCGTTACTATTAACTGAATCATTACACAAGGTCATCCATTCCAAAAAATGCCGATGACTATTCTGCCCTATTTCAAGCTTTTCAGCTTCAAAAATCTGCAATCCAATACACACATTTTTAACTACCATTTTGTTCTGAGTTAAAGTTCCTGTTTTATCTGAACAAATAACGGAAACGCCACCAAGGCTTTCAACAGCATGTAATTTCCGAATAATGGCATGTTCTTTAGCCATTTTTTGAGTTCCAATAGCCAGAACAATGGTTACAATGGAGCTTAAGGCTTCAGGAATTGCAGCAACAGCTAGCGCAACTGCAAATAAAAAAGATTCACCTAATGGATAACCTCTAACTAAATTAATACAAAAGATAATTGAACATAAAACAAGAATAGCAATTGCCAACTTTTTCCCAAAACGATCCAAATTAATTTGTAAGGGTGTTTTTTTATCTTCAGCAGCATCCAAAAGCGTTGCAATTTTACCTAATTCTGTATTCATTCCAATATGTGTCACAAGAATTGTTGCACGTCCATACGTAATTAAGCTACCTGTAAATACCATATTTTTCCGGTCACCCAGGGCAACATTATCCTCGCAAATCAAATCAATAAACTTACTAACACTGGTAGATTCTCCAGTTAACGAACTTTCATTAACCTGAAGACTTGCATGATAAATAATACGACC
>CAYUBI010000012.1:8703-30674 GCA_964443005.1 uncultured Candidatus Marinamargulisbacteria bacterium
ATCTGCACAAATATAATCACCAGCTTCTAAAAACATAATATCGCCAACAACAAGATCTTTAGCAGGAATTTCTATTTTATTACCATTTCTAAGCACTTTAGCTAAGGGAGCAGCTAATGATTTCAAACTTTCAAGTGCTTTCCCTGCTTTAACATGCTGAGTGGTTCCTAAAATTGCATTAAGAATAGTAACTGCAAAAATAACTATCGCACTTTCAATATCACGCAGTAAAACTGAAATAACACCAGCAATCAATAAAATAATTACAAGAAAATCAGTAAATTGCGATAAGAAAATCAGCCATGTGCTTTCTTGTTTTTTCCCTTTGAGTTCATTGAATCCATCTTTGGCTTGTCGAAGAGCTATGTCTTCATCATATAAACCCAAAGAGCTTGAATTCACCATTTTAAAAATAGTTTCAATTGATTCATGATGTAAATTATTCATCCGCGTATTATAGCGGTTTATCTGCATTATGTTTACTACTAAATTTTAACAAGTAATTCATAAACAAAAAATGAACATTAGACAAAATATAAGTTGACTTTACTATTTAAATTAGTTAATTTACTCTGTACTATATAATCATAATAAAAATGCGAATAATTTAGGAAAAAAATTTAATAGGAAGGATTAACACAATGAACACAACAAAAATTATGCTTGATGAAAAAGAAATGCCACGTCAATGGTACAATATTCTTTCGGATTTAAAAGTTCCACTGACTCCCCCGTTACATCCAGCTACATTACAACCCATGAAGCCAGAGGAAATGGCTGCCTTGTTTCCAATGGCACTTTTGGAACAAGAAATGACAAATCAGCGCTGGATTACAATTCCAGATGAGGTATTAGATGTTTATGCTTTGTTTCGACCTAGCCCATTATATCGAGCACATCGTTTGGAAAAAGCCTTAGGTACTCCAGCAAAAATTTATTATAAATATGAAGGCGTCAGTCCTTCCGGATCGCATAAAACAAATACAGCAATTCCTCAAGCTTATTATAATATGAAAGAAGGCATCAAACGAATTTCTACAGAAACAGGTGCTGGTCAATGGGGCAGTGCAATGGCCTATGCTTGTAGTCTTTTTGGTATTGATTTAAACGTATATATGGTCAAAGTCAGTTTCGAACAAAAACCCTATCGACGATTACTCATGGAAACCTACGGTGCCAATGTTTTTGCAAGTCCAAGCAACAAAACTGCTTCTGGAAAAAAGATTTTAGCAGAACATCCCAATAGTTCAGGTTCTTTAGGCATTGCAATTAGTGAGGCAGTTGAAGAAGCGTTGATGAATCCAGAAGTTCATTATGCCTTAGGCTCAGTTCTCAATCATGTTCTTTTACATCAAACTATTATTGGCTTAGAAGCCAAGAAGCAGCTTGAAAAGGTAGGAGATTATCCGGACGTTGTTTTCGGGTGTGTGGGTGGTGGGTCTAATTTTGGCGGAATCGCACTGCCGTTTGCTAGTGACAAAATTAATGGAAAAAAGATTCGTTTAGTTGGCGTAGAACCAACTGCATGTCCCACCTTAACGAAGGGAGTTTACGAATATGATTATGGAGATACTGCAAAAATGGCGCCAGTTGTAAAAATGTATACACTTGGCCATGATTTTGTTCCGCCAGGAATTCATGCAGGCGGCCTGCGTTATCATGGAATGTCGCCAATCATTTCTTCTTTAGTTCATGAAGGAATTATGGAAGCTATTGCCTATAAACAAAATCCGGTTTTTGAAGCAGCTGTGTTATTTGCAAATACTGAAGGCATTTTGCCTGCACCTGAGGCAGCTCATGCCATTAAAGCTGCCATTGATGAAGCAATACAAGCTAAAGAAGAAAAAAAAGAACGTACCATTCTTTTTTGTTTATCAGGACATGGACACTTTGATTTAACAGCATATGATCAATATCATCAAGGTAAATTGGAAGATTTTGAATATTCAGCTAGCGCAGTTAAAGAATCATTGAAAAAGCTACCGAAAATCAAGAATTAACATTGCGAGGATTTGCGAAGAAGTGGTATTAGTCTCCCAACACTTCTTCGTCTTCCACTCGCCATGCTGGATCAACAATGCATAAGAAAATTAAATCAGTTTTTCCACTATTATGAATATACTGTTGAGCATGTGGCGGAATATAAATCGCCTGACCTGGTCCAACAGTTTCGCTCTCCTCATTAATATACATTTGCCCATAGCCTTCAAGAATATAGTAAACTTCAGACGTTTTTAATCGATGAGGTTGAGAAGTATCTCCTGCTTTTATTGTTGCATGCGCTAAACTATAACGTATTTCCAAATTTGCTTTAGCCGGATGTAGCAATTCACGAAGTACTGTATTGTCACCTGCAATAAAAGGCAAACACTCATTCAAGTCACGAATATACATAGTTAAACTCCTCCTACTAATTTCGAATAAGTATAGCAGTCTCTTTTACAAATTTTAATGCTTAAAATTGGACAAAAAAATCTACCCAATTATTATGATATGTTTTTTATTTTATACTAAAACAAGGTTAATAAACTACGGCAAAATATCCTAATCCGAACAACAGAAACGGGTAAACGATTTTAGCGCTAATTATTGAATTGTTTTTTGACTTCAAAATTCAAGATTTTCAATAAAAAATAGTATCAAATAATTCATAAAAACCCTTTGACTATTTGTAAAAATTTTATATAATCGTTAGTAAAGTATGGTACAACAAAAAGCAACATGTTAGCTCTATTTAACATGATCTTATTGAGGAGGTAACTAAAGAATGCACCAACTCGCAACGGAGACGAGTGCGCACAGTAGTACAACAACATTAACAGAAGAAACTGAACCTCCGGAACGTGAGCAAAATACATATTTCGAGCTGACGTCAACAATGCAAACAATAGCAGTACAAGAAAATTATGATTTTCGACAATCTGTTATTTTTATTAAAAAAGCATGGACTCCAGCAATTGGTTATAAATCAAAAAAGTTTTATCGAACCTATTTCCCAATTTCAACAAAAAAAGATTGGAATAATTGGCAATGGCAACTTCAACATCGTATTACACGCATTGAGCAACTTGACCGTATTATTTCTCTAACAGATCAAGAACGGCTAGCACTAACACGTGCAGATCATCATTTGCCACTTGCAATTACTCCTTATTATGCTAGTTTAATTGCAAAAATGCCACCTGATTATGCAATTCGCAGAGCTGTTGTGCCTACAGCTGCTGAATGGATCCAGCTTCCTGGCGAATCCTTAGACCCATTAGCAGAAGATCATGATAGCCCTGTACCTGGAATTGTTCATCGCTATCCAGATCGTGTATTATTTCTTACAACACATTTTTGTTCAGTTTCATGCCGCTATTGTACGCGATCTCGCGTTGTGAATGATCATGATTGTCAAATGTCTGGAACCACTCATTGGCAACAAGCAATTGATTATATTCGATCACGTCCAGAAATTCGCGATGTAATTTTATCAGGCGGAGATCCATTAACCTTAGGCGATGATCAGCTTGAATGGCTATTATCTGAAATCAAACAAATCAAACATGTTGAAATCATTCGCATTGGAACTAAAATCCCCATTGTATTGCCTCAACGTATTACCCGGTCTTTATTAAAAATACTAAAAAAGTATCACCCGCTTTACATCAGTATTCATGTCATGCATCCAGATGAACTCACAATGGAAGTTCAAGAAGCTTGTAATCGCTTAGCAGATATAGGCATTCCTTTAGGAAGTCAAACTGTTCTTTTGAAAGACATCAATGATTCCATATCAACCATGACAAATCTAGTTCATGGATTATTGAAAATTAGAGTAAAACCCTATTACTTATACCAATGCGATCCAATTGCAGGCTCCAGTCATTTTCGAACTTCAGTTATGAAAGGCCTAGAAATTATTCAAGGCTTACGGGGTCATACTTCTGGATATGCAATTCCACATTACGTTATTGATGCTCCAGGTGGTGGTGGCAAAATCCCAATACTACCGGAATATTATTTAGGACGTGATGAAAATGATGTTCTTCTTCGAAATTACGAAGGAAAAACGTTTCGATACCCTGATCCTATTGAAAATAGTCCAACCATGGTGTGCAAATGAAGTTTTCATGGTCAATTGGCCTAACTTACGACCTTAAATCAGATTATTTGGAACAAGGACTTAGCGATGAAGCTACTGCCGAATTTGACAAACCCGAAACCATAGATGCCATTGAAGTCTCATTGCAGCGATTAGGACACAAGACCGAACGTATTGGTAATATCACAGCGTTAGTTAATCAACTTGCAAAAGGGCGCAAATGGGATTTCGTGTTTAATATTGCTGAAGGTTTGCATGGAATTGCACGCGAAGCACAAATTCCAGCATTATTAGATGCCTATCATATTCCGTATACGTTTTCTGATCCAATGATTTTAGCCTTATGTTTAAACAAAGGATTAACTAAACGTATCCTTCGCGATGCAAAAATTTCCACAGCTCCATTTGCTATTATTGAAACACTCAGGCAATTAGACGAAATAGGGGACTGTTATCCGTTATTTGTAAAACCAATAGCTGAGGGAAGCAGTAAAGGAATTGATTCCGCATCTAAAATCATGAATGACGACGCCTTATTCGACCGAGTCTCTATGTTGCTCAACACCTATCATCAGCCAGTTTTAGTTGAAAAATACCTTCCAGGCCGAGAATTCACAATTGGAATCATCGGAACTGGACCAAAATCTCGGGCATTAGGCGCTTTAGAAATCATTTTACTAGAAGATGCTGATCAGGAGGTCTATTCTTATAAAAACAAGAAATACTGTGACAAACTAGTAAAGTATCAATTAGTTAAAGATAAAGCGGCTTCACAAAGCATTAACGTTGCACTTCAAGCGTGGCGACTCTTGGGGTGTCGTGACGCTGGCCGTGTGGATATTCGATTTGATGAATGGAATAAGCCATGTTTTATTGAAGTTAATCCGCTAGCTGGCATGCATCCCATCGATTCTGATTTACCTATTTTATGTCAACAATTAAATATTTCGTATACTTCGCTCATTGCAAAGATTATGAAGTCCGCAGAAAAAAGAATTTGGCAATGAAATCAGTTGTTATTCTACACAGTCCAGTTGGGGCATTAGCTACTGAAGATGAAAAAGATACGTTAGTTCAGGCTGAAGCAATTCGTCAATCGTTAATTGAACTAGAGTACGAGCCTCACTTAATACCCTTTTCCTTAAATTTAGACGCCTTAAGTACAACCTTAAAATCAATTAATCCAGTTTTTGCTGTTAATTTAGTTGAATCCGAAGGTAAAATTATTCACATAAGCCCGTCCCTACTCACCTATCTCCGAATTCCATATACAGGAAATTCTGCTTCAGCAATTCTGCTAACAACTGACAAATTACTAACGAAAAAAATATTATACAGCAACAATTTACCTACACCTGCATGGATTACACTTGATTCTACAGATTTACCAAACAAACAAGCGTGTTCACAATGGATTATAAAATCACGCTGCGAAGATGCATCCATTAATCTCACAGATGAATCTGTTATTAACACGAATTCGATTGCAACCATTAAAACTGAAATTCGTAACCGAAACAAACAATTCCATGATGAATTTTTTGCAGAAGCTTATATTGAAGGACGAGAAATTAATGTATCTATCATTAGCGACAAACAAGGTGCAACCGTGTTTCCAGTTGCAGAAATTCAATTTGTTGATTATCCAGCAAACAAGCTTAAAATCGTAAATTATAATGCTAAATGGAATGAGGAAGCCTTTGAATATACACACACAGATCGCACATTTCAATTTTCACCTAAAGATCAAGCCATGCTGCAACAATTACGAGAAATTGCATTATCCTGTTGGCAGTGTTTTGGTTTAAATGGATATGCACGCGTTGATTTTCGCGTAAATAATCTACGCCAACCTACTATTTTGGAAATCAACCCTAATCCAGGGATTGCAACAGAAAGTGGCTTTATTGCTGCTGCTGAACAAGCTGGATTATCTTATACTCAGGTTATTCAACGGCTAATCGAATACCTAGCCAACTAACACAACCCAGTTAAACACTTTTTATTTTTTTAACCAAGTCTCTAATATTCATAACAGATTCTGTTTTTTCAAAAGGTTTGGCAATAGAAAATTGAAACAAAAGCCCTATTGTCGTTACATTTAAACTAGCATACAAAATGTTCAGCTGATTTTCTTTAAAAAAATTAGCCATTTTTGCAAAAAGCCGAAGGTCCTGAGTATCAGAATAGCTGATACTAATAATATACTGATCCTGCAGCAGCGCAAAAGAAACATTAGTTGGGTGTGCTAATGACTGATCCTCTTCTAAAGAAAATATATTTTTTTGGATATCTACATGAGTCAAAATTGCCTCGGACTGATTATTCATAACTGTTTTAAAAAAAATATTCATATAACGATGCGCATCACTATTACCTTTTGGCAACGTGATAATATCAATAACCTCGCCTTTTTTGCCTGTAAAAAATTGAATTCCGTGAGGCTTAACATGATGATAATGCAAAAACTGAACTAAATCCGTAGCCAGTCCAAGGTAATCTTTGCCATAAACATACAGTTGTTGGGTATGTCGATTGGTTTTACATGAAAAATAATCAACAATATCTTTATTTTGGGTATCAGATAAAAATTCTGCAATGATTTCCCCATTATATGCAATACATGCATCTGCATTTTTGATCAAGCGACAATTCATATCAATTAAATGTAGAGATTTAAGCTTTTCAATAATGATTGAAACAGGATATCGGAAAAAATCATAAAATTGATTAAAATTATCACCATACTGGCCTTGAAAAAGTAACTTCAGCTCATCAACACTTTGCGTAGAACCCCATTGAACAGGATCAATAATCTCATCATGTTCATCAACATATCCGAAATTACGAAGAAGCGCAACAAACTCAACAGCAAAAGCATCTACTGGATTTATTAATTGATAAATGTCATGAGGCTCTAGTAATGGCATTGGCTGATACACAAACAAGAAAGCACGGGGATCCTTTAATAAAGTTGAATTGATTTTACGTTTTTTTATGTTTTGAATATCCAAAGAAAGTTGATTTAACGATAAAGCGCGATATCGTTGATATAACGGCCCCATTTGTTTGGCACACGACAGCAAATATTCGGCATACACCTCTTGATGCACTTCAGCAGTTCCTGAAGCTCTAAATAATGTTTTTGCTCCATAAATAAAAGCGTCTATAGAATGATCCTGTTGTTGGTATTCGTGAACCGCTTTTACTTTTGATAAAAAACTATCAATAACAGCCTGCGTTATATTGGATTCGATTTGATTTGCGCATCCAAGCCTATCTGCTAAAGTTAACCAAGTTAAAGCATCGAAATCCGATATTAATGATGCAAGTAATTCATCTATAGGATTGTTGTCATCAGTTGCTGGCAAATGATTAATAACACTATGATACAATGTTAACTGAGTAACTCGGTGAATAGTATCGTGAGAAAGTGCGAAGGGTTTCAGTAACGGTTCAATATTTTCAGCAGTGACCTGTTCATGATTCCCTTTTTGTATACTCGCTTTCCCAATGTCATGAAGTAATGCTGCCAAAATCACAGACTTCTTAGTTTCATATAAACTATCTGTCTGAATTCCAGCTGGGGCAAATTTAAAAAATATCTCTAAAACCACGCTGACCTCTTTATTGCGAAAATAGATATAATCGTCGTCCATAATATTTTGCTGATTAAAAAAAGGCCACGTTTCACTCGTAGTTGATTCAACTAATTGAATATATGGTAAAATATAATTAAGATATTGATTCGCATTTATTAAATAACTAACAGTCTTTAGCAGTTTGAATTCTGCACTTTCACGATAATAGTTAAGATGTTCAAATTGAGAAATAGTAGGCAAAATGAGATCTGTAATTGATTGACGATTCCACTGTCCTACTGTTGTTTCCTTAACTTTTTCCTTAAAATGAGACACTGCAAATAATAATTCTAATGCTCGAAGCACTTGCATCGTATGCTCATCAATAGTAAATGCGTGAAAATGCTCAACCATACATTTTCCTTCGATATTTCCCCAACTAATTTCAGAATTTTTAGATTCATTCAAACTAGGTGAAAACAGTAAGGACAAATAACCAATCTTATTCAAAAAAGATAAATACATATAAAATTTATTTTTTTCAATCGCAATGAATAATCCCTCTAAAAACTGTTGATAGTGCCTAGGTTGCAAAGAGGTTACTTTTCTAACACCTGCAATGCAAGCCTGCTCCAACGTAAACGAAATTGAACAACTAGACAAAGCAGAATAAAGGCTTAAATTAAGAATATCTTCAGGCGAATAAACCTTAGGATCTATAATATTTGCTTCATCAATATGGCCCATTTGATTAAAAGCTGTAAAAGGTGCCATTGCAATAAATGCTGTGCGGAATTTAATGGGTGAGGGAAGCAAAACATCGTAGTAATGATTTAATTCAGCAGTCATTTCTCCTTCACATGGCAAACGCTTCCATGCCTCACTATTTTTAATCAAAACTGCACTTAATAGCCGTGTTGCGCCCATCAAAACATCAATATTGCGATAAAATTCTTGCTGTAATATTTTCTCATTCTGTGTATGCGTAATAAGCCTTAGTTGTTCAAGCAATTCAGATAATTCATAACCATTTAGCTCCTTATTTGGTTGAAATAGTAGGGAACTCCATTCATTGTTATATGTCTGATATGTCATATTAAATACGATCTCTCGAAATTCGTTTTTAACTATAGGATTGTGAGTCATGTAAGTTGATATAGCCGTGTTAATTGCTGACAAGAAATGAACACTTTCAAAAACATCAATCCCCATTGTTAGCGGAATAATGTTCTGTTGCGCTAAATATTCAAATAGCTTGGTTTCCGATATGCCATATTTAGCTACACTACACTGCACTGTTTCATAAAACAGCGCCAACATATTTGAAACATTGATCTGAAGCCGCCGATCAACTGCTTTGCTTTCAATGAAATATTGACACAAAGAAATACTTAACTGATCAATTCGTTTATTAAGCATCAATGACTCCGAAATTATTTTATTGAACATGCCAATATCCCCATTAGTTAAAAATAAAATCGAGGAAGCAATCGATCTTATCGGAAGCTTATGCGATCTCTTGCTAAAGATATCGACAAATAATATGAATAATTTCAGGACAAAAATAGCTGCCAATCCTATTGTGTATTGACCCTAGCCTATTAATTATTTCACAACTCGTTTTATGAGTTGCAACTTCTAACCGGATACGATATGATAAACGTAACATCCTAACCAAGAAAAAGAGGCATTTATGGTACTGGACTTATCCGTTAGTGTTAGATCTGAAAAAGGAATTCCAGTGATTGATATCTCTGGAGAAATCGATGTATATACGTATCCCCGGTTAAGTGAAACGCTGAACGAAGTTCTTCTTGGAAAAGGGATTACAGATGTTATTCTTAATTTGAAAGACGTTAAATATATTGACAGCACTGGCTTAGGTGTCATTGCAAATGGAGCGAATAAATTAGCGCAAAAACAAGGTTTTGTTACGATCATTCATGCTAATCCGCAAGTAAAGAAAATTCTTGAAGTTTCCGGACTATTCAAAGCCAATTTCAAACTTTTTGATGATGAAACTCGAGCATTGTTAGATATTTCAAATAAATAGTCGAGAGGATTATTTCTGATGAAACCGCCAATTAAAGTTCAACTAATTATCCCCAACATTTCTGAATTTGTAGGCGTTGCACGACTAACAGTTTCTGGCGTAGCAAATCGAATGCAATTTACGCATGAAGAAATTGAAGACATCAAAATTGCAGTTAGCGAAGCATGTACTAATGCAGTTCAATATGCTTATGGTGATCAGACAAACAACATTACCCTTGATTTCTACAATTTCGAAGATCGCTTAGAGATTCATGTAATCGACCAAGGAATTGGCTTTGATATTGACGACAAACCCAGCACGCAGTCTGATGATCCCAACAAAATCGGTTTAGGCTTAGGTATCGTTTTTATGAAATCTTTAATGGACACTGTTAGCTATATTTCAGCTAAAGGAAAAGGGACCACAGTTATTCTCACAAAAAAATTAGGCTCCAAGGATACACACGCTTGATCGCAGTTATCGGATTACTTAATTTAATAGCCATTGGAATAGGCACAATGTTAATCAACCTTTCTGAAGGTGAATCAACAATTAGTATGGTATCTTTTTGGATTGGAATTATTATTATTGTAGCCAGTCTTTATTTTATGGGCATTGCATTGTTTATGCCTAAAATGGCTGGATTAACCCCTTAAAATTACAAGGAAAAACTGATGACTCAGTCTTCGTCTACAGATATTTTCACAGTCAAGCAGTTAACGGAACGTTTACATATAACATCACGAACTTTACGTTATTGGGAAGAAGAGGGCTTACTAGCAGACGTACGACGAACCTCTACAAATCGGCGTTACTATTCGCAAAACGATGTGGCGCGACTTAACAAAATTCTCGAAATGAAACATTCGGGTTATACGCTAGATCAAATCAAGGCACGTCTGAAAACTATTGACGACCTAATGCCTACACAACTACAAACACGTTCGTCAATTAGACTAGTTGTTGACAGCACTGCCTCATTATCAACAGAAGTTCAAATTGCCAATGAAATTGATGTACTACCGCTATATATTTCAGTAGGCGACCATTTATATAGGGATGGCATTGATATAAATACAACAAAATTTTATGCTGCATTTAACGCTAATGCAACGCAATCAATTACAACATCGCCAATCACAATCGACGACTTTAATCGATATTATATGGCATCCATTGCTACAGGAACAACCTGCATCCTCGTGTTAACTTTATCTGCAATGCTAAGCGAAACCTATACAAATGCAATTAAAGCAGCAAAAGACATTCGACATGCACGGATTGAAGTCATTGATACCCAGTCATCTGGTCTAGCAATTGGGCTAATTATTGTTGAATTAGCCAAACGACTCAAAGCAGGTGCATCTTTTGATGAATTAATTGTTGATGCAACTCGATTTGTTAATGCAGGTTGGCAAATTTTCTCAGTCAAATCTCTAGAAAGCCTTATTCGCCTTGGACGAATTTTTCAAATGCCAACACAACATTTTATTCTAAAAACCATGCTGGACTTTCGCCCAGTATTTGTCATTCAATCTGGTATTTTTGATGTAATCGATCGCGTCAACACTCTTGATTTGGCAATGATTTTAATAAAAAGCGAGCTGGATCAATTTATTCGAGATCACACCTCAACATTATTGGCTATTGGCATTTCGCATTCACTACTCGAAAAAGAAACGCTTGACCTACAGTCCTATTTAAAGGCACAATACCCTTTAGCAGAGATTATCATTAGTGAAGGGAGTTTAATTCTAACGTGTCATTTAGGCCCACAAACTATTGCAGTAGCGCCACTTTTTTCATTGTAATATTTTATTACTTGTTAATGCCGTGTATTTACGCAGATATTTTGCCATTAACATCTATTGATAATGAGTTAAAAGATCATCATTATTACTCGCCAGTTCCATGGCTTGAGCATCTCAACAACAGACTATATAATCAGCCGTATTCCCCAACAAACTATTCCCTTGAATGGTTATATAATCAAGGACAAGAGAATGATCTACTTGCGGAATTTCAGCAAAAAATCAATCATAACGAATCCATATCTGACAATGACAGATATCGTGTAGCTGTAATTGCACTTAAACAACAACAACTAAGTCTAGTTGATGAAATCATTAAAACAACAACTCTACCTACAACAACCAATCGGCTCTTACATCTTTTATTAACTGCTGAAACAAGCTATGCTAATCAACGCACAGAAACACTCATGGCGATTCTTCCTTCAATTAACGAACAAATTGAACTACCTACAGATTTAAAGGAACGATATCGCTTAATGAACATCCAATTTAAAAACCTAAATCAACAAATCATTTCCTCTCATGATAAGCATCCACTTGACAACTATTATCGTGCATGGGCTTTATTAGCAAACAAAAACTATACTGAAGCTATAACATTGTTTGAATCGCTGAGTTCTAGCAACGCCTTTGACCGAGCTGAACAAGAAACAATTTTGTTTGGCCGTGCAATGGCTTTTCATCTAGCAAAAAAATATGAGAAATCCTTAATCTTATTTCAACAACTAAAACAAACATTAACAGTCAATGATCTAATGATTGAATCCGAATTTCGAATTTCAGAAGCCGAGTTCAACCTAAAACACTGGGATTCAGTCATAAAAAACAGTCTATTATTTGTTACTAATCATCCAGCTACGCCCTTTATGTCATATATCAATTATTTCTTAGGAATTGCACTACATCATACAAACCGGTACGCAGAAAGTTATGGCTTTCTTGAAAAAAAACTACCTAACGATGTTCAAAATATTAGCAAATTTTATTTAGGCGAAGATTATTATCATCTTAATAAATTCGACTTAAGCATTAAAAATTATCAACTAGTCGTATGGCCCTATGATGATTTAGCCAATTATGGATTAGGCTGGTGTTTTTACAAAAAGAAAAACTTTATTCAAGCTATTGCCGCCTTTAATGCAGTTCATTTTGAGCGTCATCCAGAATTAGAATATCATGTAAAATTCAAAATAGCCGGATGTTACTATTATCTAGAAAATTATGCTATGGCTCAACGCACGTACCGTAGTCTCTTTGATTTGCCAAATCTAACAAAAAATCGAATTCATGAAATTCAACTTGCGTTGGCTCTAACTAATCAAAAGCTAAGATTAGTCAGCCAAGCTATTACGCTACTGAACGACATACTTTCAGATAGCCCTTCGCTTGAAAACAATATTGAAGCACGGCAAGAACTGGCAAATATCTATTTCAATCAAAAACAATATCTATTAGCTATTCATGAATTTACACGCTTAGAAGCTATGGTGACTGATCCCGTACAAAAACAACGCGAAAGCCTTAAAAAAGCAGCGTGCTATTACAATCAACAACAATATACCGAAGCACTTGCAATACAAACTAAACTAATTTCCGCACCTGCATCTGATGAAATTAAAATTGATGCATTGGCTGGCAAAGTAGATGCTTTAATGGCACTTAGCGAATATGACCAAGCCAGAACAATGGCAAAAGAACTGGATCAATTAACCGGTGGATTGTTACGTAATGATATTGAAGATCGCATTCAACGCGAGCAAATATCAATAACTGAAAACCGAAAGAAGCCCTAATATCATGCAACAATGGATCAAACTTGCCTTAAGTATCACGATTATCCTTAGCTTTCCAATTTTTGCTATTGATGAAAAATTATCACTGGATCTTCCAGAAATTTATATTACAGCCAAAGATCTTAGTAAAACATTTATTACAATCAAAGAACAAGTAATTCTTGATACTCTAGTTACAACACAAAGCAATATATCACGGTTTAACAAACCTTTATTTTATAAACTAGGAACTGCAAATTTACAATCATTCATCCCTAATAGCCTGCCAGAAGCTTACACGCGAATTTCAGGAGAACTTGGACTACCCAATCATTTTATTGCGTCGCTTCGACACAGTTTTCATTTTAATACTATTCCCTATGTTCTAGACCTACGCGCCTATAATTCAGCAATTGATTTTCAAGCCGAACCTATCAACGATCTTAGCGTACTAGCAGCTGCATCTTGGCTACAACCCTCGGGCAATTCTATTGATAGTATCTTGTCCTTTCGAAACAAAAAACTTGGAGCAAGTGAATGGAATGCCCTTTCTCTCGGTGGAGCAATGCAGCACATCTTTCTGGATGTACCTATTGATTCAGGATTATTAATCGATTACACAGGATACAACAGCTTTGCTGGACAAAGTGCAGGTGCGATTTCTGCAGTTCAGCTAAACAGCAAAATGACAACCCAGGGATGGTTTAATATGCATTATTTTTCAACACAAGCCCTGTTGTTTAATGCTTCTGCAAAATCAACATTAGCATTGCGAATACTTGCCAAAGAAAACGAAACCAGCCTGTATCACGTTGGTTTTTCATTTTGGAATACTGCAATTGCCTTTGATTTGGGTTACAAGCAAACATGGCTAATAACAGGAAATGCCACAACTTATTTAAACCTAACCTCTCACCGAGATTTTTTAGATCCAACAGAAGGAACAAATACTCCATTTTATGAAATTAACCCAAATTCAGAACCTGCATTCCCCTATTTTGCTGCAAGTTATGGGCAACAAAAACTATCATTATCTAAAGAAATAGTAGCTGGATGGGAGATTTATACCACACTTTATGATCAATACCGTGCGCTCATGGATTTGGATAATGATGGTTATTTTGCTTACGAAAATATGGGCAAAATGATTGTTTATGGAGGAAAAGCTAATGCAGAATTTCTAATATCCTCAAATTTACAGTTAACTGGAACAATCAATCTTCCACTATTTAGCAATCAAACCTACAACCAATGGAATCCATTCCTTAAAACCAAATTAGCATATCAACCTGCAAAAAACACAACTATTGATATCAATATGTCCTATTTCTTAACTGAAGTGAGTAACCCCGGACAAAATAAACCAAATTTTTTTGATGCTGCAATCAACGGTTCATATCAAGCAGACAATCAACTTCGAATATATAGCTCATTACTAAACATATTTAGTTCAGGAAGCGTATTGTATCGCAGTTCAGTAGATCACAAGCGTGGCGATCTAACATTACTAATAGGTGTTGAATGGAACCTTTAATGAACGATAAAAAACCGTATTCTGTTTCATTTCTTTCATCAATTTTTTTTCATCTTCTTTTGTTTCTATTATTATTTCTAATTCCAATGAATTTATCCCATGTTCAACAAATTGAAACCTTATATGAAGTCAGTGTTCTTAATATTTATGAATCTAGCGCAAGCATTATCGAAACACCAACATCTGTACAAGCACCCAGCCCTCAAACTGTAAAATCCGGTCCAGAAAAAAACAAACAAAAAGCAAAAAAATCTATAGAAACACCTCAAAATCAAGTCACCCTGCCTCGTGCACCTCAAAACGCGAAACCAGAAATAAGAATTGCACCGAAACAAGAACTGCTGACTATTTCGCCAAAAATTGTTCCTACCGAAAATATCAGTGCTTTAGCTGAAGCAACAATGAATGAAATGATTGTGAGCAGTAGCCTGATCAGTGACGGCGATTCCACACAAAAATCCTCTGCAGAAATATTTGGTCCTGCAGCAAAACGTGGTCTTGTTAGTACTGTTTTACCTGCATATCCAGAATGGGCACAAAAACAAGGCATTGAAACTGAAGTCAAACTTAAATTTTGGGTCACACCTATAGGAAAAGTTAAAGAAGTTGAAACAATTGGATCATCAGGATATTATCGACTCAATCAATTAGCAGTCAGTACCATGAAAAATTGGATTTTCGAAAAGCTTGACCCCAGATTGCCACAAATCGATCAATGGGGAGAAATTACATTCTTTTTCATGCTAGAATAAACAAGAAAGCAGGTGTTCCCCGTTTTAAAAAAACTAAACATTTTAATTTCATAGTGGATAAATTGAAACTGTTGTCGATATATTGGTAACAAATTAACAACACTCAGTCAATTCGCATTCAGCGACACGATTATATTATAAAGGAGGTGACTAACATGAAAAAGATAATTATCTCTCTTTTAGCTTTAACGTTATGTGCACAATTGAGTTTTTCTGAAAACTTTGGTGGATTTAATGCTCAGATTAATGTTGATCCATCAACGAACATTACCATTTCAACAGGAGACTTCAAAATTGCATCCATAACATCCACAACTAATCCTGCAGGTATCGGCAGCACCACATTATCTGTACAAACCAATCTTCTAAACTGGAACGTACATGTTTATGGCAATTACAATATCGGAGGATTAGTTCGGTTTATTTCTAGCGGCAATGTAGACACAACCAAAAATATTCCGCTTTATATTCAAGCTGTAACAGCAAATACTGCCATTGGATCTTTCACTAAATCCTTAGCAACGTCAGATACAGACTCGCCTAATGTAACTGTAATTAGTAAAAGAACCGCTGATTCAAGCTCATGGAACTGGAATACATGGACAAGCTATGATGTATATCTGAAAATTAAAAACTTTTCTGACATGGATCCAAGCAAATTGCCAAGAGGTCTTTATATGAACTATTTCAACGTCAAAATAGTTGAAGAATAGTTAATCAACCAAAACCAGCAATGACCTTTCAAAATTCTTTTTTGAAAGGTCATTGCTTAGACAATAAATCGGGTATGGATTGTGTATGGATTGCTATTTAAGGAACTCAATATATTCAATAAATAGTCATGCATAGACTGTCTATATAGAGAAAAGAGGCTTAATCATGTTCGCTAGATTAATGGGGGCATTATTCTTAATAGGGCTTACATTCACGTGGGCAATTAATGTGTCACCCTCTCGCCTGAATTTATGGGCAAATGGCGGAACTGTCCTATATCCAACTATTACAATTGAAAACCCGTCAACGGAAACAACTAATATTCAAATTCATATCAACAATCGCGAGATTTCAGCTCATGGCGAAATGTATGTAGCACCTTACCATGAATCGTGGTTAATCTTATCCAAATTCAATTATGAATTAGCTCCGCATCAACTACTCACACTTCCTGTAACAATTAATGTTCCTATGCAAGCCGGTGAATACCGTGCAGAAATCAATATCACACCCCTGACTATGACCAGTATGTTTCGATTGGTAAAGTCAATTCCAATTTTTTTAATGATTAAGGAAAACGCCTTAGTTCATTTAGATATTGTTACTTATAATGTTAGTGTGACAACCGAAAATATTTGCGGCAGCGTTGAACTCAAAAATTCAGGCAACATTCATACCCGCCCAACGACTGCAGTCGTTTTAATGGACAATCAACAACATGAATTAACGTTCCCATTAGTATCGGACCTACCAATATACCCTGCTAGCACGCGAAAACTGGCAGTATGCACAAAAAACACAGCACCTCATGGCGATTATTCTGCTATTTTTAGAGTAACTTATGCAGGCATCCATGACACATGCATTGCCGAAGAACACTTTAAGCTAAGGATATAATCATGTGGTGCTTCTGCCGCTTGGCATTGATAACAGCAATATTGATTCTCCTTTGCAGCACCCAAGCCTACGCAGAACCTGTGTCAGGTTTTTCTGCTTATTATGTGATTCATGATGTATCTGCTAATGTCACATGGGATATAGAAAGCAGCACAACAACACGAAAATATCTACCTGTTCACGTATCAACAAATACAACATTAAATTTAGCGTTATATCAAAATGGCGTTGCTATTGGAAGCGTTTCTGATGTCACAACTGCTTCATGGCTAGTCACCTTAACACTCAATCAAAACATCATTAATGTCATTGCCTCAGATCCTTGGGGTGGCTTCACGTCCATTCAAGCAACCATCAACTCAATACCCCAAGTCGTAACATTCTCAAATCCACTGATTGGAGATACTCAAATTATTATTCAACCAGGTGCTGCTTCAGAAGATTTAATAATTACCATGAATTTAGTCACTAACAATGCAACACCTGCACCCTCTAATACCAATTTAGCAAGTGATATTATTGACTTCGTTGTCCAAAATATAGCAGCTAGTGATGGTTTCGTTACACTCAATGCTCCAGCACAAATCACAATACCTTATTTTGGTACTACCTCGAAAGTAGCTGTATTTTTTCTGGATGAACGACAACATCCTCCAATTTGGACTTCCAATGGAATACAAATTATCAGTGTCAATTTAGTGGCTCATTCTATTACCTTTACCGTATCTCATTTTACAAAATTTGGAGTTATGACAATTCAGGATACTTCTCCGCCTCTTGTTGAATGGGTCAAGGCCAATGGAACAGCGTTTGTCTCTGGAAACACCTTGCCTGAAAATCCGGTAATCCAGTTCACAATCAGTGACAAGCAATTTGGAGATGATGGATTAGGTGCATGGCAATTATCATTACGAGAAGAACGCACAGCGCTGCTTCTCGGTCTTATTACAGGCAACTTACAAAACATAGCAGTCAGCCAAAGTGCAATGGTAACCTTTGATTTATCTGCAATGAATTTAGCTGCTGGCAAATCATATGCAATAGACTACCAATTCATAGATCGCACAACATCACCCAATAGTGTCACAGGCTCAATTACACACGTTAAAGTAATGGGTGCCTTAGATGTTAATCGATTTGTTGTAGCGCCCAATCCAGTAAATATTGACAAAACACCTATTCATTTTACTTATGAACTAACTGCGGACTCTAATGTGTTGATTAAAGTGTTTTCAATTTCTGGTGAACTGCTGTATCAAACAACATATAGTGCAGGCACACCCGGTGCTACGTATGGTGCCAATGATGTACCGTGGAATGGACGCGATATATATAACGAAAAATTAAGCAACAGTGTTTATTTTGTCTTTTTGATTGCAGAACAAAACGGCATACGAATTATTAAAAAATTTAAATTAGCTGTATTAAGGTAATCATATTATGAAACAATATTTAAAATATTTACTACTTATCGTGATTCTAACTACAACTCAATTAAGTTGGGCAGCAACCCCTACTGCGTATTTAGATGATGGCTTTGGAATTAATTCACTAGCTCAGGAAGGTGCAGTCGTAGCCTCTGTTAAAAATCCAGAAGGAATTTTCTGGAATCCTGCTAGTTTGGCAACTATTTCTGGGATTTACATTACCAGTATGTTTAACAAAAAATTCTCAGAAGTTGATGAATATTACCTTAGCATCGGAATCCCTATTGGAGGCGGTGTTGGAGCACTTACTTATTTTGGTTCTGGAGTAACAGACATTTTGGGATCAACCTACGACAGCAGCATGGGCCAAGGCAATCTTACTGGACAAAATTATGCATTTAAAGGACACTATTTAGCAGGGTCATGGGCTAACACTTGGGGGTCAGTTATTCATTATGGTATTACTGCCAAATATTTAGCTACAACATTAGTAAAAAATCAAGCCAGCGGCTTTGGTATTGATATAGGCGCACATTACCTATTAAATCGCAATACTATTTTAGGGCTGTCTGTTCAAAACATTCTGACAACACCGTTCACGTGGGACACAGAAACAGGCTACGCAGAAACCTTACCGTTAATTCTTCAAACAGGACTACGCACGCAAATTTTAACAGATATTGATTGCGAAGCAGATTACCAATGGAAGCCAAATCGAGAAGGCATTGTTTTATTAGGTGCTGAATGGACCCTAGGTGACTTAATCCTTCGCGGAGGATTATCCAACAAACACTACTCACTTGGCGTTCAATATACGTATCAAGGACTAAAATTAAATTATTCATATACATTTAATAAAGATGATTTACTAACGAATACCAGTCGTTTTGGATTGGCTTTTGATTGTGGAGACACAGTATCTGAGCCGAAACAATCGACGACGCATACTCCAACAAAAAAAATACTCAACACAACTTCTGCAATACACAAAACTATAGAAACAGCGACTGAAACGTCTATGCATGCAAATGCAGTGCTAATTCCTGCTAACGAATCACCTGAATCTAACAATTCATTTATTATGCAAATTCATCTAACTACAGATGGTACGAGTAAAACAACGCTTAAAGGAAATGGCTATCACATTGCACAATTTCAAGTTAACCGACAAAATGTACCTATTCGAGATAATGGAAAATTTTACATAAAAATTGTCCAAAATCAATTAGAATATCCGTTAATGATTACACTTGAAAATGGTCAAGTTCTTGCAGGAACCATTACAATTGTTCCACCCAACAAACTAATCTTCCAAGGATTAACGCTAATCCAAGGTGCGATTTCTGTTAATACAGTTCCAGTCTATATAAAATCTGATGGTCGTTTTTTCCATAAATTAATAGGAAAAGACAAGCTTCCTGAAGATGTCTTAATCCAAATCCTATAAAGACACATAATTATCCATTTTGATATTTCATATTTGCAAAAATATACGGCTCTGCGAACAGGCATGCGGTTTGCTCTTGAGAATTCATTAAAAAAAGGTATAATGGTAATAAATAGTCGAGAGGAGTGCCTTATGCCAAAAGAAGACTTGAATAAACCAACCCCATTTAAAAATGCAAAAGAAGGGTATGATGAAAATTTTGATTTTGATGAACTCGATAAAGAAGTAGGCTTAGGCGATCTGTTAAACGAACGCGATAGTATGACAAAAAATATTATTAAAAATATTGTCTTTATTGGTGGCTTATTAGCTATTGGAGTTTTTGTTTTTTGGGCTAGTTTTAAATTAGGTGAAAAAATATTTTTTGTTGATAAATCAAATGTATTAACTAAAGAATTCCCAAAAGAAGAGTTTATTGAATCAGCACCTGCTGCAATCGAAGAAACAATAGAACCTGCGAAATTAACGCCAACTCCCGTAGAATCAACTGACGCAAGTTCACCTGCGTCAGAAATGTCTGAAGTAAAACCAGACGTAAAACCAGTAGTAAAAGCAGTTTTAGGCACATCATCTACTGCTGCAATCTCAAAAAAATTACAACCATCTAAAGTCATAACATCTAAACCTACACTAGTAGTAGCTCCAAAAATAACGTCACCAGCTAAAGCCGCTCCATTAATTGTACCCATCAAACCTGTACCTCAATTAGTTCCAAAAACAACTCCCGTCAAAAAACAAGTAGCAACAAAGCCAACAATAGTTCATCCAAAAGCAACGCCTGCGCCTGCAATAGCTAAACCCATTGCAGCCAAGCCTGTATCGCCAGTTATCTCACCAATAGTATCGACTCACACACCTGAAACAGGAATTAAAAACTACAAAGTTATTGCTGGATCTTTTAAAAATCCTGCAATGGCAGAAAAATTTTATACAGATCTTAAAGCAAAACATATTGACAGTACAGTCACCATGCTAACAACATCCAAAGGCTCCTTTCATCGTGTTATAGCTGGAGAATTCAACTCAATGGCAGCTGCACGAGAACGCATGAAAGAACTAAAACAACTGGGCTATGATTCGTTTGTTTACTAAATCGTTTGGGTACCTAATACCTAAGGAATTAAAAAATTATTACGTAATAACACTAGCGTCTACAGAATCGGAGATAATTTGAGACTTTTTGAAAACGCATTAAAACACTTTAGAACAGATCTTGGTATTGATCTAGGAACAGCTAACACAGTTGTTTTTGCCAAAGGAGAGGGAATCGTATTACGAGAACCATCTGTTGTAGCTGTTGAAAAAAATACGAGAAAAATACTCGCCATTGGTAGCGAAGCCAAGTTAATGCTTGGACGCACACCTGGAAACATCATTGCAATTCGTCCCATGCGTGACGGCGTCATTTCAGATTTTGAAATTACTGAGTTTATGATTCGTCGATTTATTCAAAAAGTAACTGGAAAATCTTTTTTTAAACCTCGTGTAGTTATTGGCGTACCATCTGGCATCACAAATGTTGAACGCAGAGCAGTTGAAGATGCAGCAATTCAGGCGGGTGCAAAATCTGTCATGTTAATTCAAGAACCAATGGCTGCAGCAATTGGCGCTAATTTGCCAGTCGAAGAACCCAGAGGAACCTTTATTGTAGATATTGGCGGAGGAACTACCGAAGTTGCAGTTATTTCTATGGGAGAAATTGTATTATGCCAGTCCATTCGCGTTGCAGGAGATGAAATGGATGAACATATTGTTGCCCATTGCAGACAAAATTATAATTTACTCATTGGAGAACGAACTGCAGAACAACTAAAAATCAGCATAGGATCCGCTTATCCACAACCCAATGAACCTCGCGATTTCGAAGTAAAAGGACGGGACTTAATCACTGGACTACCCAAAACCTTTACC
>CAYUBI010000013.1:0-13056 GCA_964443005.1 uncultured Candidatus Marinamargulisbacteria bacterium
AATCAATATCAAACTCCATTTTCATAATCAAATCAATCAAAAACGTTGGCGTTCCAGACTCAAACCAGTAGTTTTTAAATTGTCGATGTTTAAACAGTAACAACGTAGAAAATGGATTATAAACATAAATTTCAGCTATAGTAAAACGATAACCGTTATACCGTTGTTTAATCAATTGACGAATGTTTTTTATATTCTTTTTTGTTGCGTTCATTAATGTTTCGATATAATCAACAAAATAGAAATCCAACTCTTGCTGCGTATATCCAAGAATAGCTGCATAATCCATAGTCATTGTAATATCTTCTATGTTATTGAGACCCGAAAATACACCCACTTTGCTGAATTTACTTACGCCTGTTAAAAAGATAAATTTCAAATACTCATCCGAGGCTTTAATTACGGTATAAAAAGATTTTAATATATTTTGAATTTCTTTGGCGAGTTCTATATTCGTAATATTATCTAAAATCGGTTTGTCGTATTCGTCAATTAAAACAACGACTTTGTTGATCTTGGATAGCTTCATTATTAGCTCTTCAAAACGTGCATAATATTCTTTTTCTTTTAATTTAACGCCATATTTTTCAGCATTTAAATCTAATTGCCGAATAATATTTTTTTGCAATTCAACAACAGTTGTTGAAGGAGTTTTACTGAAATCAATTCGAATAACCGGATACTCTTTCCATTCAAAAGGCTGATCATAAATCCACAATCCTTTGAAAAGCTCCTTCTTCCCTTTGAAAATTGCCTCTAGCGTAGAGAGCAGTAACGATTTTCCAAATCTGCGGGGACGAGAAAGAAAATAGACACCTTTTGCTGGACGAACCATTTGATAAATATGTTGAGTTTTATCAATATATAAGAAATTACCCTCTATAAGATCTTGGAAAGTTTGTATACCAATCGGCAAATCTTTCATCTGACTATCTCCTCTACTTATTTCGAAATAGACTAAGACCTAATTATTTTTCTAAACAATTTTAGTCTTCGTTAGACGTAGCAATCAGTCAAAGTATTCAATTGAATTTACTTACGATTAAGTATATAGCGAAAATTAACTATGCTCAATCGGGTTTCTTGACACGTAGATCTCCTAAAATCCCACTAAAAGAAAACATTAAGAAATATAATTATTCACTGGCACTAACTTTGGTTAAAAGCAGAATTTGATTTAACATCGTCATTATACCTTTATAATCTTTAGTGATTTTCATTTTTTCTAATTCAGAATTATACTGACCAACACAGGCATTCAATTTCTCCAGAGCAGCTGAATCACTTTTTTGCATAATATAAGAAGATGCATTAGGATAGAATTTCAAAAAATAATTGACATATAATTCTATAGGCTGCAATTTATCCAATATTTTTACCCTTGCATAATAAAAAAATATAGAAAAAGCATTAATATAATCGACATTTAGTTTTCTGTTAATAAAGTGAGAATCTATCAGATCTTTTTCCGTCTTAATTAGCATAGTATTATTTATCGTTGCCGCAATAAATTTATGTTTCATACATACTATCCTTACATCTTAATTTTTGGGCTTGCAATGTAATTGTAAATCGGCTCACAGTCTGGCATTGAAAGACTCATTGGATCACGTATTTTTTTAAATCCTATTTTTAACAATTTTTCAGCTAATTGTTGATTAACAACTTCTTCAATAACTAAAGTCAAATGCATATTTTCTGCAAATTTTCGTAAATCTTCAAGAACAGCCGAAAAAACCCCTTGCCCTCTCAACGATTTAAGGACTTCAAAATGTGGGCAATCTTCTTTATAATATTTAACAAATGCTTGATGATTTTTGATATCAATATCAAGATAACAGCCCAAAATAATTTTGCCATCAGCCATTGTTGAAACATAATAATTTTTAAATGAATTCTGCAAGTGTTTTGATGCTTTAAAACTATAAATAAATAAATCGCGACCCGTTGATAGCGTTAATTGCCGGATTAAACCAAAGTCGGTAATAGTTAGATTTCCCAATTGTAAAGAAATGACATTTTCACGATGATTATCTGCTAATTCCAATGAAACTATTTTATTTTTCATTTCTATTTTCCATTATAAAAAAGTACCAACACAATTAAACCGATTTTTTAAGTACCGAACTTCGATTGTTCATATGGGCGTAAATTCAACACAGAATCAACAATTAACTGATTATATTTTTTCTCGTAATAACCAACGAGACCATCGACTTGATCAATCGTTAATATTAAATTCTGATAAGCTACTTTTTGTTTTTTCAATGACATCAATTCAAGAATATCTGAGTCGTCTTTCACTGGTTTTGTTTCTATTTTAGAAATATGTTCATCATTTTGTACTAATAATTCAAATATTGTATACCGTTTTTTTTCAAGAGGTGATAAAGAATCTGCTTTTTTATGCTCAATAAATTTTCTAACTGCATTAATTCTTTTCTGCAAAATTAAATCGTATAATTCATTTTGATTCAATCCAGCGTATTCATTTTCCATTTTATTATATTTTTTTAAATCATTTCCTCCTAATTTTTCTTGTTTAATTATTGCTGTATCATTTTGCGTTGGCGCTATTGGTTTATTGTTTAAAATTGGTTCATTGCCTATGTCAGCTTGTGAATGATGGTGCGATTTTTTATGTGGATCTTGTTTTATCATTTGCAAGTTATCATCTTTTTGCTCATTTTTGTGATACTCAATCAAAGGCTGTTTAACTTCTCCGGTATCCTCCTTGTATGCTTGAACAGAATCGTGAAGAATCTGCCTAGTTTGCACAATTTCAGTATTGATACTTTTTATCTGATGTTTAATTTCTAAATTAGTTTCATAACTCTGTTTTCCATTCAACTTATTTTCCAACTTTTCTTTAGTGCCATATAATTCTTTTAAACTTATTTGAAGATTATTTATCTCAGTTTTTAAAGTATTAAACAAAGTAGAGCTCATACGTTTTAAAAATACAATAGAACTTTCACGTTGATTCGTTTCATGACCAAGATCTTTTAACGCTTGAGCCTTCATTTCACTGCTAATCTTTTTATTATTCATTATTCTTGCGCCAGCTAGTAATATTAGATTCTGAGCTAACGAAAGAAAAGCTACTGGATCTTTTTCAGCCATTGCTTTTAACCCATCCGTTGCAATCATACCACTCATCGCAATTTCACTAGACATGTTAATCTTATTCAAAATAGTTAAAGATAATATCCTTGCTTGATTAGTACTATACTTCCCTGTTTTTATAAGATTGCTGATGATCAAGCCTTTTGATACTGTACTACCTAACAGAGTCGCTGAAATACCCAAATTAAGAATTTCACCCAGCCAGTTCTCGGAACTTTTGTAAGTACCATGATGTAAATCTTTGGCTAAATTAATAGAACCCAGCACAATATTTGCTGAAAATAAACCTGCGGAAACAGACTGCATTCCTGGGCAACAAGCTGTTATCATAGCACCTAAACCAATTAAAGCATTTGTATCAGTTGCCCGACGCAAGAGTGTATTTTCAATATTGCAACTGATTAATTGTTTCTTTTCATTTTCATAACTTAAAACACCATAAGAAGGAAATTCATTGTTTGCAGCAAATTCTTTCCATATTTCAGCCTTTGACGAACCTGAATACATTCTGCCACTTAATGGATCAATATAATTATGCTGCCCTGATGTATTTATGCTGCCAATTAATATAACTGGATAAGCAGAATTTTTTGCTAAATCATGTTCATTTTTTACGGGTGGCTGAAAATACATAACCTTAATATCAAGTTGACGAATATCAACACCCGTAGCTTTTAATTTTTCAAAACCATGATATTCTTCCATCATCATTAATGTTTTTGCTAATTGCTGCAAGTTGATTTTAGCTTCATTTCCATTATATTTTTGTATTTCTGTCATTGCAGCTTGTTCATGCTTAAAAAAGAATACAGGATTGTTTTTATGCGTCTGATATTTATTTTCACTATCAGTTAATGGCTTAACAATATTTCTAAACATTTCGACAATTGCATCTTTATAAGATAATTCAGGCAGGGGTGGCAACCCCAACTCTTGATTAATATTTTTCAGAATATCAATATTAAATTCATTTTTTCGTTGATCATTAAGCGTATCTTTAGAAAAAGATTCAACAGCAACTATTGTAGGCATATTATTTGCTTTAAGTGCATGACAAATACAATGAATTAATAAAGCATTAACTGCTTTTTTTGTCACATTTTTCTGATCATCACGAGCTGCTCCAGTCATATTGATTAAGGTAATTTGAAGTTGTTTTAGCATATCATTACTAATTCCACCATTCGCAGTTAACAATACGCCTAAATCTTCTCGTAAAAGCATGATTGCCTTATTAAAATCGAGCAAATTTCCACCTATTTTAAAACCATAAGATTCTAAATTATGGTTAGCCATTACATTCATATATCGATCCTGTCTCAGCACAGTTGAATCAAATTGAACTAAATCTTTTTGATGGGATACAAAAGCAGAAGGCAAAACAGTTTTCAAGTTGTAATTTAGCTCATTAATAACCGAAGCTTGTTGTTCAACTGATAAGGAATTTTCAAATAATACAAGGCTATACGGTTCATTAGTTGCAGTATATATAAATAGTTGTTTTCCATCAGCACTAAAATTGAGTGAAGTATTAAAAAGTGGCATATTAGGTTGTTTAAATGCTTGTCGATATTTGTTATGGGCATCAGCAGATAGTTCAATTTTCTGGCTAGTGTGTGTTGATAAAGAAGCTTGACTTGAAAATAATTTGTTATCTTTAATCATTGCAGGTTTGGGCGCCACTGATTTTTGCATCACAGGCGTTGAGATTACAGGGATAGATGCTATTGGCTTTCGTATAAGAGGCTTTGACATCATTTGCTTTCGCGCTATAGGTTTTCGTAATATTTTTCCTGTATCTTCGTTAATGACTTTAGTCTCTGATAAATCTTGTTCTAGCTTTGGATATTCAGATAAAAGTATAGACTCATCTTTTATTTCGGGTATTTCTTGAACTGGCATTGTTAATTCTGGTAATAGTTGAGCATCTTCCACATACTTTTTCTGTTCAAGCTGTCGCATAACCCGGCGATTTTCTTTAGACAATATTTTTATTGCATCAGCTATTCCTTCTTTATTATAATATGATTTATCGCCATATCGGCTCATCGATATAGTCATTAACTTTTGCATTTCAAATAAAACAGCAATAAAATCATCTATTTTTACTATTGTTCCTTTTATTCCCAAATTAGCTTTCGCTTCTAAATATAATCGATTTTTAAACGAATTTTTAATATCATCACCATACCCTATTCTGATCAATATTTTTTGAGCTCTATTATCTACAGAAGTACCAGATTGATTAGCTATTGCTTTAACTTGTAACCAATAAAGTCCATTATTGTCATGATTTTTTTCATCAGAAATTCCAGCAACAGCATTAATTTCTTGATTCATTGCCTCACAATTATTTAAAGTATGACGATTTGGAAATCCTGAAAGGATTGTCTCTTTTATGCTGGGTTCAGCATTAACATTGTAGGGTTTCAAACTAACTCGATTATGATTATATGAATTAATATTATTAACCATTAAACTGATACCCCCTTCCACAACAAAGCCATCAACTGACAATTATTTGGAACATATTTATTTTTTATACTAATCAACATATCGGAAGATACTTACTAAAATCCCAACAATTTGAAAGATAGCAGCAAACATCAAAGAATAAAGAAACAAAATACTTCAGCGAATCAAACCATGGAATATTTGTTTGGCACTACAAAATTGCACAAATATACCCCTTTACAAGGGGTGGCAATTACATTAATATATACCTATATATGGAGGAGAAATGGATACCGAACAATTATTAACCCTGATTTTTGAATGGCAAAAAATAATAATGACGCGTTTGGGTGTGCGCAGATATTTGCATTCAACCATCATGGCAACAATGACATCAAATCCAATAAAAATAATCACTGGGTTTCGTCGTTCAGGGAAATCATATCTCGTTCAACAAGTAGCAAAAACCTTAATCGAAACAGGAATATTTCCATTAAAAAATGTACTTTATCTTAATTTTGAAGACTATCAACTGATGGATATCCAAAGCCTTGATCAATTAAACAATATCTACCAACTATTTCTCCAACATTCCGCAGCTGAAGGAAAAAAGTTACTTATTTTTGATGAAATTCAACACGTACCAAACTGGGACAAATTCATTCGTACACTATATGAAAAAAATAATAATTTACAAATTATAATCACAGGTTCAAATTCAGAATTGCTATCTTCAGAATTAGGGTCTAACCTTGCTGGAAGATTTATTGAATTCTTCCTGTTACCGTTTAGTTTTCAGGAATATTTGGAATACCAAAATATGACTGTAACAACAAAAACAGCTATGCTACGCAACAAACTGGAAATTGAAAGTGCTTTTGCCACGTATCTACGATATGGTGGTTTACCAGAAACCTTTTCAATATCGCTACCCGAAGCAAAAACGTCTTACCTTGAAGGCATCATGAAGAAAATTATTTTAGATGACATTGTAAAACGATTTAAAATTGAACGTATCGATATATTAGAAAAATTGTGGCATTACATTTGTTCTACTGCAGGCAATACTGTATCATTTGCAACACTGCAAAAAAAACTAATAGCCCTAAACTGGAACGTCAAAACCGAGACAGTTACAGCCTACGTTAATTATTTTGTTAAAGCCTTCGCCTTAATTGATATTGTCAAATTCAACTGGAAACAAACGAAAGTATTTTCAACTAGCAAAAAATACTATGTTGTTGACCAAGGGCTACTGAATTTAACTCGCCCATTTGAAGAAAACTACAGCTACCGTCTCGAAAACGTTATATTGCTGGAATTATTCAGACGTTTCCCGCGCCCCATCTATTATGGAGCCAATGACGCCCAACGAGAAATTGATTTTATTGTTCAACGCAATCCCCCACAATGGGAAAAATATCAAATCACCACACAGCTTCATGCAGAAAACTGGAAACGTGAACTGGATGTTTTCTCATTATCAGACCCGCATCTTACTCGTGGCAAAAACATTATCTTAACAATGGATAACGGAAACGAAAACATTGAAATCAACAACATTCCTGTTCGCAGAAACAACATAATTTCATGGTGCTGCGGAATAGACTAGCCAACTTTTTGCACTACACGCAACTTTGCAGATGCTGCACGCGAATTGCTGCGAACCTCTACACTAGAAGGGATTACTGGTTTGCGAGTCACTTTTATCACTGTTGCGTGATGATCACAACAACATACAGGGAACTGGGATGGACAAATACAGCTAGTAGAAAGCTGGTTAAAAGCTAATTTACAAATTCGATCTTCCAATGAATGAAACGTAATGACTGCTAATTTACCTCCAGGTGCAAGCAAATCAACAAGGTCTTCTAATGCACGTTTAAGCGGCTCCAATTCCTGATTCACTTCAATACGAACTGCTTGAAAAATGCGCATTAGCGCTTTTTGTTGCTGTGCATAGTGTCGTACAGTTTGACGAATGATCGTTGCTAAATCATCTGTTGTTTGTAATGGCAAAATCTGCCGCGCTGCAACAATCGCAGCAGCAATACGACGACTGTGCGGTTCTTCGCCATAATTAATAAAAATTTTCACTAAATCATTCATAGAATACGAATTGATAACTACTGAAGCAGTCAACGCCTGCGACAAATTCATTCGCATATCCAAGGGCCCATTATGCTGAAAACTAAAACCACGAGTTGGCGTATCCAACTGAAAGGACGATACGCCTAAATCTACTAAACATTTATCAAAAGAATTTAAACCAAGATTCTTTACAATTTGTTTAATATTAAAAAAAGAATCCAGCACCCAATGAACAACCGTATTATTTACGTGAACCTTTTGCTGCGCAAAAGCCAAAGCTTGGGCGTCCTTATCTACTGCAATCAATTGTGCAGGATTCAAATCAAGAAAAGCTTGGGCATGCCCGCCACCGCCTGTTGTTCCATCACAAACACAATCTGTAGGTTGAATATCCAACAAATGAACAATCTCGTCGCGCAAAACAGGAACATGAAAGGATAAACTCATACGCCCAACAAGCGCTGATGATAACCGCGAACAAATGCCTCATAATCCATAATTTTTTTTCCAGCTGGCTGCACGCTAACTAAGCGCAACTTGTCATTTTCAAGTACTGCATCAATTATTTTTACTCGAAGCCCCTGAACTTCAACAAAAGCACCTGGCCACGGTGTGTATGCCCGAATTTTATTAATGGTAATCTCAGCCGAATCCAATTCAGATAATCGAGCATCCTCATTGCTAATTTTACCGACATACGTAGCTTGCGAATGATCTTGGGGTATTGATTCAACACGTTCGCCAGCTTGAAAACGCTTCACAAGGTTTAATAATGTTAGTTTTCCTGCTTCAATTAGCTTATGACTCAGCGTATCCGCATGATCATGAGTAACAATAGGAACCTGTGACTGAACAAGCACATCACCTTTATCTAAGCCTTCATTCATTCTCATTAACGTAACTCCACTTTCGCTATCGCCATTTAATAAAGCAGCTTGAATCGGAGAAGCTCCGCGGTACTTAGGCAACAAGGATGCATGCACATTAACACATATATATTTATCAACTATTGATTTCGCAAGCATTCTACCGTAAGCAATTACGATCACTAAATCAGGCTGAATCGATTCAATTATCGAAACAAACTCAGAATTATTTGAAGGCTGATAAATCACAAGCTGATGTTCCAAAGCCAGTACTTTTACTGGAGACGGCATTAATATTAACCCGCGCCCCTGAGGCCGATCTGGTTGCGTAACTATAGCAGCAACCGAAATATCAGAGGCAATCAAATAAGATAAATGATCTGCTGCGAAATCAGGAGTACCGCAAAAAACAAGCTTAAAGTCCGGGTTCATCGTGATCTTTATTTTTCACGGGTTTTAGCGTTCCTGGAAGCGTTTTATCAACATACACAACACCTTCCATATGATCACATTCATGTTGAAATACTACAGCAAGTAAATCCGATGCAGCAAATTGTACATCCTGAAAATTTAAATCTTTGCCTTGCACAATAACATTTTTATAACGAGGAACTTCACCTTCCAATCCAGGCACAGACAAACACCCTTCAACCCATGTAAATTTACCTTTTTTTTCAATAATTTTCGGATTTATTAATGCACCTGGACTATTGCGGCGATCCGAAATATCATAAACCATAATCCGCACAGCTTCAGATACTTGAATTGCAGCCAATCCAACACCATTTCTAGCATACATTGTTTCCAACATATCTTTAATTAGCCGTATCAAATCGGGCGTCATGGCACGAACAGCTTTGGATTTTTTTCGAATTTGTGGATTCGTATGTAACACCACATTCCGAAGGCTCATAACCCACGTTTCTCCATTACTTTATAAAGAATTAACGCTGCACTAACTGAAGCATTTAATGAATCAACAGGACCTTTCATTGGAATCTTTACCAAATAATCACACTGCTGTGCAACAATACGCGTTAAGCCTTCGCCTTCATTACCAACAACTACAGCAATCGGCCCATTATAATCAATCTTATCCGAATCATAGTTTTGAGTTGCCTGATGATCCAAACCTACAATCCAAACACCTTTTGATTTCAGTGTTTTTATTTCTGTAGCCAAATTCGCCACCCTAGAAAAATTACAAAACTCAACAGCCCCTGCTGCAACCTTCGCTACGGTTTGATTCACTTGTGCAGCTCGCCGTTGAGGAATCACAATACCATGAACGCCAGCAGCAACTGCAGTTCGCACAATCGCACCTAAATTGTGTGGATCCTGAACTGAATCAACAATCAATAAAAAGGGTGCTTCATCTGCTTCTTCAGCTATATCTAATAAATCGTCAATGGATACATACTCGCGTGAAGGGATATAAGCAATCACGCCTTGATGAATATCCTCCCGTGCTAATTCATCCATTCGTTTTGGCGTAATATATTGATAAGGAATACCCCGCGCCTGAGCTGCTTCCATAATTGCACGAATTTTGGGATCTTTACGTTGATGATTACTACACATTACCTGACGCACCAGTTTCCCAGATTGAATCAACGCTTCAACTGCATTTTTACCCAGAACTATATCAGCCATTACACACCTTCACTTAAAATATCAACCAATATACCCACAACTTGATCCAGCTGAGCATAATCAATGGTTAATGGCGGAATTATTCGAAGACACTGATCTTCACTACCACATGAAATAAAAACGATTCCTCGACTTAATCCTTTTTCTTTAATCATTTTTGTAATCATGGGTGCTGGCGCTTGTGTCACAGGATCTATAAACTCCACTGCAATCATCATGCCCAAGCCTCGAACATCTCCCATTACAGGAAATTTTTGCTGCAGTTCAATTAACTTTTCTTTTAAATATTGCCCCTTTGTATAAGCAGCTTGAATCAATTTTTCCTCATCAATAACAGCCAATGTTGCCAAAGCAGCAGCACAAGAAACAGGATTTCCAGAAAACGTACTGCCATGGCTAGATGTTGACCATTTATCCATCAACTCTTTTTTTGCAATACATGCGCCCAGTGGCAAGCCAGATGCCATACTCTTAGCCAGAGCCATCACATCTGGAACTACTTCAAAATGTTCACAAGCAAACATAGCACCCGTTCGCCCAAAACCAGTTTGTATTTCATCAAAAATCAACAAAATCCCAGCATCCTGAGTTAACTCTCGCAATCGTTTAACAAAAGCCATTGGCGGAACAACATAACCGCCCTCGCCCATTACTGGTTCAAAAATGACAGCAGCTGTTGCAGCTTTATCCAACACATCAAATTGTTCTTCAAGTTTGCCAACACAGGCTTCTCCGCATTTATCATATGTCAAACCATAAGGACATCGATAGCAATAAGGATACTGAAAAAATGAAACACCTGGAAGCAAGGGCTCATAACCTTTGCGAAATTTTGGCTTATGCGTTACAGACAATGCGCCTAAACTCCGTCCATGAAATTGGCCAATAAACGACACAATATTTTGTTTGCCAGTTACATATTTGACTAACTTAATCGAAGCTTCAATTGCTTCAGTTCCACTTTGGCAAAAAAAGACAGATGCTTGCTCAAATGGAGAAACTTCAACCAATTTTTGAGCTAATACAACATTCTTGTCATAATAAACAACTCCAGCGCCTACATGCATATAAGTTTTGGCTTGATCGATTACAGCCTTTACTACAGTCGGATGACAGTGCCCCACATTCAGCGAGGCAATTCCACTAGCACAATCCAAATATTTTTTTCCATCTATTCCCAAAACATAGCAGCCACGTGCAGCTTTAATTTCCAACAAATGATAATGCGCTAATACAGGAGCCAAATACGAATTACCTAATTCAACAAAAGAAGACATAAGCATTTTCCTTTACATCAACGAATATCGACATTTTATCATAGGTACGGCATCCCTACCAACATAAGAGAAAAACTACGCACCTAAAAATCACCCAAATGTGCATTATTGTAAACTTCTTGGATTTTTTTGGGGGATACATGAGTATATATTTGCGTCGTTGACAAACTACTATGCCCTAATAATTGCTGAACTACACGCAAATCCGCACCCCCGCTTAAAAGCTCGGTAGCAAAACTATGCCGCAACACATGAGGAGTTAGAACTAACCCCAATTGCTTACCTAAACTTTCCATTAATCGCTGAACACTCCGCACAGTTAAACGACCACCTCGAGGATTAATAAATAATGCTGAAATTTTTGGCTTTTTCGTTTTTCGTTCGTCTTGAATATACGATTCGAGCGCACGCCCTGCAAAACTTCCCAACAAAACCAGGCGCTCTTTATCGCCTTTTCCTGTAACGCGAATCTGTCCCTGAACCAAATCCAAATCACTAACATTCAAAGACACCAGCTCGCTCACGCGCAAACCTGAAGCAAATAACAATTCAATAATTGCCCGATCACGCAAGGTATGCCCAGTATGCTCGCGAATTTGTTTTAGTAGTTTTTCAATATCCTCGGATTGCACAACCTGTGGTAATTTTTTGTCTAATTTAGGCGACTGCAAAAACGAAAAAGGATCTTCAGTTACCCAGCCCCGACGTCGCAAAAACTTCCAAAATGATTTTAATACTGCCAACTTACGCGCCACACTTTTCTTGGAATACGTTTCATGAAGCAAATAAATATAATCTCGAGCCTGAGGATATTCCAATTGTTGAAATACTTGATCTACACCCTCATTATCCTTAAGCATTAAATGACTTAGAAAATCACCCAAATCGCGCTGATACGCATCCAACGTATGAACCGAATATCCTTTTTCAAGATTCAGATGCATTAAAAATTGAGCTACAAAATCAATCATAAAGTAAATTATCTTTATCGTTCCAACCAAGTTCAAGTTTTTGTTTAGCCATAATTTTGATCCTTTGACCGTTTAACAGGATTTTGCACAATATAATTTCTAATCCGGTTTAATTCACGATCACCACGAACAACCCGTTCATAATAATTGCGTTGAAACAATTTACCATCAAATGGCCGCCATCCATTATGTTTTACATTCCGAATATATTCATTGGTCATCATGGTTTTATACCATTGAATAATACCCCGTAGGGGCGAACCTATGTGTTCGCCCAATAACGTATCACCATATTCGCCCAATAACGTATCCCCATATTCGCCCAATAACGCATCCCCATATTCGTATATTAACCCATGATTCCGTTCGCCCAATATTTCATTACGATTATCCTGTTGCCCCATTGATTCGCCATATTCGCCCAATTTAATATTATTTTCGATAATTCTATTATTTGGCAATAAATGTTCGTTGGGTTCATTTGGGCAGACGTTGTCGTTTTCGTTGGGTTTATTTGGGCAGACGTTGTTGTTTTCGTTGGGTTCATTTGGGCAGACGTTGTCGTTTTCGTTGGGTTCATTTGGGCAGACGTTGTCGTTTTCGTTGGGTTCATTTGGG
>CAYUBI010000013.1:13156-15808 GCA_964443005.1 uncultured Candidatus Marinamargulisbacteria bacterium
ACGTTGTCGTTTTCGTTGGGTTCATTTGGGCAGACGTTGTCGTTTTCGTTGGGTTTATTTGGGCAGACGTTGTTGTTTTCGTTGGGTTCATTTGGGCAGACGTTGTCGTTTTCGTTGGGTTCATTTGGGCAGACACATAGGTCTGCCCTACCGGACATACGGGATGTCCCGTATGTCCGGGGTTCATGGGGGCATGAACGGTAATTCCATTCATTACAATAAAATGGATGTGGTTTGGCATAATACAATGAATAATAATTTGAATATCCCTGAATTTATTTTCCAATTCAATAAACCATTTTTTGGCTGTTTGTCCTGCCTCATTCAAAAGCATTTCTCTATTCACAATGGTTCCAAATAAACATTCTCGGTTTTGGGTGCAAATTGTTACAAAGTATACCCCATTTGAATAATCATGATCTTTCAGACGAATTGACCTACGATGATATCTTTGCACTTTACATCTCAACGAAAACCAAAGCAAGCTTGGCTAAACTGCCTAATGCGCACAGCTTAGTCAATTCAGGAACAAAATATTTTGCATGGTAATCTGTTAGTGAATAGGTCATATACTTGGCACTTCCACAGAATCAAAATCCCGACAGTAGCGATTTACGAACCACCCTTACAACATACTCATTTATTAACTGGCGGAGAGGGAGGGATTCGAACCCTCGATGCCTTGCGACATACACACTTTCCAGGCGTGCGCACTAGACCAACTATGCGACCTCTCCAAAACCCTATTTGCCAACACAGAATTGCGCGAAGATATTATCCAAAATTTCATCAGTTACTTCATCGCCTGTTAAACTACCTAATGCAATTATAGCATCCTTAAGGTCAATCAGCCAAAAGTCTTCTGGATATTTTTTCAAGATAGATTCATTAGTCTTTTGTAATGCATCACGACTACGCAACAAAGCTTCTTGTTGCCGTAACGTTGTAATAATTACTTCATCAGTTGTCATATCTACACTTGATAAAGCCATTAAAACCATAGACTTTTTTAATTGATCCATACCCTCATGAGTTTTTGCAGAAAGCGCAACAGTTTTAAATAACGGGAAAATTTCACCTATTTTATCTGGTAAATCAATCTTATTTTTTATAATTAGGGTATGCGAAGGATTTAATGTAAGTATAAAGTTTTGCTCCTCAGCAGTCATAGGACACGATTGATCAACTACGCAAAGAACTAATTCAGCCTCAGCCAATTTATTCAGGGTACGCGTAATTCCCAAAGCTTCAATAGGATCCTGCGTATGCCGAATCCCAGCAGTGTCCATTATTTGAAAAGGAATAGATTCCAGAATTAAATAATCTTCAATTGTATCCCGCGTCGTGCCAGGAAAACTAGAAACTATCGCGCGTTCTTCTTGTAAAATCGCATTTAGTAACGATGATTTCCCAACATTTGTTAAACCAACAATAACTGTACGAATACCAATTCGTAAAAGCTTTCCTTGTGAAAAGGTTCCAATCAAATGATCAATAATATTGCGAATTGTCTCTATTGTTTGAGAATAATCCTCAGTAGGATGCAAATCTTCTTCGTCAGGATAATCCAAATGCACTTCAATATGACTCACTAAATCAACTAACTGTTGACGTAACAACATAATTTTTTTAGACAACGCGCCTTCTAAATGTTGAATAGCAACAGCAGCACTTTTTTCGCTTTTAGCGTGAATTAAATCAACAACAGCTTCAGCCTGAGCCAAATCGATTTTTCCATTTAAAAATGCACGTTTCGTAAACTCTCCAGGTTCTGCATGTCTAGCACCATGACTTAACAACAATGACATAACACGTTGCAAAACAATATACCCACCATGACAATTGATCTCTACTGTGTCCTCACCCGTATAAGAACACGGAGTTTCGAAATAACTCACAAGAACATCATCAACTACTGTATCAGAAAAAGGATCAATAATTTTTGCATAACAAATTGTATGCGACTTATATTGTTTAAGCGTACATATCTGTGAAACAATATTGCGACTTTGAGATCCTGACAATCGCACAATGCCTATTCCACCAACGCCAAGGGGCGTCGCAATAGCGCAAATGGTATCAGTGAGTGAGGTCAACGAAAACCGCTAATTTATGCAGCAGGCATAATCACAATATGACGTTGACTTTTTTCACCACGACTTTCCGTACGAACATCTTTGTCTTTTAACACCATATGAATAATACGGCGTTCATTAGCAGACATTGGCTCAAGCTCAACTTCACGATGATGATGCAACGCTTTTTCCGCAGCATTCAAAGCTAAGCGTTCTAATAATTGTGTACGTTTTTCACGATAATCATTGGCATCTACTACAAAAGAAAACGGCTCTTTGAAACGTTTATTTATAATTGCACGCAACACTTGCTGCAACGCCTGTAAAGTTGAACCGTCTTTACCAATAATGCGGCCTAGGTCATCACCTTGAATATCAAAAACAACCTCTTCGTCTGCTTCTCGAACTTTAACAACATTAAAGAATCCCATTAAATCTAAAATTTCAGTTAAAACATCTTTAGCTACAGTTACTTTATCTTCCATATTCCCAACTGAACTATTATTAAAGTCCTGATCTACAGGACTAGACTGTACTGTATTGGCATTAATTACCGGTTGATCATCTTGGTTATCTT
>CAYUBI010000013.1:15818-30631 GCA_964443005.1 uncultured Candidatus Marinamargulisbacteria bacterium
ATAATAATCCTCCTATTTTTTTTCTGGCCGACTAATCAACAGTTGTTGAGCTGTAGCAACAAACTGAGATACAGCCCAGTAAATTAAAACTCCAGCAGCAAGTTTCATACTAATGAAAAACATTAAAAAAGGCATAAACATCAAAATTTTTGTTTGAGGGTTATTAGGGTCTAATCCAGCATTTGGCATAGTCTTTTGTGACAAATACGTACTAATTCCAACTAATAACGGTAAAATAAGAAAAGGATCAGCCTTTGTTAAATTATGAATCCATAAAAATTCTCCAGCATTTCCTGCCACTTGCAAAATGTCATTCAATGCTTTACTTTGAAGCGTTAAAAACAAAGAAATAAAAAATGGAAGTTGCACAACTAGCGGCAAACAACCGTTAAATGGATTAACTTTATTTTCTTTAAACAGTTTCATGGTTTCTTGTTGCATTCGTGCTGGATCAGTTTTATATTTTTCTTGAAGCATTTTGCGTTGAGGCTCAATATCCTTCATTGCATTCATAGATTTAAATTGTTTAACAGTTAATGGATAAAAAATAACTTTAATTGCTAAGGTTAATAAAATAATTGCGATTGCATAATTCCCACTAATAGAAAAAAAGAATTGAAGCATCGGCATCATCATATGGTCAATTAAATATTGGATGGGATGCATCACGGACTCCTTGATATAAAAAATTAAGCTGGATCATATCCGCCGGAATGAAACGGATGGCATTTCATTATCCGACTCATCCCTTTTAAACTGCCTATAAAAATTCCATATTTCATTATGGCATCAATCACATATTGTGAACACGTTGGCTCAAATCTACACGTTCGTCCACGTATTTTGGGCCATAACTGGTAAAATCTAATTAATACAATTAAGCCTTTTTTAATCATACCAACATATTGGCTTCACGCAGTAATCGATTAACCGATACACTAATAGCATCAAATTCTAACTTATCCAAACCTTTTCTTGCCAAAAATATCGCATGTGCTGCACGAATATCCGTACAACGGACGATCTCACGAAGTTGTCGTTTAACTCGATTACGAATAACTGACCCGCCCACTTTTCGCCCCACTACGAATCCAACTTTTAACGAGTCCGCAGGTTGAAAATACAAAACAAGATGAGATGTTACAAAAAACTGCTTACAATCAAAAACTGCTTGATACTCATACGATTTTCTTAAGCGTTTTTCTTTTTTAAACAACTGATTTTTAATGAATTAAATCCTATACTGTAGTTAACCGTGTTCGTTGCTTGCGTCGCCTTGCTTGGAGAACGCGCCTTCCGCCCACTGTTGCCATACGGTGCAAAAAACCATGTTTTTTATGTTTACGTCGCGAATTAGGTTGAAATGTACGCTTCAAAAGTTCACCTCCACAAAACATCAATCTATTATAAACCAACTTGTCATGGATGGTCAAATGATTGGTGGACCGTCAGAGATTCGAACTCTGGGCCCGCTGATTAAGAGTCAGCTGCTCTACCAACTGAGCTAACGGTCCATATTAATTAAAGTATATCGGAAATGTCTAGGTTTTGGCAAGGTGCTGCAGTAACAATACTAAATCTGTGAATTCCTTGTATTCGAAACATAATTTTATAGCTAACCTAATTCAGTATTTAATTTCCCATTTACCTGAAAACGCAATTTTTCAATGTACTGGCCATCTGCCTTTACCTGAATTATAATAGCTTGCATTCTGCAAAGGAGATAAAGATGAAACAACTGGTTTTTTTTCTTTTTGTTTTACTAGTGTCAATAACAGGTGCACAACCTGCCATTAATGCAATAAAATTTGAAGCATCCAGCGAATACATTCATCCTATTTTTCATTATACATTACGTATTCCTGATTCATGGAAAATAAATTCGAATTTGGATTCAGAAACGTTAGAAATTAGTAATTTAGATTTTCCAGTGACAATTTCAATACTCGCATATGAAGGTTCAGCAGATGTAACAGCCAATGAAATAGCTTATTTACGCGGCGGTGCTGTATGGGATGGATGGAATATTGTCGGCGCTAAACAGGGTGACAAAAAAGCATGCACATATGCGCATGTCAAGGAAAAGTTCAGCCAAGTATTTAGTAAAGTAACATTAAAAGATGATTTAACTGAAGAAAGCTTAATGGGTGTTGAAGACATTATTATTAAACAGCCGATGATATATGTGTTAACTACAACATTATCCAAGCAATATTGGCCGTTAATTGTCAATGAATTAAAAGCTATTTATAATAGTTTTTATCTTCAGGAGCCATAATGACAGACTTATCAAAAACGTATAATTCAGAGCCAGTTGAAACAAAATGGTATTCTTTTTGGGAAACAAATGGGTTTTTTAAACCTTTTGGAAACGGAAAACCATTCTCAATGGTCATTCCTCCGCCTAATGTAACAGGCACACTTCACATAGGCCACGCATTAAACGAAACATTACAAGATACAATCATCCGATTTAAACGCATGCAAGGCTTTCGAACGTTATGGATTCCAGGAACAGATCATGCAGGCATTGCAACACAAAATGTAGTAGAAAAAGCACTTAAAAAAGAAGGGCTTACCCGTCATGATTTAGGCCGTGAGGCTTTTATTAAACGTGTTTGGGAATGGAAAGCAGATCATGGCAGCCAAATTACGCGTCAGTTACGACTATTGGGTTCGTCTGTAGATTGGAGTCACGAGCGATTTACCATGGATGAAGGGCTAAGTAATGCTGTAAAAGAAACATTTATTCGACTCTTCAATAACAGTTTAATTTACCGTGACGAATATTGCGTAAACTGGTGTCCACGCTGCCATACAGCTTTAAGTGATATTGAGGCTGAACATCGCGATGTCGCAGGGCATTTTTGGCATATTCGTTATCCATTAGCGCAAGATCCATCTAACGGAATTGTGATTGCAACAACACGACCAGAAACTATGTTTGGCGATACTGCTGTTGCTGTTCATCCTAAAGATCCACGTTACAAAGATTTGATTGGGAAGAATCTTATTTTACCTTTTTCAGAACGATTAATTCCCATTATTGCAGACGTATCTGTAGATCGCAATTTTGGAACGGGTGCTGTAAAAATAACACCTGCACATGATCCCAATGATTTTATAATGGGAAACAATCATGGGCTGGATCGCATTGTAATCATGGATGAAAGCGCAATAATGAATGAGAATGTCCCTACAGCCTATCAGGGATTAGATCGATACGCGTGTCGCAATCAATTAATTCAAGATTTGGCTGATCAAGGACTTCTCTTAAAAACTGAAGATTATAATCATAGCATTGGACATTGTTACAGATGTCAAACAGTCATTGAACCTTATGTGTCCAAACAATGGTTTGTTAACATGAAAGTTTTAGCTCAACCCGCAATTGATGCAGTTCGTTCTAAAGCAATTCGCTTTACACCTAGTCGCTGGGAAAAACTGTATTTTGATTGGATGGAATCCATTCGTCCTTGGTGTATTTCCCGTCAAATTTGGTGGGGACATCGTATCCCTATTTGGTATTGTGATGATTGCGGGCAAGTTATGGCCAGCAAAGAAGAGATAACAACATGTACAAAATGTTGCAGCAATCAAGTACATCAAGATCCGGATGTACTTGACACGTGGTTTTCATCTGCATTATGGCCATTTTCAACATTAGGATGGCCCCAAAAAACTGACGATTTAACTGCGTATTATCCAACAAGCCTGCTAATTACTGGATATGACATTGTAACTTTCTGGGTTTCACGAATGATTACAATGGGAATTGCAACTATCAATGCCATTCCATTTCATGATGTCTACATCCATGGTCTTGTCAGAGACGTTACAGGCAAAAAGATGAGCAAATCATTAGGAAATGTAGTTGATCCTGTAGTTGCAATTAAAGAATTAGGCGCAGATGCTTTACGCTTTGCGTTAGCCTCTTTAGTTACCTCAGGAGGCCAAGATATCAAATTATCACAAGACAAGCTTGAAGCATCACGCAATTTTGTAAATAAATTATGGAATGCTTCACGTTATGTATTAATGCAAGATGTTAGCATTAATACATCTTCTAATCAGCCAATTCCATTTGCAGATGAATGGATCATCGCAAAATTAGATCAAACCATTATCAACGTTACAAATCAACTAGACAATTATGATTATGGAGCTGTTACTGACACGCTTTATTTGTTTGTATGGAATGATGTATGCGATTGGTTTATTGAAATGTCTAAGCTTAGTAAAGATCAATCTTTACCTGTCATGGTTTTTGTTTTAGATACAGTTTTACGATTGCTTCACCCATTAATGCCCTTTGTAACCGAAGAAATTTGGCAACAAATCAAAGAGCATCCGTTGTATTCAGGAGATCGCTCACTTACAACAATTATGCGCGCACCATGGCCAACTCAATCAAAAAAAGAATACAAAGAAACAATACTTTCGGATATGGAACTGCTTCAGCAATGCATCAAAGCAATTCGCAATCTTCGAGCCGAAATGAATATTCCACCATCCAAAAAAGGTGACGTAATTTTTTCTTGCCCTGTAAAAAACAAAGGCGATGTGATTCGTAAAAACATAAAAATTATTCAGTTTTTAGGTCGTTGTGCCCAAGTTACAATCATCGAATCATTAAAAGAAAAACCAGCACAATCAAGTTTCGCACTAGTTGATAACATTGAAATTTATTTACCCTTAACAGAATTAATTGATTTAGAACAAGAAAAATCTCGGCTTTGTAAAGAAATTGAAAAAACAAAAAACGACTACATACTTCTTTCTAAAAAATTAGCAAATCTAGGTTTTTTAAGCAATGCACCTAAAAATGTAATTAGTTCAGAAAAAGAAAAAGAAAGAAATTTAATTGAAAAATTAGAACAACAAAAAACTCAATTAAATCTTATTTCAGGAATATATACGTAGACAAAAAGGGAATAAATTTGAATATTGATTCCTTTCTTCATAATCGACTGTATAAACACGGCATTCAGCTAGGACTTGACCGAATACGTAACACCCTAAACATTATGGGTAATCCTCATAAAAATGGACAATTCATTCACATTGCAGGAACCAATGGAAAAGGTTCTATTGCAAAATATTTATCTGCAGCTTTCAGTGACGCAGGATATAAAACTGGATTGTATACCTCACCCCATTTAATCCATTACAATGAGCGCTTTCAGATTAATGGGCACAAAATTCCAAATCCAACATTAGCACGCTTATTAACAACGATTGTGAATATACCCAACGCAAACGAATTAACCGAATTTGAAATACTTACAGTAACTGCATTTTTATATTTTTCCGAAAAACTCTGTGATGTTATTATTTTAGAAACCGGCTTAGGCGGACGATTGGATGCAACCAATGTTGTTATTCCAGTTCTGTCAATTCTTATGCCAATTAGCTTAGACCATCAAGATTACCTTGGGAATACGTTAATAGAAATCGCTCGCGAAAAATCTGGGATTATCAAACCAACGATTCCTGTATTTACCGCACCCCAAGCTCCAGAAGTAATTTCTATCATCGCAGATATAGCCAATCAGATTCAAGCTCCAGTATATATGGCGTCAAATGATGTACAATTAGATTATGTGAAAGAAAATAAACGACTCACAAGTCAAGCAATTTCATTATTAATTCCATTATTTCATAAGCTTAATAAAAATCGTTGCAATGAAATTATTGAGAAAACAACATGGATAGGCCGTGCAGAAAAGCTAAGCAACGACCCAATTATCATTCTTGATGGAGCGCATAATGAAGACGGAATGCAAGCTATTTTGCAATATATTCAAATTCACTATATAGATTACAACATTGTTTTTATACTAGGTACATTGCAGCGAAAAAATGTAAAAGCAATGCTTTCTCTAATTTTTGCATCTTCGCATGTGCTATGGGTCACACAATATGGAATTATTGGGGAAACATTACTCGAACAATATCGTGAGCTGGATCCAGACAAACAAATTAAGGCATATTGTGAAAACATCGCAGAAATATTTGATCGTATGAGTAATTACAAAAAAACAAAAACCGTTTTTGTGTTGACAGGTTCACTATATTTTGTTGGCAAAATAAAAGAATACTTACATGGTCGGGGTGGCGGGATTTGAACCCACGGCCACGCGCCCCCCAGACGCGTGCGCTACCAGGATGCGCTACACCACGACATTAACTAGACAAATCATTTTACCTGACAGAGCAGGCACATGGCAACAAGTATCCAGCAACCTTATCAATCAACACCACAAACTAATGCAAATTAATTTTTAAGAGTCACGCCATTAGGCATCATATCTTCATGCGGCGGAGTTCCATGTTCTTTTCGATATTGTTTGCGCTTGCAATTATCCATTTCAACGCCCTTGCAATACATGGTTAAAAACCCTTTACATGCAAGATTTTTTGTTTCCTGATGCTTTTTAAAAAAACCACAACCATTTAACAACTCACATTCCATAACTTTCTCCTTCTAATAAATACTGGATTATGCCATCAATCCAAAAGATTGTATTCTCTTAAATTAAGCTTATCACATCAACCAACAACATAGCAACATTGCAGAAACACGAACTATATCTTGTTTTAGTATTTCCAGCTCAACGCTTATTCAAGAACTCTATTATTTGCTATAATCAAAAAATATAAAATAAGGAGTTTGTAGAATGAATAATGAAAATTCTTTTTGATGGCGCAAAAGAATTTAGTAAAACTGATTTCAAAAATAACCAAGAATTGTATCAACGTTTGGGTTCAGGACAAAACCCGCACACATTATTTATTGGTTGCTCAGATTCCAGAGTTGTTCCAGATTTAATAACAAAAAGTTTGCCTGGAGATTTATTTGTAGTTCGAAATATCGCCAATATTGTACCCTATTACCGCGCATCATCTGAATATTTATCAACAACATCATCTATTGAATATGCTTTATTAGTATTAAATGTCGAAAACATCATTATATGTGGACATTCAAATTGTGGAGGATGCAAAGCACTTTTCCTAGATGAAACGGAATTAAATCGAATTCCTCATACTAAAAAGTGGTTAGAATTAGCAAAAAACGCTCGTGCAAAAGCAGAATCACTCAAAAAAATAGATAATCATAATGACCTTGAAGGTTTAGTTGAAAAAGAAAACATAATTGAACAACTCAAACATATTCGCACTTATCCCTTAGTTGAAGACCGCTACAGTAAAGGATTATTAAACATTTATGGATGGTATTACGATATTGGAACTGGAAAAGTTTACAACTATAATTTCAAAACAAAATTATTCGACAAAATTGAATAAGCTCAACATTAAATAGACAATGATCACAAACTAAACCCTGAAAAAGCTAGTTGCCAACACCTAGCACTTCAAGCACAACAGTTTTCAAATATCGCCCTTCAGGAAATGCAATAGTTTCAGTATGATCTAAAGGCTGGCCCAACTCCTGACGAACAACAGCGCGACGCCCTGCCCTTCCTGCAGCCAAACGAAGCGAATTTTTAAAATCAGCCATAGAGATTCGCCCAGAGCAAGAGCTTGTTACTAATAATCCTCCAGGTTGTAGCAAACGCAAACATGCAGCATTCAACGTCTCATAAGCACTTAACGCTTTTTTAACAGCTAAATGAGATTTCGCAAATGCTGGAGGATCGCAAATTATCAAATCATATGGAAAAGAACGTAATTGATTTGTAGACAAAAGTGAAAACACATCTCCTTGAATCAAAGGATAATTTTCGTGATTTTCAGGCAAGGCATTTAACGAAAAATTTCGCTGCACTAAATCCAATGCAGGACGGGAGCCATCAATCGACGTAACAGAAAGCGCTCCGGCTTTTGCAGCATACACTGAAAATCCTCCAGTATAGCAAAACAAATTCAAAACATGCCGATTAATCGCAAGTTGGCCAACCATCCCGCGAGCATCCCTTTGGTCAATAAAAAAGCCAGTTTTTTGGCCATTTACAACGTCTACATAAAAGCGACGTCCTAGTTCCATGCACTCAATAAGTGGGTCCACAACGCCAAAACGAACCTCTTTTGGAAAGTCTACAAGCCCTTCCTCCTGGCGAATCGACACATCAGATCGCTCAACTATAGCTACAGGTGAAAAAACAATTTTCAATGCATCAATAATCAAGGGACGCAAGACGTCCATTCCTGCAGTATGAATCTGAAAAACAAGCACCTCACCATAACGATCAACAATCAAACCAGGCAAACCATCGCCCTCACTATGAACGACTCGATACACAGTTGTTTGTGCAGACAAATCATTAAGTTTACGTTGATTACATTGTTGAATTCGACAAGTAAAATAAGCAACAGAGATAACTGCTTTTGCATTTAAATCAATCATTCGAACATGAATCGCAGATACGGCATTCCAAAATCCTATTCCCAAAAGCTCATTTGCTGCAGATTGAACACAAACTAGCGAACCCGAAATCAGCACAGGAGGCTGAAAAATCGCATTTGAAAAAATCCATGGATGTCCAGCTTTTACAGGCGCTTCACGTCCAGGTTTAAGTGTAATAAGCGGATAAATAGAAAGATTACTCATTACGATTTACCCACATGCGAAAAATTAACCCATCGCTGCTTTGAAACCAATTCGTAAAAAATCGCCAAACAAATGGCAGAAACAAAGGGTACAATATAATAAATTGCACGATATGCCACCAAAGTGCCCATGATTGTTGAAGCTGGCAAATAACGACTTAAGAAGAAAATCATCAAGGCATCAAAAACACCAATTCCACTAGGAACATTACTGACAATTCCTAATATCTGAGACATCAAAAAAAACACCATAAATAAAGGAAAAGTCAAACCAGGAGCCGAAGGAAGCAACGAATAAACAACGCACCCCACAAATAAAAAATCTAAAACGCCAACAATAAGTTGCATACTGCTAATACGTAATCCAGGAAAAGTATAGGTTCGTGAACGAATTTTTAGAGGCCGATTACGACCCGCAACTAAAAAATAAAGTAAAACTAAAGCAAGCATAACCAACCCAATTAAAAGCGTACTATGAATCGGTATCACAAATACTTCGGGAATCGCAACAGGTACAACTATAAAAAATATTCCTGTTAACGTCAGCAAACCTAACCAAAAGGTAACGACACAAAATGACACTATTTTTGCGATTTGAACGCCAGATACGCCCCACGCAGAATAATATCGATATCGAACAGCGCCTCCAGTTAATAACGCAAATCCAATATTATTACTGAAAACATACCCAATAAATCCTGCAAAGATAATTCGCAAATATGACATCGGAATTTTTAAATAATAAAAAGCCAGCTTATCATAATTAATCAAAGTAAAATAACTTAACAGAGTAAACAAAACACCAGCAAGCAAATGATCATTAGGAATATGTCGCAAACTAATTATAACATCGCGCAGCTGATAGCCATGCAGCTCTTTATGCAAAGCAACTAATGCTATACCTAAGATAATTACAGCTAAAATAGGGCTAAAAATTGTGATCCATTTTTTTTGATTCATAAGATTACTATACGAACACTTTTAGAATTTGTAAAGTTTTGATCAGCTTATATACCCATAAAATCATCAACTGTCATGGCTTCATTTGTAACAAAATCACCGCCAAGCAATAAATATTTCCTACCTACAACTACAATATTCAACAATACGGCACCATCTCCCGTTTTGACAATCGGACCGTTTGACGTTAAAGAAATTACAGTTCCTGGTTTCACGTCTGCAGTCACAAACACACGCGTTGCCTGATAAATCCCAATAGTATCGCCTCTATACAAGGTAAAAGCTGCAGAAAATGGATTTAATGCGCGAATACGATCCAAAATACGTACTGTTGTCCATGACCACGTTACAAAAAAATCTTCCAATTTTAATTTTGGTGCTTTGATAAAATGACCCAGCGATTGTTTAACTGAAACAGGAGGTTTTTCTGTATCATTAATTAACTGAAGAACATTCTTAATTAAAGTCCAAGCTGATTTTTTTTGTTTTTCAACAACCATTCCATTGGTATCCTCAGATAAAATCGAAATTCGATCTTGTGAAATAATATCACCTTCATCAAAATAATCGTTTAAATAATGAATTGTTACTCCAGTAAACTTTTCACCATTTGCAATTGTCCAAAAATATGGACTATGGCCTCGATAATCAGGCAAATAGGATGAATGAACATTCATTGCAGCAATTTTTGCCAAGGAATATAACGACGAATCCAACAACTGACTAAACGTAACTACCAAAATAACATCTGGCTTTAAAACCTCACGAACCTCTTTAATAAAACCAGGATCATTCACATTTTTCTGTTCATAAAATGGGATTTTTCTTGCATTAGCAGCTTGAATCATTAACCGAATATCTTGATTATGTGAAATATCAAATATCAATCCTACAATAAGGTAATCAGTAGCAACTAGCTGTTTAACAACATACATCGCCAAATTTGTAATGCCAAACACCAAAACTCTCAATGACCTGCCTCAAGCAAAAAAGTCATATCAACTGCTAAAGCTGAATGAGTTAGCGCACCAACACTAATCCGATCAACACCCAACGCTGCTACACTAGGGATTCGACTCAATGTCATATTTCCAGAAGCCTCAATTTTGACGCTACATTTATGTTTTCGAATCAAAGCTACTGACTGACTCATTAACTCATTTGACATATTATCAAGTAAAATAATATCAACACCTACAATTAAAGCTTCTTGCACATCAACCAGAGTTTGGGTTTCTATTTCCAGAAAATCAGGCTTAAAGCTATTTCCAGTATCCGACGCCAAATACATACGAACTTTTTTAACTGCAGAAGTAATTGAACCAGCAACCTGAATATGATTTTCTTTAATCAACACTGCATCAAACAATCCATTACGATGATTGCACGCACCCCCATCACAAACTGCTTTTTTTTCAAAAAAACGCATACCAGGCATTGTTTTTCGAGTATCATAAATGCGCGCATCTGTCCCCAAGACTGCAGCTACAAACTGCTGCGTTAATGTTGCAATTCCGCTTAATCGTTGCAAAAAATTCATTAACGTACGTTCTAATTTCAACAACTCGATTGTATTCCCTGACAATTGGACCAGTTTAACACCCGAAACAAATGAAAAACCATCATCAACACAAAAATCAACTGAAATAATAGGAAACATGAGAGAAACTAAATCAAAGACTAACTGAGCGCCACTAAAAATACCCGTTTGTTTAGCAACAATACAAGCAACTGAAGTATGATTTAGCGGAACTATTGCAAGAGACGTTACATCTCCGGCCTGAACGTCTTCAAGCAAACAATACCGAAGGTATTCATTCCTCTCGTTTAACGCGTACATTTCTTTCTTTAATTAACATAGCAGGTTCAATAGGAATGTACATATCCGAACTTTGAATGAGTTCCATCGCTGTACTTTTAGGAAACGAACAAATTTCAATGCGAACGCCCCGACTTTTAAGCATATTCACCAAATCACAAAAATCACCATCACCAGTAACCAAGGTAATCACATCTAATCGCTCTGCCATGGAAATAGCATCAATAGCCATCCCCATATCCCAATCACCCTTTGTTGAACCATCAGCACGAACCTTTAGGTCCTTTACTTTAATTTCAAAACCCAAACGCGTTAACATATCATGGAAATTTGTTTGATCAATCTCAGGAGTTTGAACTGCATAAGCAATAGCTCGAATTAACAAACGACCATCTACCAATCGAGTTAATAAATGATCAAAATTAACACGCGCCTGATACTGAAACTTTGCTGAATAAAACAAATTTTGAATATCGACAAAAATTCCGATGCGTTGATGTTTTTTGAAATCTACAGTCATAATAATATAAATTATAACACAAAAACTAGGGGTTGTTAGCTGCTATTGCAAAGCATATAATAACCAAATGGAAATTTATGATGTTGCAATTGTTGGTGGTGGCCCTGCAGGCCTTGCAGCCGGGATATACACAAGCAGAGCACAATTAAAAACATGTATTATTGAAAAAGCCATACTTGGTGGACAAGCAGCTACAACATCATGGATTGAAAATTATCCAGGTGTTGGACCCATTGGATTGTCCGGCGCAGAAATTAGCCAAAAAATGGAAACGCAAGCAGTTCATTTTGGCGCAGAAATTATTCAAGACATTGTTCACACAATCGAACCCAAAGGAAAAATTAAACGAATCGATTTAACTTACCATGAATCTATTCACACAAAAACGATTATCTATGCCGCAGGTGCTGAACCTCAGAAACTCGGCATTCCTGGAGAAAATGAGTTTCTTGGCAAAGGAGTGTCCTATTGTGCAATTTGCGATGGAGCATTTTTTAAAGGAAAAACCATTGCAGTAATTGGTGGCGGTGATAGCGCGCTAGAAGAAGCACTTTTTCTAACAAAATTTGCAAGTATTGTGTATCTTATTCATCGACGAGAAGAATTTCGTGCTCAAAAAATTATTCAGCAAAAAGTACGAGCTAATCCTCATATCAAAATCATTCTAAATACACATCCAGTTCTATGTTCAGGGAAACAAACTCTAGATACATTACAACTTAAGCATGCAATAACAGGTGAAATAGAAAACCTCATGACTCAAGGCATTTTCATCTATATTGGCATGTCACCAAATACCGATTTATTAACAAATAAAGCGTTGATGAATGCACATCATTACCTAATTACGGACAAATTAATGCACACAAATATCGATGGGGTTTATGGTGCTGGTGATGTAACAGAAAAATCATTACGACAAATAGTAACTGCAGTTTCAGATGGAGCAATTGCAGCAATCGAAGCGGAAAAATATATTAATACGTGGACCGAATTACCGTAAAAGCACCTTTACAAAACACTGACGGCCCAAACTCTTGCGTCAAAACAACCTCCTGCTTCCCAATAACAATCTTAACGCCTTTATAAATTTCAGAATAAATTGTCACCTGTAATTTCGGACGTTTTTTAATTTCAAACTTAAGCTGATCATTCTGTTCTACTAAATTAAACAAATCATCCTCAATCATCTTTTTAATCGTAGAAAACGATGATAATTTAGATGTAGATCTATCAACAACTTCCATTCCCGATTGATTAGCACGCTCTTTTGCAAGCTCCATATTTAACCGCGCCAGTTTTTGTCGTTCCTTTTCAATTTGTCCCTCTACTGCTTTTTGAAGCTCAACCAATTCATTATTTTCAAAAAGAATAAGTTCAGAGGAATCATCCAAATTTGCGGCCCCAACAGTTGTTGCAGCAATTATTTCCTCAGATTCAATTTTCGATGCAATAATACTCTGTTCAACCTTTACTTTTTTCTTAGCTTTTATATAACTGCGAATAACTTCATGCCCTATATAAACATTCCCCTGCACAGACTCAATCGTACTATTATTACAGTATCCAACAAAGCAATTATGAGCTGCTTTAATCATGGATGATTTACCAATCACCCCCTGCAATACGTAAATATCTCCAGTAGCCTGTACTTTCGCACCTTCAATAATCCCATGAATAACTAAGTCACCATCAACAATCAGTTCAGTTCCAAACTGCACATTTCCCCGCACAATTACAAACCCACACAATTCCAGCAGCCCCCGTGGCAATTCATTATACACAACCATCTCAAGAACACGAACTGTTTGACTAAAAAACCCGACAATACCAGATTTAGTTGCAACAATCTTGTTTCCTTGTCGTTCACAATTTTGGCTAACCTCTATTGGTACGAATTCTAAATACAATTTAGGAAGATATTTCCCAGTAACACTTTTTCCATATTCAGCATCAATACCAGACGTAATCTCAACCAAAGTCTGTCCATAAATCACCTCATTAGCAATTGTTAAATCCAAAAAGCCAACTCTATCACCTTGCTTAATTGGCAAAGGCATTACTTTGTGCGTCTGATATAGATAATCATAAGCCTCGGATAAAGGACTTGTCGCTATCATACCCATAGCCATTACAAAATACTCGCCATTTTTCTGATTACACTGGTCTTTTATTTCATCAATCATGACACCTTCAGTAATCTCATACATCTTCAAAAAAGCCATTACATCGCTAAAACCATATTTTCCAGGCCCCAAAGCCATTTCAGCCATCATTTCATCATTCGTAATTTTTAAACACCAAAAATCCGTATAAAATTCCTTATATCCGTCTGCATAACCAGGTCCATATAACAAGTACGGTCCAACAAAGCCTTCCCGCTTGTAATTTTCAACTAAATCCAACGAAATCTCAAAAGGAAAAGAATTTGCTTTGAAATAGGCAAGAGCCTCCGCAATAACATCATCTAATGAAACTTGAAAAGCAAATTCCAAATACAATTGTTTCTGTGATATAAAAGTTATCGATGCATTTCCATTCTCATGCAAAGTAATTGTCGAATAATTTAAAAAAACAGGCTTTACTGAACGTATCATACATATTTTATACCACACTCACTAGCCTTCAAGCAAACACTCAAATTACAACACGATCTATCGATACAATATCCTCAACTATTTTTACGAGTAACATCAATGTAGAGAACCGTAAAAAAAGGAAAAGAAAATGAACTTCGCAATATCACTAAATCAGAAAAATCTTCCACAACCAAGAAGCAGAAATGCTGAAACCGAAAATTTAATTGCCGCCATCAAAAATCAAGATATTCAAACGGGCACCGCCATCAACCCATTTGGCACTCTTGGCGCTCTTCTGTTTACATCCCCAGACAATCAAAAAACATCGGTATCCGCAAATGACAAAAATGTCTCGACAGTA
>CAYUBI010000014.1:0-30225 GCA_964443005.1 uncultured Candidatus Marinamargulisbacteria bacterium
TTGCCTCCAGCGTTGAGAGAAGTAGCGATTTTCCAAATCGACGGGGACGAGACAGAAAATATATGCTACCCGATTGAATTAACTGATAAATTAGCTTTGTTTTGTCAATATATAAACAATCATCGTTAATTAATTTCTCGAAAGTTTGTATACCAATCGGTAATTTTTTCATTAAAACAGCTCCTTATGCTTGTAGCTCACCTCACCTCAATACACTTATTATAAGTATATAGTTAAAATTATTTATACTCAATCTAATTTCTAGTCTGCATATGCCATTATGTTTCTATATTCAAAAGGTTATACCCAGGTGTTCAATTTGTCCGGAGGATTTTCAAGTTGGCAACAAGTATGTAACGAGCTATAAAAAAAGCTAGTTACTTTTTCTGCCCAAATTAATGACTGTAATTTCAGGAGGTGCTGAAAAACGCACTGGCAGCCACTAGGTCCCAGTTTCACGACTGGTATATAATAATTGGCCATTAGGCAGATGATAAAAGCCTTGGGAATATTGATGCGTCAGGCGTACTAACAAACTAAAAGGAAAAACTTGCCCTGCATGCGTATGTCCAGATAATTGAAGATCAACGTTGCCTGCAAGACTTGGAACTAATGTTGGCCGATGCTTGAGTAATAGCGTATAAATTATTGCCGACTTAATGAGTAATGTGCTTTTTGACCGGTTTTGGCTTATTGCTCACGCTATAAATCTGCTGTTCTGAATTCGCTATATCCTTCGTAAAAATAGCTTACATCAATACCTTTCATGAAAATCTCACGATTATCTATTTTTTCGGTCAGAGCTGTTTGAAGAAGCTGTTTTATTTCAATGTCTTTGATTGTGCTACGCTCCATGGCTAAAAGATAATCTGATTTATCAACCTCATTCCAGTCAATCACGTGTTTTATTTCTTTCTTAAGTATCAAATCCAGCCAGATTCTTGTGGCTCGTCCATTGCCTTCGCGGAATGGATGGGCAATATTCATTTCTACATATTTTTCAATGATTTCGTTGAAATTTCTTTGTGGCATTTGGGTGATATTCTCGAGAGATTGTTCTAAATACATCAATGGAACAAAGCGGAAATTACCCTTTGAGATATTCACATTTCTTAATTTTCCTGCAAAATCGTAGATATCGGAAAATAAATAAGCATGAATCTGGGCAAGCCCATCAAACGTGCCAATCTCTAGTTGATTTATTGCTCCACTGTCAAAAAGTTGCTTAGCTTTTTGCTTGCTGATTTTTTCTTCTATTTTATTCAACTCAAGCTGATTGTTAATATGTAATTTATTTTCCAAAATCATTATAAGCTCCCCTCTCAATTGACGGCTTATAGGCCATTCGGATATTTTGTTGGTTGCCCCGCAAGGACTCGAACCTCGACAAGCAGATTCAGAGTCTGCCGTGCTACCATTACACAACGGGGCAATATATTATTCTTATTATACCGAAGATTGATAGCGCTGATAAGAGAGGACTTCAGGTCTTAAAAATGTTAAAATAAATCAGCGAAAGAAAAAGGAGCATTTACTGTGACGTTAACTCAACGAGAATATGCACTCAAAGGAAAAATAACTCCTGATATGAAAGCAGTTGCTGCACATGAAGGATTGGAAGTCGAAGATATCCTCGCAGGAATAAAAACTGGCGAAATTGTCCTTACTAAAAATACACTTCGGCAAATCCCTGCACTTGGAATAGGAAAAGGTTTACGTACCAAAGTTAATGCTAACCTTGGAACCAGCGATCATTGCCCAGGCATTAGCAAAGAACTGCAAAAACTAGCTATTGCTGAAGAAGCTGGCGCAGATGCAATTATGGACTTAAGTACAGGTGGCGATCTGGATCTTATTCGTAGGTCAGTGTTAGCAAATGCAACAGCTGTTATTGGAACTGTGCCTATTTATCAGGCAATGGTCGATGCCTTGCGTACTACTGGAGACTTGATGAATGTTACAGCTGAAGCCTTGTTTCAGGTTATTGAAAAACAATGCCGTGACGGAGTAGATTTTGTGACCATTCATTGCGGCGTTACCAAGGAAGTTGTGCGACAATTAAAACAACAACCGCGTATTGCAGGTGTTGTGAGTCGTGGTGGAGCTTTTTTAGTTAAATGGATTGAACAAACTGGCAATGAAAATCCGTTATTCAAGAACTTTGACCGGATTTTAGAAATATGCAAAACCTATGATGTTGTGATTAGTTTGGGAGATGGTTTACGCCCAGGCGCATTAGCAGATGCAACTGATGCTGCGCAAATACAAGAACTGGTTCATTTAGGTGAATTAACGCGGAAATGTTTAACTGCTGGAGTTCAAGTTATGGTCGAAGGACCTGGACATATGCCTTTAAATCAAATTGAAACCAATATTCGATTACAAAAATCACTATGTCATGGCGTTCCCTTTTATGTGTTGGGCCCATTAGTAACAGATATTGCACCTGGATATGATCACATTACATCTGCAATTGGCGGCACCTTAGCTGCAGCAGCTGGCGCAGATTTTTTATGTTACGTGACACCTGCAGAACATTTGGGATTACCTACGATTGATGATGTACGTGAGGGAGTGATGGTTAGCCGAATTGCAGCTCATGCTGCAGATATTTGTAAAAATCCACGCTTTCGAAATCAAGATGATCGCATGTCTATTGCTAGAAAAGCTCTCGATTGGCCAACGCAATTTTCGCTAGCTATTGACCCCCAAAAAGCCAAAGCTATGCGTGCTGAACGTTCCCCTGGCGAAATTGATACGTGTACAATGTGTGGGCCCTTTTGCTCTATGAAATAACTACGAAACTAATCATAAGATAGCATTATATTTGCTCGATTCTGTTGGGTTGTTGTTGTTGTTGTTGCATAGCCAAGTTATTTTTCCCAAAAGATCGGGCCTTTGTATCTAAAGCTAGTGTAAACGATTTTAGTTTTATGTCAGGGTTTTTTCCCCTTTTTGATTCCTTTTCTCGCCGATTTTTTTGTCGTTCTTTTGCGCGCTGTTGAAATAGTTCATTCATCATGTCTTGACTCATGGTTGTTATGCTTGCAAAATAGGTTTGCAATGTGGATGCAGATGACGAGTGACGTTGAGTAACTGCCATTTTCTCAAGTATTTCCTGAAATTGCTTTTGTTTGTCTTTATCTAAACGCGCCTCATTACGAACAAAGGTTTGCAAATATGGAATAAAAGCTGCATTTTCTTTGCACAAAGTCTGAAATTCATTTGTTACATCTTGCCCTTGTGTAGACAGTTGGCTAATTTTTGCAGTTAAATAATCATAACGAGCAAACATTTGCTCTAATTTATCTAACTGGTTTAGCTGAACCATGGCTTGATCAATGTTGCTTTGAATTTGTTCTTGATCACCAATTTGCGCAATAGTAGATACTGTCGTTTTAATTTTTTTTAATTGCTGATAAATGCCTTGAACAACAGTTGATAAAGCTGCTGGAGATAATGTTTCTGAACTTTGCGTGAGTGATTGCTGCAATTTCTGAGTTTCCCGATGTACTTTTAAAACTGCTTTTTGAATGTCAGCTACTGTAGCTTGCGCATTTAATTGTGTTTGGATAGTTTCGTCAATTGCATTGTTAATGTCACTGGATTGACTAGTTACGGTAGCTGTTAGTAACTCATTTTTCTCAATAGGTATGGGAAGCTTGGCATTTTGGAACAAGGTTAGAAGTTCACCTGTAACATTTTTTTTAACAGAATCTGTTAATAGTGGATCCTGCTGTTTAATTAAGGAAAAGGTTGCAGTGAGCATGGTATGAGGCAATTGTTCAAGAACTTCTTGATACGAGGACTCATAGTTTTGCGTTTTAAAGGTTCGAAGCATTTCTTTAAATTGCACAGATAAAGCAAAAAAATCAGGGCGTAATTTTTTTTCAATGTCTGCTGATTTTTGAGAAACTGCGACAATAAGGTTTGTCATTTTTGTTGCTTTCATGAAATCGTCTGGAGTTTGAATTGGCTTTTTAGATTCATCGTCCATGTCGTGCATTAATTGAATGATTGTTTCAATAGGCAAGGGTTCAATCAATGCAGTAATTGTTGTAACAGTCTCATAAACTGATTGAGTGGAGTCATTAATTGCCTCTTTCATAATTACTGCAATGGGTTTTTCCTTTGGTACTGGCAACGCCTGTACACTGCTACGAGTCAACGGAACAATCGCAGGGAAAGTGTCTTGTTGGATTATTGCCTCTGGCAGTTGTTTTTTCTGCGATGTATCAGACCGATTACTGTCACTGAAAGCAATTAGCATTGCATGTAGCCAAGGTTTTGCTGTGGTTTTTTCTAGTAATTCCGTGATTACTTTTGGTTGCTGTGTTGACATTCGTTTTAATTCTTTGGCAATGGGCTCTGTCATTTTTTTAATTTGCTTTTGTAGCGTTTCGGTTTGCATTTGCTGCACTACACTTTGATCTTTGCTAGGGTTAATGATTGTATCCAAAGCAGCTTTGTTAGTTAAAACAGATAAAACCTCCAAACTGGGCATGAGTAACGATTCAGGTTGCTGCGATTCGGTTTGCTGGCGGTTGTTTAGCGAGCTTTTAACAACACCTGCCATATACTGCGCCATTTTTGCAATTGTTTTGGGATGATTAGCGCGTACGTCCTGTATTATTTTAATCACTTCATCTTTAGACTTAGCGGTTTTTATCTTTTTAAGTATTGTTTCCATTTTTTCTGAAAATTCTTGACTTGTTTGTGTGTTTTCTGTTGCTGCTTGCAACGTTGCTTGGATATCTTTCATCAAAAGTTCCAGCTGCTGTTTGACGGGTTTAGTCAGCTGAGGATGTGTTCCGCGTGAAATAAGTTGTTGTTGATTCATTTTCTTTATTACGTCTGTTAACACGTTCATTTCTTGTTCTGGAGTTGACTCCTCTTTTAAGGAAGACAGCAACTTCGCTAGCGGCTTTAATTCGCTCAGAAGAGCTTGAGAAGTTGCAGAAACAGGTGCTGCGTCATCTGTGGGTTTTGCTACAATCAGCAACAGAATATTTTTCAGTTCCTTTACCATAGCTTGGGTTTGCGTTTTTAATAATTGCTGCGTTGGTTGTTCCTTTAAGTCACGCGAATGCTCGACAACTGTTTCATCTGTTTTTTCTGCTGCTGCTTTTAATCGTTGTGCAGCTTGAAGAACTTTTGGAGCAGTAGGATCTTTTTTGGCAGGATTTTGATTTTCTAAATTTGCTTTGTCATTCTTTGCCAGCCCATCTATTACTTCTTTGCCAACGGACATTGTATTCGCTTGTTGGTCAACCATTGGGACTTCGTTAGGTGACATCACTTGCTCCCGTGCTGCTAGATTTTCGATTTGAATTGCCGCTACTGCTACAGCTTTAACGTTTTCGTTTTGTGAAACTGATTGAACTGTTACAGTTGACTGAGCTGCTTGCGTAACAAGTTTACTAGATTCAAGCATTGACTGTTGTTCGCTAATAATCTCATTTATTGTTTGTTCCGCAGCAATCAATCGCTTGGCTAAGCTTTGATCATCTGTTAGTTTCTGCTGATAAGACGTTAGCTCCTGATCAATTTCCTGAGCTGTTTCTTTTAATACAACTGCTTGTTTTTGTCGTGTTTCCACAATATTTTGTTTTTCTGAGACGTGTGTTAATTCTTGGTCGTTTTGCTCGATCTTCTGAATTTTTTCTTGTAATTGAATCACAGCTGCTGCCATAGACTGACGCTCGTCAACAACTCGCTTAACAACAGTTTGGATGACTGCTGCAATTTGCTTGTGCTGCTCGACTATCTGTTGCGCTTTTTCAACAATTTGTTGAAGTTCCTCAGGTGTGCGTATGTCTGCAACTACGGCTTTTTCTTGCGCTGGGTTTTGCGATGCTACGTTATCCGTCAACTGGAGCTGAGCCTCACGTAGCACGTCCATAACATCCGCAACATTGACGGGTTGATTGTTGGACGCTGCTTTTAAAGTTGATTCTAAAAACGCAGTCACCATTTTTTCTACTGCAGGGTCATTGGGTACAGAAGAGGTGCTAGTCATGACTTGCTGCGTTAATTCTTGAATCATTGTTTGCGCTGATTGTGGGTTCGACAGCAGCTGTTTGTTTTGCGGAGTTTGCAAGGAAATAACTGCTTTTTCAAGAGTTGCCTCCTTATTTGTAAAACTAGCGATGGTTGTGCTAGCTTTGGCTATATCAATGGGAATAGGCATGACTGCAGCAACTGCCTGGACTACAGACATGGTACTTGCTGTAATAATCGTTGAAGCTGTTGTTGGTGAAGCTGTTGTTGTCGGTTGTGGAGCAACAGCTTGCAGAATAGCACTAATGATAATCGCTATATCAATAGGTTCGCGTGTAGGTAATTGCTTCTGAATTTCCTTGATAATTTTGTCAACTGCAGGATCTTGTGTATCGGAAATATTTGCTGAAGTGACGACATTGGATGCTGGAGTTACTAGTGTTGTCGTCGGTTGAGTAGGTGTTGTAGGCAATGCAGATGCCAATTCTTGTTTTGTGATGGGTACTGCAGTACTTTTATTAATATCCGCTGAATCGGTCTCTTCCTTTGGCTGTTGCTTACTTTGCGAATTATTTTTTTCTTGATCTGGCTTTGTTTGTGCAGGCGCAACAGCCAATTTTTCTAATTGTGTTTGTAAGGATTTGATTTGTTGCGCATCTAATTTGGATACTGCAACAACAACAGAAGAAACTATTTCTGTTGTATTATCTGCTACAGTGACAGCTGCAGATATAGACGATTTTGCTGCAGACATGGAAGCTGAAGCTGTAGTGGTTGCTTCAGTCATTGTCGTATCTGCACTTGTCTTGGCCGTTGACGTTTTCGTTGTAGTCGTGTTTGCTTTTGCTTTTGTTTCTGCTTTTGTCGCCAGAGTTGTGGTTGTACTAAATTTTTTACTTGTGGGATCACAGATTACAGTGATTTTGGCGATAACAGCTGTGGATAATTGACTTATTCCTGTTTGATTTTTTGCATTTACAAAAACATTGCCGACTTTAGCATAAGCAGCATCTTTAGCAAAAACAATTTCAGCAGTTCCACTTTGTAAAGCAGCAGTGCAAGCAGTACTCATTGCAAAAGCAGCAGATTGAAAAAAGTCGATAGTTTGGGGCATATTAATTTGATTTTTTGCCATAGTTTGTACCTCTACGGCTGTTAATTGTGTTATATTAGAGGCCATCACTTTCGCAAAACTTTCAATTGAACCAACGGAATTACTCACTAAAGTCGATGCTGCAGACGGAACTAGTGGCGAAAATTGACTTGCATTTGGCAATACAGCTGAAGTTTTTATAACTGTTGGATCAACTGAATCAGTTCGCTGCTCAGTATATGTTCTTGAGGAAGTGCTGGAGGCTAATGCAGGTGAAGGCGGTGGTGGTGCCGCAGCTGCCGTAGGTTGCGTAGCGGGTGCAGCTGGTGCAGCAGCTGGCGCTTGCTTATCTGGTTCACTTGGCTGCTTACTTTGACTTTTCTCTGGCGCAACTGATTTAGATTTTTCAGAATTCGACGAACTTGTATTTTTAGGATCTGTTAAAATGGAAATTGGAGTTTGCTGATTCATGAGTGCAGTTGCAGCAGCTACTAAGGCTTTATTTGGCATGGCTTTTAATTCACCTGGTTTTGCTTCTGGATTTCGGACATATCCTTCTTCAATACTTGCTGCATTTTGTACAATACTTCGCGTATCATCCAGTGCAGTTTTTAAGCGTGAAAACCATTCTTCAAAATCTTGTTTTTCTTGCGCATGTCGAAGCTCAGCTATTTTCTTTATAATATCCGTATTCCCAGCATTTATTGCAGAAAACGTTTTAATCGAGTTCGCTGTAAATTTTGCAGTTGGCGCTACACTGGGTTGCAAACCCGAAGGCTTGGGATTCTTACATTGAGATTCGTAAATGGCATCAGCTAATTTGTCAGCCAAATAATCAACTACCATTTTTGTAACTTTTTCAAGCATGTTATTCAGCAAAGTCAAGCTTCGAACTGTATTTGCAATGTTATTCGTATTATTAGCTAAATTCGTAGCTAAGGTCCCTGTATTATTCCATTCAGTTAAGGTTGCTTGATCCTTTTTGTCTAATTTAACTCCAAACCCTTCAATTATGCCAAACGATTCTAATTGCGCATAAACATCAAAAGCCAAAGCAACTAAAAAGCTAACTAAGGCTGAATAAAATGCTTTTTTTGCATCCATAATCTCGTTATATCGACTGACATACGTACTGACTAACTGATGTAGTTGACCTACAGCAATGGAAGCAACTTGTCGTTGCATTTTGACAGCTTGAACCACCATATCAAAATTATTGCCAAGGCTATATCCACCTGTCATGGAACTTACCATATCTCGGATATCTGCAATGAACTTTAGCATATCTATTTTTGTTTCAATTAATTTGAAAACTTCTTCAATTTTGGCTTGAATTGCAGCCATATATCCACTGTTTAGCGCAATTTTCCCTTGCCCAATACCTTGGACTAAGCCAGTATTCATGTTTTTAATAGCTTCAACAATTAATTTCATCAATGGGTCATGATCATCTTCTTGAAAAAGTTCTTCAATTAGCTGAAGCATTTGTTTTTGCACTTTTTCAATATCACCAAAATCATCTTTGGCTTTATCTTGTGCCCGTATAACATTATCCAATTGATTCGCAATACGCAGCGATGAATTAATTAATGATGCGATTTTCTGAAATTCTGCTACATCTGCTTTGGGCAACTTCAAGGCTATGACTTGCAGGATTATATTCACAATTGACATAATAACTGATTTAATTAATCCACGAAGAGCCTCATCCATTGCTTGCTTTGCTCGTTCTTTACGATTCAATGCTTGGATTTCTTCTTCAATTTGGCTTAGCCGGTTCTCAAAGCCAGTCATGGTAAATTGCAACTCAACACCCAGTGCTTTGTTCATGCTTTGCGACCAGCTTTGAATCCGCACTTCTGACGTGCCATTAATAACAATATCTTTCATGTCTTCCAGTGTTTTCAAGGTCATGAGCAAAGCCAATAAGGTAAAATAAGCTTGTTTCATTTCTTGAGTGCCTTGTAACACAACTGCACCATTCAATGCTAGCATATTGTTCCCAATGTTCATGGTAGCATTATTAACATTCATTCGATTAACTGCATCATGCAGCTTACGCGTTAATTGATCAATTGCTTTAATTGCGCTGGGGCGTTGGTCTTGTTCAGGTGGAATTTCTTCTGGATCATGAATTAAGCCTTGCACAGCACTTCGCAAATTAACATCATCAACTAACTCATATGCTTCTTTGGCAATTAAAAAGTCGCGATACGCCATCCATATACTTAAAGCTGCTGACACAATAGCCAGTGCCAAACCAAGAGCCGGATTAATAATAGCGGCTACAGCTGTAATCATAGCTTGAACAACTGAAACAATAATCTTTAAGACAGTTCCACTTAACGATTCTTGTGCTTGGTGAAGCTGAATTTCCTGTTCACGTTGTTTGTTATGCTCTGCTACAACATCTTTTAGGGTTTGTACTTCATACGTTATCGCAGTTTTTAACACAGATAATTGGCCAGCAATCAATTCATTGATTGTAGTTATTCCTATAGAAGATCCCATAGAAACGCCTGTAAAAGCTTGAATAATCATTCGCCGCATTTCATTCAGCGCTTCCATAATCATCATAATTGCCATCATCATATATTCTAGTGCTTTGATTTGGCTTTCAATTTTAGATACGCCGTCCATATCTGTTGACCATAACCCGCCATCTTCGTCATTATGCATTTTTCGAATTTTAGCAATTTCTTCCCACATTTTCGCAATAGCTGCGTTAATAGCTTTAACAGTGGCATCACGAGAATTCGCTGCAGCATTGCGTGCTTCTTCAATTTGGCTCATGAGCCATTCCTCAGAAATCGCAGTTGGAGAAAAATTATCAGGATGATTTAGGTTATCAATTTGCGCTTTCAGTTGATCGCGCTGATTAAAGGTAGTTGCCAAACTAAGTGTCAGTGAAATAATCGCAATTGCTACTGCAGCAATCAAATACATATTCATTAAAGCTACGCCCAAAGCAAGAGCAATTGGAACAAAAACTGAAAGTACAGCAACAACAGCAATTACAAAAGCCATTAAAAGATTGCCACCTGCAGACGATGTTGCTGACAATAATCGCTCTGCTGATTCTAGAGCATCCATTGCATCAATAACTGCATTATGCAATTTAATATCCATTTGTTCAGAGTTCATGTACATCTGAAATATAGCATCCCGAACTTGGCCAATAGTGCCATACAGCTGCATGATTCCTTGCCTAGAATTCGATCCAATTGAAACACCCAGTAATATGCTAATTACCATAGATCCCAAGTCATCATTATTCATTTCAACCATTACTTTTGCAGAATAAGAACCACTGGCTTGATGCACTCGTTCCGTTAATTGCATAGCATAGGTTTTGTCAAAATCAAGTCTGTCATTATCGCCTGCAGCTTTTCGCCAATTATGCTGCAATGCTTCTTGATATAGTTCTGCAATTTGCTGGTCTAAGGGGTCGCTAGAAGATTTAATTTGCTCAATAAAAGTGGCCAATACTCGTGCCATAGTGTTTTTTGTTGCAGTAGTTGCATTTTCATAACCCATGGTAATTCGTAATTGTTCCATGGCAAATTGCACTTGCTTTTCAGCTGCTTCTTTATTGCCACTTAAGGCATCACCAATTTTACTTAAACAATTGCCACCTTTGGCTTCGTTTTCTGCTGTTGCTGCAGCGAGTTTGGTTGTGTAAGCGTTATCATTAATTTTACTAATCAAGTCAACAGTTTCTTCCAGTGCTTGAACTGGCAAATTGATAAAGCGAGATCCCATAGCTGTAATAACATCTAGGTCCATAATCTCTGTTGAATTTTGTCCACTCGTAATACCTAATAATTCATTCACAGTTTCTCGAATTTTCGAAAGTGCATTCATAATAATTGTAATAAGAGTCATCATTAAAAAAGCTTGCTGAATTGGCAGCATCGCAGTTGTCAGGTCATCACCTGTAAGTGTCATAAAATTTGCACCATAGCTACCATCTGGATGTACAGCAAACCAGGTTTGCTCTCCAGATTTTGTTTGCGGGTTGCACGCTATCCATTGATCCAATAGTTGTTTTTGTTGAGCAGAAGTTAAATGGGTTCCACTGTAATAGGACCATTCAGTATGTTGATCATCACCTGCTAACCACGAACTCACAATCGTGACACTTCCAGCCAAATAAGTTTTTAATTCATTATATGCCCGTTGATAAGCTTCCTCTTGTGATAATCCTTGTTTCATCCAATAGGTTACTGTATATTTTTCTTTGAATTGAGCATATAAGGAACGAATGCCAATACTATCTTTATCAAAAATATCAGCAGTAATGTCAATTCCAGCAGAAATGTCAGCAGTAGCTTGTCCTAACATAATTGATGCACGTGCAACAACTCCTGGAAATGTTGCTAAATATTTCAGTAAAATCTCGCGTAAACCAACTGGTGGAGTCGTAAACCATTCACTGGGAATGCCATAATTGTTGTCTTTGGGATTTGCAGCAACTGCATCAGAAGATTTATAATTGCCAGTATGTAAAACCTCACGTTCAGTTAAGGGCTTGTAATCGCCAGAATCGCCGTAAGGATTCATATACGGATAAACATTGACAGTCCCGGTATTTTTATCAATTGTAATATCATAACCTGGAGCTGCAGCTATTAGTGCATCAATCTCGCTTTGGCTTCCCCGATTCATAATGGTATATATTCCGCTGAAATCGCCATTTTTAGCACTTGCAAGTGCAGCATCAGCAGTAGGAATCGCGCCATTACGCTGCGTAAATGCAGAAGGGTAGCATAAGGCATAAATAACATAACCTGCATTTTGTCCGCTTGACAAAAGATTTAATAATTTAACTTTGTCTTCAGCAGAAATCGTTGTTGAATTAAAAATTTCTTTCATTAGTTTTGTAATTGTTTCCATAGACAAGCCTTGATTCAGGTACTGAAAAACAGCTTTCCACGCATTATATTGTTGAAGATCCATAACATTACACATTGCAGTCATAAAATTAAATGATGAAGCAAAAAATCCTTTGATAACAAAAGTTCGAGGTGTTGGCGGCCCGCCAAACACATTTTCAGGCGTAAATTGTGAATCCGGATTGTTTAAATCATCTAATGTCCATGTTTTTCCAGTAAATCCCCCAGTAGGGCTGTATCCTGCAGTATGAACGTTTTGGCCAAATACTGTAGATGCGCTAACTGCTGGCGACGGACTGGTTGGATCATACTCGACTCCGTTTTGTCCAAAAGAAAAGACTACATTCGTGGGAACTACAGGTAATTCGTCAAGGCCTGCAGCACTTGAGGAATTAAGTGGTTGCACACCCTGATCCGAACCTACATCCAACATGTGTCCATCATAATTGATAAATGCATGCAAATTGTTTCCGTCAACAGGAACCATACTAATTTTAACTTTATCTGGCGAAATTCCCGCACCTAGCATAACTGAGGCAACTGCTATACAAATATCTTCACAATCTCCCATAATCGTCCAATCATCTGAGTTTAAATCTCCATTAATGGATTCGCTACATTCTTTCCATGTATCAGTATCATCTTTTTTATAACGAATATGGGATTGTAAAAATTGATAAATTGCAACAGCTTTTTCATCATCAGACATACTATCCCAGTTTGGATATTGCGCTTTAATTTTTGCAATAATCGTTTGAACTTTGGGGTCATTGGGTTTAAGAAACTCGGTCACTGCTTGCGTAGTCCCATTGGTTTTAGTAGCTTTCGGTGGTTCTGGGCTTGCAACAGCTTTAGCTTGTTTCGTGAGTTCGGCTATGCTATCCAACGGAATGGCTAGTAACGCTTGTTGAGCGTCTAACAGCAAGGTATTTTGCACAGTCATAATATGTGCAGCTACTGCAAGGTTAGTATTTGTAAAATAGGGCGTGATTTGCTTTATAAAACTAGCAACAACAGGCTGTTCATTCAATAGTGGCAATAAACTCGTGCTAACAGCTGCAGAAACCATGTTTGGAACTAGATTATTTACAAATGTTACAGCTACTAGCAACGCAATTCGCACATCTGTATTATTTGTCAGGCCTTGACTACGTATAACAGCTTGTATTTCATCACTATTTCCGTTTAAACTCCCAAATACTTTTGGCATTTCCTCTAACAAGTTTGCAATTGGCAATTCACCTATTCCAACTTTTTGGAAAAAATTAATTATTTCAATGCTTTTTTCTGCAGAAATGACTGGATCTGCCAATCGTAGGAAAATTTGTTGAATCACTATGGGTGTGATATCCGAAGCTACGTTATCAAGAGTTTCTAACATGTGTTCAAACGAATCCATTATTCTCTTTTTTTCATCATCAGTATAAGTAATATGGGCATCAAGTATACTTTGGAAAACCTCACGCATTATCGCAGTGTCAACTGTTCCCAGTTGAGTTTGCCCTATAGCAGCCAAACATGGGTAAACCTGACTAAAAAAAGCAGCCTGATCTTTGCTTGTGATTGCACAATCAATAATTGCAATAAAGGAATTAACAATTGTTTTAGGATCCAAGGGAGTTGTTGTTAACGACTGACTTAAAAACGCACTAACACCAGTAATGGTAGGCAGAAATTCAGGTGATACAGTTGCTAGTTTCTCCAATAATGAAGAAAAAACTGGCAATTCCAGTGTTTCAAAAGAAGCTACAACTAATGTAATGATTGCTGCAACTTGGTTGCCTAAATCATGGCTCAATACTGTGGCTAACTGTTTTTGATCTGCAGGAGATAAATCAATCATTAACGTAATTATTTTTTTGAAATCAACTGCAGATAAGGTTGAAAGTTGCATTAAGGCTTTAGCCAAGGGTTCGCCTGTTAATCCAGTCAAACTAGTTAACAATGTTTGTAGTTGTGTTAATACTTGCGTCAGATCTGCAATACTAGTTGCGCTGATCATTAAAATTAAGGTGTCCATTAACGCATTTACTGCTGTTGGATTTGCTGTTGCCAGCGCTTGAATACTACTGAGCAACTCACATAACTGAGTAGGTGTAGCACCTTTTTCTATTAATGCGTTAATGAGTGTTGCCACTTTCACAAGATCAACACCCGCAATGAGCAAAGCATTCACACTTGTTAAAGCAGTTAGCAAGGCTACAGGGTTATCTTTACAAGCAATGACGAGCTGGCTTACCATTTTTAACAAGGCAGCCAAGTCTTCGGGTTTCGCAATTGTAATCAATGTCGTTAACTGGTCAATAATTGCATTGAATGTAACTGGATCCGCAGATGCTACAGACTGAATACTACTAAGCAAAGCTGCCAGTTCTGTGGGCGTACCCCCTTGCTTGATAAATGCACTCATCAGCCCTACCAATTTAACAGCGTCAACACCCGCCCCTAGTAAAGCATTGATGCTTGTCAATATTGTTATTAAGACTGCAGGGTTATCTTTACAAGCTACAACTAACTGGCTTACCATTTCCAACAAGGTAGCCAAGTTTTCAGGTTTAGCAGAGGTAATCACTGCAGTTAACTGATCAATAATTGCATTCAGCGTCACAGGATCCGCAGTTATTAGTAATTGAAGACTACTCAGCAGCGCACCCAGTTCTGTTGGCGTACCACCTTGTTTAATGAATGCGCTAATCAGTGCTTTTATTTTTTCTGGATCTGCACCTGCACTAATCAAAGCAGCAATTTGCTGCATTAATGCTGCTTTTTGCTCACTTGTTAATCCTGGCATTGCAGCAATCATTGCCTTAATGTCTTGATTTTCGTTTATGACAGATACGGGTGAAGCAATACCTCCCTCTGGCTGTGCTGCTACAATCATAGTATCAACAAAACCAATCAACTGATTTAACGCAACAGTATTTGCAGGAGTCAACGTAGCAGTAAACGCCACATTACTCATTAAATTAGTTAAGTCGTTTTTAAATAATTGTAAACATTCAACATCTGAAAGCCCTTGGGCTTTACGTGCAACTAACTGATCGAATAGTGGCTGAAGATAAGTATTAATTATATCAGTTGGTAATCCTAATTGTTGACCAATTGCTGCAATATCTTGCACAGAAATTGTAGTTTTAATATGCCCGTGATCATCAATTAAGGCATTATAAAGAATATAACCAAGCGATTCTCCAGCTTTCACAGAGCTAGTTGTCTGTTTCCCTGTATTACTATTCCCATTTCCAGATGCAGCAACAGTTGTTTTATCCAAGGATTTAGCAGCTGCTATATTCAATTCAAAAGGAATATAGGTTGACTGCCCTTGAACACCTAAGCCCATATCATTTTTGGGATCTGCACTAGGCGTAACACCCTTAATCATTACCATAAAACATCCTTAATCGCTATTTTTTACATGATTGCATCATTCAGTTTATGCCCTAGGATTCTAAAGATAAACATGATACGGCTATTTGCTGTATCGTAAAATTTAACGATTATCTTGTATGGAAACTTTTTGCGGGTTTATTAACAGAAATATTTATATTTTTTGGAAAAGAAAATTGAAAAGAAAATCAAGAAGAAAGAGCTACGATTCCCTAAGTCTGACAGACTCCTAGGTATCTAATAAAATAACACGTCGTAATTGCTAGCCACTTTTCTTTTATAAAAAGGGCTAGCAACTACACAATAATGAAGTTTATAAGGTTAACAACAACTCTTGATATTTGGCTACAGGCCAAAAATCATCAGCGACGACTCTTTCTGCAGCATCAACAATAGCTCGAACAGCAGCTAAGCTGTCAACACCCACAGATCCATAAGCATGTGCACGCTTAAGCAAATCTGCTGTATTGCTACATGTTGCTAAGGCTTTTTCTAGGCTCTCAATTGCATTTTGCAAATCTTCATATAAACCATTTAGCATTTTCAGTTGTTTTTGAATCCCAGGAGTTGTTACGCCTGCCTGACTTGATAATGACGCTGCACTCGCTACGACTTCAATATTGTTAAGAATAGCAGGCAAATATAAGGTTGTAGCCATATCAATAGCTAATTTCAATTCAATATCTTTAACAACTGTATATTCATGAAGATGAATTTCATACTTGGAATGAAGTTCTTTTTCAGTAAAAATGCCATACTTTTTAAACAAATCAGCAGTTTTCTTTTCCATTAAGTCTTCTAGTGCTGCAGGCGTGTTGCGACGATTACGCAGGCCACGTTTTTTTGCTTCAGAATGCCATTCTTCAGTGTAATTGTCGCCTTCAAAACGAACTGCTTTCGTATCTTTGAAAACATCTTTAAGAATTAAAATTGCGTTCTTTTTTGCATCACCAGATTTTTTAGATAGCTTGTCATATAACACATCATAGCCATACGCCATAAGCGCATTAATAACAGTTGCAGGATAACCTACATTTGCAGAAGATCCAACTGCACGAAATTCAAATTTGTTTCCAGTAAAGGCTATTGGCGAAGTTCGATTGCGATCTGAATAATCTTTTGCAACTTTGGGCAAATTACGAACTCCCAAGGTGATATGATCCAGTTTTTTGGCATCCAAGGTTCCCACACCTTCTATTTCATCAAGAATATCAGACAAATACTGGCCTAAATACACAGACATAATTGCAGGAGGAGCTTCATTTGCACCTAATCTGTGATCATTACCTGCATCAGCAACTGAAGTACGAATTAAATGTCCAAATTCCTTTACTCCAATGAGTAAGGCACCTACAGTTAATAGAAACGTAACATTTTTTAGCGGTGACTTGGACGGTTCTAAATAGTTTTCGCCAGTATTATCGCCTACTGACCAATTAAGGTGTTTGCCAGATCCATTAACGCCTGCAAATGGTTTTTCATGAACAACAGCAACAAGCCCATGTTGCGCAGCTACATGATGCATTAGATTCATTAACAGTAAATTATGATCTGTGACTAAATTCATTTCTTCATACAAGGGTGCTATTTCGAATTGATTGGGTGCTACTTCATTATGCCGTGTTTTCGCTGGAATGCCATGACGATACATTTCCATATCAAAATCTTCCATAAAACTAATGACTTCGTCTTTGATTGCTCCAAAATAATGATCTTCTAATTGTTGTCCTTTAGCAGGTGCTGCACCAAATAACGTTCGATTAGTTACCAATAAATCAGGTCGTGTATTGCACAAGTCAGGATTTAAAAGAAAATATTCTTGCTCTGGGCCGCCATAAACAATAATCCGACGTGCACGACGATTTCCCAACAATTTTTGAATGCGCATTGCAGCAGTTTGTAATGCATTAATGGATCGCAACAAGGGTGTTTTCTTGTCCAGTATTTCGCCAGTCCATGATAAGAAAACTGAAGGAATGACGAGTGTTTTTGTTTTTCCAGATTCCATTAAAAAAGCAGGTGAGGTTGGATCCCATGCTGTATAGCCACGCGCTTCAAATGTTGCACGAATGCCTCCAGACGGAAAAGACGATGCATCAGGTTCAGACTGAATTAGCTGTTCTGCAGAAAAACGTTCAATTAATTCGCCAGCTCCGTTGTAATTCAGAAACGTATCATGCTTTTCTGCAGTATTTCCTCTGAGAGGCTGAAACCAATGAGTAAAATGAGTTGCTCCATTTTCAAGAGCCCATTCTTTCATAGCATGCGCAACATCAGCTGCGATTTCTTTTTCTAAAGATGCTCCATTTTCAATAGAATCAATTAATTTTTCATACGTATCCTTGTTTAATTTTTCAACCATGACTTTTTTATTGAAGGTCAATTCACCAAAAATATCAAGTGCACTTGTCATAAAAATCACTCCTTAATATATAATTAAAAATCACGAATTTATATTACTCATCTGGAAACGGTTTGTCAATGAAATATTTCAATAAATGCAATAAGATGATGCATTTTTGCTGTTCAATTTTTCAATTTTGTGAAATTTAAAACAAAAAGAATCAAAATTTGCACAAAAACTAAGCAATAATTACTTTTTTATGTGTATTTAGTTCTGGAGGAACTTGATCATACGTAGCAAAATAATGGTAACGAATTTTCCGTCCAAAAAGATCTTCAATTGCATGAATATAATTGTCGACTAAATCAGCAGCCATTGTGCCAACAATCACAACTTCAATTTCTGCAGATAAGCTTTTGGGGTTTTCTGCAGTTTTGCCAATTGCCCATACAGCACTAATCAGTTCTGATTTCGTTAAAATTCGAAAATATTCCTTTAGAGAAGATCCCAGCTTAAGTACTACATTTTTTAAATCATTAAAATATCCCAATTCAGTATTTACATAGTAATTAATCACACCTTTTTCCGGAACTTTAGTAATGAGTTCCATATCCAACAGTTTTTTTAATTCTCGTTGAATTGCTGACAAGGGTTCATCAACAAGACGACTGAGTTCACGTACGTGAAATTTCTTGTTTTTATTTAACAAAAAAAGCTTGAGCAGCTTACGTTTTGTTTTTGATTGAATAATGAGACACAAAGCATCCTTAACCATACGGGAATCTTAGACTACGTTTAGGTTTCGCGTCAACAAAAATATCACTTTAACACGTACTTATGTTTAAGAATGAAAAAAATGGGCAAAAGTTAATTGTCAACATAAATTGCTCGTTGTGAGCAGGTTTAATAAATATACCAATAAGTTCTGATGTTTAAGAAGTTTGCAGAATGGGCATTACTTAAGTATCAAAGCTGAAAGAGGGGGCCATCATGACAGAGAACGAATTAAAAACATTGATTGAAAAAGCCGGCAGAGAGGCCTCAGCCAGCAAAGAAACCCATATTAAGAAGCTAGAATATATGATGGATTTTGGCAATGTTGCAGTTATGGTCAATGTTAGTTTGAATTAAAACAAAGGAGCACCTTTCTTCAGGTTAGGTGCTAATGGCTGTGTCGTGGCTCCTATTATCTACGCCAGCATTAACCCAAAACGCTTTTTTTAAATTAAAGCTTAACAATATTCACCCATGAAATGAGTGCTTCGAAATTATTTTCTGATAACTTTTTTGCCAATAACTCATCTGTTATTAAATATTACTTGTATTTCTTCTCTTTTTGAACTAAATTTTAGATATAGACATTTTTTGTTGTGAAAGGATTACGTGATTTTTGTGAAGAAACATTTAGTGTTATATATTATTTTAGGCGTCATTTTACTTCTAACTATTATGATTACTGTTGGTGTTGGTGTTTATATTACACACAAACCCATGCCAAAACTTCCTAAACAAGAAGAAAAAAAAACTGAGGTTGGCCCCTTACTTAAATTGGATGATTTTTTAGTGAACTTAATTGATTATGGCGGACGACGTTACTTGAAAATATCCATGGAACTAGAATTGAATGGGCCAAAAACGTTGGAAGAAGCGGAAAAAAAGAAAGCAATTATTCGTAATTATATTATTAATATTTTGTCGAGCCAAACCTTTGATGATATCAAAAACGAAGAAGGCAAAAACAATTTACGCAAGAGATTGCTATTAAAAATTAATTTCATTTTAAAAGAAGGTCACGCTACTAACGTATATTTTAGTAATTTTATTATTCAATAGCATTTGATTGGTACTCAGTTTTGAATGAGTTTGTTATAATTGAAACAAGTTTAAAGATAAGGGTGGGTTATGTCTGACGAATTTACAATTAATCAAGATGAACTTGACAATTTATTTGGTGCTGCTGCTGCAGCTCCAAAATCAACTGTGGATCCATTTTTGCAAATGGAAACAGCAACAATGGCAGCACCGCCGCCACCACCACCTCCTCCACCCCCGCCAAAACCCCAGGTCAATGCTAATGCTGCATCCTTTAATATTCTTAGTAATACCATTAACAACAAAGATGTTTCGGATATTTCATTAATCAAAGATATTCCATTAGAATTAACTGTAGAGTTAGGGCGAACACGTCGACATGTTAAAGATGTGCTTGATTTGGGCCCTGGATCTGTAGTTGAACTAGATCGATTAGTTGGCGAACCCGTTGATTTGTTAGCTAATGGAAAAATGATTGCACGTGGAGAAGTTGTGGTTGTTGATGAAAATTTTGGAATTCGCATTACACAAATTACTGGCAAAACAGAAGAACGAAAATAATGGTTACAGGTGATGTTGTTTCAGATACAGTAACCTCTGATTTTCTTTCGGAGTATGTTGCGCCAAGTATAAATACCTTTTCAACTGGAACGCATGTCTCATGGCTGGGTTTTTTATTTGATATGATTGTAGTCTTAGTATTGTTATATGGTTTTATTTTACTCTTACGATTTTTGTGGAAGCAAAAGCCCAATGATCGTAGCGGTCAAAATATTCTAAAAACAATTCCGTTGCGCCCAAATGTTTCAGTAGTATATTTAGAAGCTGGGAAACAAATGCTAATTTTAGGCGTTACTACCAGCTCTGTAAATGTATTGGCAACTTTAACAGACCCTAACGAAATTGATGATCTAAAACAAGCTCAAGCTGCAACATTTCCTCCTATTGGCGGGTTTTTTGCATGGATCAAGCATTTTCGAAAACCAAAATCTCAATTTGAACCCTTAATTAATCGCTCCATTCGCTCTATTTTGCGAGATGCTGAAAGCCTTGAAAAATTATGAGTAAGGGCAGGCAAGTTATTCAAGCTGTCGCACGTATCTTTTTTGTTGCTTTATTGCTAGTAACTGTTTCAAATATAGCTTTAGCAGCTCCTATTGCTATACCTAAAATTTCAATTGGACTCGAGCCCTCAACTAGTCCTCAATCACTTAATACTGCTTTGCAGATTTTAATTGTTTTAACAGTTTTATCTTTGGCGCCGTCTATTGTTATTATGGTAACCTCTTTTGCACGCATTATTATTGTCTTGTCTTTTTTACGAAGTGCCATTGGCCTACAACAATCGCCGCCAACTCAGATACTTGTTGGCTTAGCGCTTTTTCTTACATTTTTTGTGATGTCCCCTGTTTTTAACCAAATGAATCAGGATGCAATCCAGCCTTATATTTCAGGGCAAATGGCTCAAGAGCAAGCTATTTCAAAAGGAATTTTTCCTTTGCGCGAATTCATGTTTAAGCAAACTCGAAAAAAAGACTTAGCGTTGTTTGTATCCTTGTCAAAAATGAAACGCCCACATACCAAAAATGACATACCAACGCATGTGTTAATCCCTTCATTTATTATTTCGGAATTAAAAACTGCCTTTCAAATGGGGTTTGCTTTATTTATTCCCTTTTTAATTGTTGATGTTGTTGTTGCATCGTTATTAATGTCTATGGGCATGATGATGTTGCCTCCAGTCATGATTTCATTACCGTTTAAAATTTTATTATTTGTTATGGTAGATGGCTGGAACCTGATTTGCAGGTCCTTAGTGCTTAGTTTTAGCTAATAGCCCTTCCTGTTTTCTTAAAAGAAAATTCCTTGAAAATGTTCAATATTTTGTGATGCAGGCGTCCGGTGAATTGCCACCATATCAAAACGAGCAGAAACTTCTTTATTTATTTTTGCAAAATAAGCTTGCGCTGCTAATAATAACTTTCGTTTTTTGCTAACAGTAATGCTCCGATGAATATCTGCAAAATTATCTGGATGATAGGTTTTCACTTCAACAAAAACCAAGGTTGTGCCATCCATCATAATAATATCAATTTCACCTTGTTTGCACGTAAAATTTTTTTCAACAAGCGTATATCCTTTGTTAGATAAATGTAAAATCGCAATTTCCTCGCCTTGCGTGCCTGCTTCTCGGCTCATATTGATGCTCCTTTTTTTTGTTTGGACAACCTAAAACTTAGCCGATGAATGGGTGAGGGGCCATAAGCTTCTAGTGCCAGATAATGCCGAACTGTAGCATATCCTTTATGCTGACAAAGTGAATATTCAGGATAATGCGCATGATAAGCTACCATGAGCCTGTCGCGCGTCACTTTAGCAACAATGGATGCTGCTGCAATACATAAAACACACCCATCACCTTTGACAATTGCCTGTTGTGGAATCGTCACGTGTGGAATCGTTCGATTGCCATCAACCATTACAAAATTGGGTATCACTGCTAGCTGACTAACAGCTACGGCCATTGCTTGATAAGATGCATGAAAAATATTGACCTTGTCAATAACCTCAGGTTCAATAATACCAATGCCAATAGCTACAGCTGTTTCCATAATATAGGGATAAACGGCTTCTCTGCGTACTGCTGTTAACCGTTTAGAATCATCAATTCCCTTTGGAATATTATGAACATTTAAAATAACTGCTGCTGCAACTACAGGCCCACACAATGCACCTCTGCCAACCTCATCTACGCCAGCGATTAAGGTATAAGCAGCATATTCTTGGCTAAAATCTAAACTAGTTTCTGGAAGTAACATCATGCTTTAAAAGCATAAAGGAATTCCTCAACCTTGTCAATTTTTAGTCTGGAAAAAAAAGTATATTCAAGCTATAGTATAACCCATTCTAAATCATGGGTGGATGATATGTCATTTCAAAATATTCTTAAAAAAATTAATAATCCTGATCTAAACATTCTGTGGAAAGCGAATGCTGAATCAAGCGTTATTGCTGCTTCAGCAAAAGAAACTCAGGCAATTAAAGATCGCGACGATCAAAAAGCACTTCATAATGTAGAAAGTCGTGTTAATATTATTTATCAGCAGCTGCAGCAAGAAATCCAAGACTTTAAACACTCTCAACAAACAAAGGAAGAGGAATACCAGGAAAACTTTACGCGAATTCATAATGATTTTCAGCGGATACTTGAGGTAGTAAGAAAACCAGCAGAAATTATTGAAGAAAAAATCATTAAAACAGTTCAAGAAAAAATTGACATGTTTCAATTAAACATGAAAGTAAATCTTACAGAATTAGGGAAAATTTACGATTCAGTTCAGCAATCGCAGCAGCAAAGTCAGCGCTATATTGATAATAAAGAAACAGATATTAAATCATTTATTCATGAAGAACTAGAAAAAGGCTCGCAGCTTTATCAAAATCAATGTTATATGATTAAAGAAAAAGTCGATGCATTTAATGCTAATTATGGTTCAAAATTATATGATGCCAAACATGTGTATGACCAAATTTCTGAATTAGTCGAAAATGCCAAGCATATGCTCACCGGAAAAAATCTGCAGCTTGCGAAAAATGTTTCACCTGACGTAGTTAATGAATTATCTACTAAATATAATAATTTAGCAGAACAAATCAATCAACTGGAAAAGTCGCTGCAACTATCTGCACGTTCTCAATTAGACGATGTTCGTGTTAAAGGTTATCAAAAAGACGACATGGTTGGTTATGTAGATCAAGCTATGAATAAGTTATCGCAAGAAACAACAACCTATTTTATCGATCTTCAAAAACAATTTGAAACACTTAAGACTTGGCAAGTGGAGCATCCACATACTGCTACTGCGGATTTATCTACCACTGTAGGTGGCGCTCCAGTATCCTTGCCTACTGATTTATCTGATTCAGTTCCTCAGTTTTGGAATGAGGTGCGGCAAACACTCCTTCAATTGCAAAATGGCAATCACGATCAACTTAAGCAAAGTGAAATGCTACTCAAACAACAGTTGGCTGAAGAAGTATCAAAAATTACAAATAGCCAAACTGATTCAGCAATTAACGAAAAATTAACTGTTTTACAAGAACAAGTAAAGCGTCTTGAAAAAGACAATCAACGCTTACACCTAGCCCAAAACAATCAAACAACGCATATTCAGCAAACAATTAAGCAATTGTCTGAAAAAGTTAAACATTATGTTGATCACTATCATCAGCAGCTTCTTAACCAGCTTCAGGATCAAGAAAATAGCATCAAAAAAGAACTGCAATTTGAAATGGATGTACAATTAGAATCGTTTTCTCGATCTCTGACTTCAGAATTAAAAAAATATGCGTTTCGTCTTTTTCAAAAAGTTCAAGCTGAGCAACGGCCAAACCCAGGGCAACGAAACGAAGTGCAATCAGCAATTATCAATCGGCATGTAGCTGCAGCAGCGACTAATCGTGCAGCATTCCCTTCAATTGTTCAACGGGAAGCGCTTGTTCAGGAATTATTTCCACAAAATCGTGTAGTACGCATTCATAAGAGGTAATATTGACCAGAGTCTGCCTAACTGTTAAAATTCACTGGTTGTTTTCTGTTTAGAATTGTAGTGTTGTTTTTGATCTGGTAGCTCAGTTGGTAGAGCACTTGACTTTTAATCAAGTGGCCCCGGGTTCGACTCCCGGCCAGATCACCATATAGTTTTTCCCCTCGCGGGGGCGTAGCTCAGCTGGTTAGAGCGCCTGCCTGTCACGCAGGAGGTCGACGGTTCGAGCCCGTTCGTCCCCGCCATTTTCAATCTCAATAGATATATGGCTTACAGAAGATTTCCCTATGGGATATCTTTATCAATTTTTTGAGCTTTCTAAGAATTTTCTAAGAATTGTTTTGCGTCAAATTTGGGCACCACCACGAATCCTATTACAAATACGATGAGCTAACCTAGCATTTTCAGGTACAGTTTTGCCACCCTGCCAAAAACAAGTAATATGATCTACCTCCGCAGTATCAAGGCTCGTTATTCGCTGCCCACAAATAGCACAGGCAGAATCTTTTTCCCATAGCTGTTTTTTGATCTGATTCGTAAATGCTCTTGGTTCTTTTATGGGATATCCAAGAATACCTTTTAATGTATTCCTCCAAATATCAAACTTTTGTTCAATTTTTTCTTTCGAATTCGTTCCACTACCGGTAAGAGTGTCAAGAAAATCAGAATTATGAGTTTGAAGATTAAGTAGCTCTTCATTTATTAAATCAATATATGGCATTACTTGATTCTTTTCGTACTGGGTAAAGCTCCACATTAAAATAAAAAACAAACCTTGATTAACTTTTATTTTTGAAAATGTTACTGTTTTGTCTTCATTTACTGAAAATATTTTAAATGCGTTCTTATCAAATATCGTTTTAATAAGATCTACTGATTTTTTGAACTGATACTCGAGTGTTTTATATTCTTCAGCTCCAGAGTTCCTATAATGCTTCATATCGGAATTTAAAAACTGTTTTAATGGTGTACTGTAATTTAAATAAGATTTATGAAAAAAAGCGCAAAAAATCGAAACCAGCTCTTCATGTAACATACGCTTGTTATCAGATTCTGTTTGGTCGATTATATATAAGAAGTCATTATGTTTCGCCATTTTTTTTATAAATTCAATATATGGTCCACGATATAAACAGTTCCGCAACTCTTGTGCATTTAATTTTGTGATATTGGTATTTAATCGTTCGAACATTTCAAACTTTATGTCTTCTTGAGTTTCTGATTGAATTCGGATAATTGTAAGCTCTCTTTTCTTAATACGTTTTTGAATACTAGCATCTAATTCAGAGTATTTTTTCCCTGAGAGTTCTCCTAATATTTTTAATGGGCTTAACTTAAAAATACTTCCATCAGGAAATTTACCTTCGATAAATGAAAAAATTGACTGTAATCTTTGCTGTCCATCAATAACTTCTTCAATATCCTGATCTTCTGATGTAAAAATAACAGGGATAGGAATATTTAGAATAACTGATTCAATTAAATTACTGGCCTTTTGTCTGTCCCAAACATAGTAACGCTGATAATCAGGGTTTAAAATTAAATCGCCATCTTTATAATTTTCATGGAGAGAAAATATGGTTGGAGTTTTCGTAACATGAGTAATTCTTCTTTCTAATGGATTTATGTTTAATTGCTCGTTGTCATCCTCGTTTTCAAAATTCTGCAACTCATCTTCCTTCTGTATTTCCATTCTATCCTCCTTAGTATTTTCAATCTTCTGACTAAAATTGGTTGGAATATTATCTAAAACTGTTCCGGTATTTGTTAGCATTTTAATAGTAGTTAATAAGTATTCTTTGCTGTTAACCCTATATAAATATAGAATTTGCATTGGTTTAATATTATTTTCTTTATAAAATGAACCAATTCGTTTTCTAATAATATGATGGTTTAGATCATAATCTGTCATATACTCGGTTGATTCACCTAACAGTTTAAAATTAAAAAGCGTACCAATTATTTTCTGTTTAGAATTACCCCAGGAATCTTTAGTAAAAAATTCTTTATCTACACTTAAATATCCATTATTTAAGCTTCCCTGAGTTACCTCAATTTCACGATAGTCTTCATATTGATGTAATTCATACAACACTAATTTTTCACCACTCTACGCCACTCCAACCTGATACAAATATTTCTGGAAATTAACAAAGAAAGTTCGTATTTTTTCTACGCCACCCAAAACTGAAGCGGCATCGCTAAGTGCATGGTATTTTAGTTCCAAAAGACTTGGAAGTTTTTCTTGATCTAGCTCTTCGACGCCAGTTTCAATATACTTAGAAAGAACAAACTCGATAAATTCCCTTTGTTTTTCGTTTAATTCTGAAAGGATTGAGGGTTTTGCGACTCTAACACGCTCTTCACGGGTTACAGGCTTAGCAGCATAAGCAACGAACTCTAAAACATCAAATAAATCGCTTTTCTCGGCGTTTATAAGTTTCTGTAATGAAGTTAGCTGGTCTTTTCCATAACCTGCATCAGATAGTTGCTCCAAAAAGGCTTTACGAGTATTTGGGTTTGCCCATATTTGGCGAAACTGTTCTTCGTCCTTAAAAAAGTCCGGCAAGGTTCCGTAAAGATTCTTTAGAAATTCTTCTACGGAAATTGGCTTGCCATCTGCACTATAAAAAATCGTTGAAATCATAAACTGAATCTCGCGTTCTTTCCCGTCAGCGAGCTTTACTTTTACTTTTTGTTTTCTTTCCGTTGGTTCAGTGGGTTCTTTTATACAGATACAAGGTCTTTGACCACAAATTGAGCAAGGCTTAGAAGGTTTCTTTTCGCAAGTACAAGGGACGTTGCCACAAGTAGGGCATAGCTCATCCACTATTGGCTCGCCATCCCACTCAGGGTCAGAAAAATGGTGGTAAGCATCTACATAATCATAAATTGTGAAGAACTCCTTACCATCAAAAAGTCGAGTTCCACGACCGATTATCTGCTTAAACTCAATCATAGAGTTAACAGGACGAAGCAAAATAATATTTCTTACATTTCGAGCATCAACGCCTGTAGAAAGCTTTTGCGATGTGGTCAGGATAGTAGGGATGCTTTTTTCGTTATCTTGGAAATCACGCAAAAACTGTTCACCTAACGCGCCAATGACTCCATCATTTGCCGTTACCCTTACACAGTAATCAGGATGCTTACTATCCTTAAACTGATTAATTAAATCACGAATAAGTGCAGCGTGTGCTTGAGTTGCGCAAAATACAAGCGACTTCTCTTTTTGATCCATTTCTGCAAGAAAAATCTGTACACGTTTTTGCTCACGCTCAACAATCTCAATTGAGCGATTGAAGTCTGGTTCTTTATAAACCTTGCCTTCTTCCACTTCACCTTCAACTATCCAGTCATCAGAAGTATAAACATATTCATCCATAGTTGTTTTGATGCGTTTTACTTTGAAAGGAGTAAGAAAGCCGTCATTTATGCCTTCTTTGAGAGAATAGATATATACAGGTTCCCCAAAATATTTATAGGTATCGGTGTTTTCTTTACGTTTTGGAGTAGCAGTCAAACCCAATTGCACAGCAGGTGAAAAATATTCTAGTATTCCACGCCAATTGCCTTCGTCATTGGCTCCACCTCGGTGACACTCATCAATAATAATAAAATCAAAGAAATCTGGTGGATATTGCCCAAAGTAGGGTGTGTTTTCCGATCCACTCATAAAGGTTTGAAAAATGGTGAAAAATATACTTCCATTGGTTGGCACTTTACCGTTTTTACTGATTTCTTTAGGGTTAATGCGGACTAGAGCATCTTCAGGAAATGCAGAAAAAGCATTAAATGCCTGATTAGCAAGAATATTACGGTCTGCTAAGAATAAAATACGAGGACGCCGACTTCCATCGCGCTTTAGATTCCAGCGAGATTGAAATAGCTTCCAAGCAATCTGAAAAGCAATGAAAGTTTTGCCAGTTCCTGTTGCAAGAGTAAGAAGAACTCTGGTTTTTTCTTCGGCAATTGCTTTCATAGTATTATTAACCGCAATTTCCTGATAATACCTGGCTACTTTACTACCACCAACATATTCAAAAGGAATATTGTCAAATTGATCTCGCCAGTAGTTTTGGTCAGAGAATGTTTTATTCCAAAGTTCTTCCGGAGTTGGAAAACTTGAAACAAGACCTTCTTTGGCGGTTTTCATACATATCTGATATATTTCACGACCATTACTGGAATAGGTCGTTTCTAGTTGAAGTTTATGCGCGTAATTTTTGGCTTGTGCAACGCCTTCACCAACAGGAAGATTATCACTCTTAGCTTCGATAACAGCTAGTTTTCTGTTATTAAAGACTAGCACATAATCGGCAATAAGCGGTTTTGCTCGTCCGCCGGGTTGGATACGGCCTGCGGTGATATTGTATTCCCGAAGGACTTTGGAACCTTCGACAACGCCCCAACCGGATGCGTTAAGTTTGGGATCAATAAGCTCGGCTCTGGTTTCGGCTTCATTCATAAGGTTGCCGATATCCCTATTTTCCAAACACCTTTTTCGAGGAAGGCTTCGATAGTTTGACGGTTTGCTTTGTTTATTAAATTTGAATGTGATATTTTGTTTTTCTTAGCATAATCGGAAAGTGTAATAATCTCTTTACCTTCCAAATAGGCAAGTCGCTTGTAGTAGCTATTAGTGAGTGCCTTTCCAACAATTTCTTCCATAACAGTTGTGTCGCCTTTTGCATCAAATTCCCGAAAGGCCTCGTAGTACATTTTTCTGTCGAGGAATTTAATGTTCACAGGCACAAACCCCTCTCTAATAAGCATATAATTGTTTAAAACTCTGCCAATACGTCCATTCCCGTCTACAAAAGGGTGAATGTGTTCAAAAGAAAGATGCAACAAGGCAATACGTTTGATAATATTTTCGTGATTACTTGCATAATATATTGAAAGCATTGTTTCAATTTTTCCAGGAACTTCTTTTGGTCCCGGGGCAATATGGTTGGCTACCTTTACCCACTCATCGTCTTTTCGAAAGCGACCGGCAATGTCGTCACGAATATTAGCAATTAACATTTTGTGTAGTAATAGCATCATCTCGATATTAAACTCTTGTTCTTTCGCTTTGCTGTCGATATAAGCCACGACTCTGGCTAGATTTTTGGCTTCGAAGATTTCTCTTTCCGAAATGTAGCGGTCTAGGTCTATTTGCAATAGAATCTTTTCGGTCTCTTCCAGAGATAGCGTACTGTTTTCGATAGCATTGGAGTTATAGACCTGCTCGGCAACTTCTGTTTCGCTTAAAAGTTTTAGAAGCGACTGTTTGCCCACTGAAGCTGCATAGTAGCGCTCCCTTAAGTTATTTATTTTTTGATAGACACTAAGTGTTTTAGTCATAGTAGAAGTTTACTGATTTTTCACGATTATGTCAATATAAACGTGAAAACACAACAATAACTGTCGGTTTTTCACGCTTATGACGCTGTTTTCATCTTTCAATGTATACAAACTTGCAAAAAACTATAATTCCCCAGCAAAGGCCTTCTGTAAGATTGATTTTTTTAATTCTTCAAGGTTAGTAAGCTTTTGCTGATAAATTGTTTCAAGTTTTTTGATTTGGGCGGAGAGGGAGTCGAGTTTTTCAACGATAATATGTTGTTCGGATAATGGTGGAAAGGGGAATAATTCGTTTTCAAAAGTAGCTAAATTTATATTGGCTTGGGCACTTCCTTTTCCTTTTGATTGAATAATTGTTTTAAACGATTGTAATAAGTATTCAACGTAATTCATCTCAGAAAGTTTAGGGTTAACAACAATTCCAATGACGCTGTCAGGGAAACAAGCATCAAAACCTAGGATTCCTGTTTCAGCAATATTTGCGGCAATAGTTATACAAATCGTCCCTTTTGGCCATAACTTACTTTGGGCAAGTCCATTTTCATTATAAGTTTGAGAATATTCAGTTATAAAGTGCTGGGAATTTCTTATATCTCCTGTTTGAATAAATGGATAATCACCACCATAAAGTCTTTTATCATTTCTTGGTCGATGTTTAGATTTTCCTCTACCGAATGTCAATGAAACTTGTTTCAATGTCTTTACTTCCCAATTGTCTTTTGGATAAGTAAATATACTCTGCATGGAGAATCCGGAGCAAGAAAGCACCCTATTCCGGAACCATGCCAGCAGGTGATT
>CAYUBI010000015.1:0-29903 GCA_964443005.1 uncultured Candidatus Marinamargulisbacteria bacterium
AACAGTGGTAAAAAAACAAATTTTTGAACTATGCTTATCAGGAAGGTGAACCAGCAATCGCTTGAGCCATTAAAGCAACTTGTTTTATTTCATTGACATCATGAACCCGTAGAATCGCAACATGATTCATAACACTAATCGCTGTAGCTGCAGCATCTCCGAAAACACGATTTTCTACTGATTTTCCTAAAATATCTCCAATAAACTTTTTACGCGAAAACCCAACAACCAACGGAATACCGAGACCTTTAAACCAGCTACTTTTTTGAAGAAGCTCTAAATTATGCGCCATTGTTTTTCCAAAACCAATTCCTGGATCAACCCACAAATTATTTCGCAATACACCTGCATTTAAGGCCATCTCAATTTTTTCTTGCAAATACTGATATACTTCGACAACAACATTCTCATAATTAATATGATCTTGCATCATTTTGGGCGTTCCTTTCATATGCATCAATATAACGCCTGATTGACGCTTCACTACAAGCGGCAACATCAGAACATCTGCAGTTAATGCAGAAATATCATTAACGATATCAGCACCTGCATCAAGAGCTTGCGCTGCTACACGACTTTTAGTAGTATCAATCGAAATTAAAATTTTATGTCGTTTTCGAATCGATTGAATAATAGGTATAACTCGCTGCAACTCTTCGGTTTCAGTTATTGGATCAGAACCCGGGCGTGAGGACTCGCCGCCAATATCAAGAATCTGTGCACCAGCTGCAATTAAAGCATCTGCCTGTGCATTAGCAGCCAACAACGAAACAAACTTGCCGCCATCACTAAATGAATCTGGAGTCACATTCAAAATACCCATAATAATAGGGCCTTGAGAATAAGCTAAGGTTTGTTGCCTGCGTGTAAACAAGGAATACGGTTGTTGAACATGCTGAATCACGTTACGAAATTTATTAGCTATATTGCTTAACCCAAAGGCCTGTTTTTCCAGAGAACTGATAATATAATCTAAAGCCTGTTGAGATGCGCCCACAACCATATCAGTACCATTAACACTATGTGTAATCGATTTTCGATGAACTGCAGCTTCTGCTCCTTTAGATAAAAACTCTTGTTTAATAATATTCGCTGCTATCACAGGTACATTTGTTAGATAAAAAAGCCAATAAGCTAGTTTTGACAACATAATCTGCTTACCCTCTGAAGATACCTGAACCTGAGTCATTAGCGCTGAAATATACAGTGAAGGTGTCTGAATCGGAATAATTGTTATCATAGTCAAAATTTCTTAGTCAATTCACTAATCCACGGATGTACAAAATATCGACGATCACCATAACGCGAAATAGGCACAACTCCTATAATAGAATTTGTCAAAAATGCATGATCAAACAACGAACAGTCCATAACTGCAATCGGCTTGACATAGGTAATGATTCCATTTGCTGAAGCCAATTGAAGAATTTTTTGACGAATAATTCCCGGAATTACCGGATAATCCAATGATGGTGTAAATAAGGTATCTCCTTTCATAAAAAACACATTACTATAGGAACCCTCGCATAACCACCCAGCATCATCACCTATCAAACATTCAAACCACTGATTAGACATTGCTTCTTCACGAGCCAATTGATAAAATAAATAATTGGTTGTTTTTAAAGTCCAATCTACTGTTTTCCATTTTGGTTTTTTAAATTGCGATAGCCCAACATTAACGCCTCGATGATAGTCTTTAATAGTAGGCAACACTAAAGAAAAACAGAGTATTATTTCATTAAAATGTGTTTCTTGCTTAGAAAGAACAATCTTAATTCGACCCATCTGGATATTGTTTTTTTCAACTAAGTCTAACAGATGTGCAGTTAGTGTTGCTTCTCCTGGATGAGATATCCCTAATTTTTCAGCAGATTTAATTAATCGATAAAGGTGCTCCTCAAGAAAGATTGCCTCACCATTGCTAACCTTCAGTGTTTCAAAAATACCCCGACCAAATAAATATGATTCATCTAATACAGATACTGACGCATTTGACGTGAATTCAATCACACCATTCACGCTACAGTACGGATACTGGCTCATAATATGCAATCATCGTTTCCATTAATGCTTGAGCTTTATACAAGGTTTCTTGATATTCATTCTCTGGAACAGATTCGGCTACTATACCAGCCCCAACATGAATATAAGCTTGATTATCAGTTACCAAAATCGTTCGAATAATAATATTTAAATCTATGTCACCATTAAAGCCAATAAAGCCAGCAGACCCGGTATAAAATCCTCGGCTATGACATTCTAGTTCATCAATAATTTGTATAGCCCGAATCTTAGGTGTTCCAGTGATGGTTCCACCTGGAAAAATTGCACGAAAAATATCCATTATTGAAATATTCGTGTGTTGTGTTGCAGAAATACTTGAAACAATGTGAATGACCTTTGCATATTCTTCTGTTACGAAAAGTTCATCTACACTCACACTACCAAATTTGCTCACCTTCCCAAGATCATTGCGCTCTAAATCAACCAACATAATATGTTCTGCTCGCTCTTTTTCATTGATCAACAATTCAGCAGTTAATTTGATGTCATCAATTTCTGTATTTCCACGAGGACTAGTTCCTGCAATGGGTCGCGTATAAAGCTGTTGCCCAATTTTTTGAATTAGCCGTTCTGGCGAAGAACTAACCAAAGCATAATCTGGACATTCAATAAAAAATGAAAACGGCGCTGGATTCTTTTTTCGAAGTAAAGCATATAAACATAACGGATCTTCGCAAAAATCAATACTCAAGCGTTGAGCTAAATTAACTTGATATACGTCCCCTATCGCAATATATGTTTTAGCTTTTCTAACCATGTACTTATATTCTTCCAGCGATGTATCACTCTGAAATCGAGACTCCCGTGCCAAGGCCTGCACGTCAACTGGACAAACAGGACAGAGCAATTGAAGATAAAATAGTTCAATTTCACGATAAGCTTCAATCTCTTGTAATTCATTTTTGAAATTATATACTGTTTTTGCCACATAAAGTTTTTGCGTGTAATGATCAACTACAACCATTTTATCTGTACGCAATAAAACAAGATCATCGAGCTCAATATCGCGCTTTTGCCGTGCTAAATTCAGTGGCTCCATATACTGCAAAAAATCATATGCAACAATAACTACCCATCCACCCAAACAATAAGGAATTGCTGGAGTTAACACTTGTGTCGAGTGATACTGTTTCAATATATTATCAAGCTCGTCAATTATCTGTTTGTTTTCATTGCCCTGAAGCAACCCTATCTCATTACAGGTGTCGCAATACAACTTTCCATCCCGCACACGAATAATTTCAGCTGGCTCTATCCCAAAAAAAGAATACCGTGATAATAAAGGATTAGCTGATAACGACTCAAAAATAAATGAATAACTCCCAGTCCGAATTGACCGAAACATTTCCAAAATATCCTGACCATTATACGCATAACATTTATAAAATATGTGCATTTGCTCGTTATTTTCAAATAGTTGCGTTAACATAACCGTAGGATATCCTTCACATGAATGATTGAGAAGACATCAGTGATTGGGTCATGAAAACTGAATAGCCAGTTGTATGTCGCTGAAGATAATCATAGCCCTGCTCCTGTTCTTTTTGTGAAGCAAACACCCCAAAACACGTAGAGCCGCTTCCACTCATTAAAGTAGCTAATGCACCAGCAGCAGAAATATCTTCTTTTATTTTTTGAATCTCAGGAAAAAGCATTATTGCCGGACTTTCAAGATCATTAAACAAATTTTTAGCTATTTCATGGGGTGTTAAACCTTGCGTTGGAAACAGGCTTAACTTCTGCATCCAATTTAAAGCTTGCTCACGACAACTACTTAAACTATGACGATACAAAGCATAAACATCAGCTGTAAAAAGCGCCAGTCCTGGATTCACCAATACAAAATAAAGTATAGGCAACATAACAGATTGCAACTGTTCGCCACGCCCAGTTGCGATGGCTGATCCACCCATTAACGTAAAAGCAACATCTGAGCCTACTGCTTCAGCGCATTCTTTTTGAGCTTCAAATGATAACTGTAAATTGAAGAGTTGATTGATTGCTTTTATGATAGTTGAAGCATTGCTACTACCCCCAGCTAAGCCTCCACCTATAGGAATTTTTTTTTCTATTATCACTGAAATACCTTTGATTAATCCAAATTTTTTTTTCATTAAGTAATATGTTTTTGCAATTAAATTACTTTCATCTAAAGGAAAACCTGAAAATTGGCACTGTAATTCACATGTGGGATGAGCAATTTTTTTAACATCTAAAACATCGTGTAAAGTTATCGCTTGCATTAAAGAAGATAATTCATGATATCCATCCAAGCGTTTATTTAAAATGGCTAAAACAAGATTAATTTTTGCATTCGCGAAAAAAGATAGAGTTGACATAAAGGCGTGATTAAATGAATAAAAAAAGGGAGGCTTGATTTAGCCTCCCTTTCAAGATCGCTATTTCTTAGTTACAAGTAGCTCTGAGTACATTTCATGAGGAACATCTTTAGTCGCTTTTTCTAGCAACTTATCCAACAATTCTTTTTGTTTCTGTTGCTTTAAGTAAGCTTTTACTTCATCTTGAACATCATTAAACTCGGGTTGATAACCAGCTTTTTTCTCTAAAACCTTTATAATATGCCAACCAAACTGGGTCTGAACTGGTTCACTAGCATTTCCTGCTTCCAAAGCAAAAGCTGCATCTTCAAAAGGCTTAACCATTCGGCCTTTTGCAAACCAACCTAAATTTCCACCTTGCGCACCACTAGGATCTATTGAATATTCTTTAGCCAATTTTGAAAAACTTTCACCTTTTTTTAATTGATCATTGATTTGCTTAATCGTTGCTTCATCTTTAACTAAAATATGGCTAGCATTCACTTGATCCTGCTTATAAAAAGTTGCTTTATTAGCAGTAAAATACTTTTTTGCTTCAGTTGCAGAAATAACAGATTTTTCTTCAATTTCATTTTTCAAAAAAGCAGCCATCATAACTTGCTTTTTAATATCATCCAGCTGTTTTTTTACTTCCTTGTTTTGATCATATCCAGCTTTTTTTGATAATTCATAGATCATATAATCTTTTTGAAGCTCTTGAAGTAACATTTTTTTGCCTTCTGGAGAACCATAGTATTGTTTATATTGTTCTGGTAAAGAATTCACTTTCGCCTCAAATTCTTTAACTGTAATTTGCGTTTCTCCCACTTTTAATATCACTTTATCGTCTTTATTTAATGACAACTTAAATCCAGAACCCATCACTACAGCTATCCCTAACAAAATTATGGCTACTCTTTTCATAAAACCGAACTCCTTTTCAAAAAATTTATGATTATTATAGATTGGAATTTCAGTTATTGAAAGAGGTGAATTTTTACACTTTGACTATTCGAAGGTTTATCTTAAATAATTGACAAAAATAATCACCTTTTTTAATAGCTCCTTCATGTTCGTTTAATCGTGGATGAATGGAATGATAAGCCAAAACAAGCTCATCTTTTTGAAAATATGCTTTTATTTTTTTAACTGATTGCATATGTGGCCGATCAAATCCATCAGCAATACGCAATAATGCTATTAACTTTTGAACTTTTTCTTGATCTTTTGTAGATAATTCCATCATTTCTGGAAAATCAGAAGTAGGAAGAGCTTTTCGATGAAAACGTGTCATACAGGCTATCATTATTTTTTCTCGATCTGAAAGCCACGAAAATTTAGTTTCATAAATAATCTTATAACTTGTTTTATGATGTCCTTCATATCCTTGACTAATTCCTATATCATGTAATAAGGCTGCTGCTTCTAATAAAATTCTCCATTTTTTTCTTAATTTGTGAAGCCGCTTTGTTTCATCAAAAAATTCAACAGCTATAGCTGCAACTTGTCGTTGATGTAATTGATCCACCATTGTGAATTTTTCACTAAACATAATAATGTCATTGATATTTTGCACTTTCACTATAAATATTATATCATTTGATTTATGGATACGATATTAATAATTGGTTTAGGTAATCCAGGTATACGATATAACAATACACGACATAATAGTGGATTTATGTGTGTTGAAGCTTGTGAAAAAAATTATTTTTGTAAACCAACAGAAAAAAAATTTGATATTCTAATTTCAAGTACTTCGTTATATGGGAAAAAAATTCTTTTTGGTTGTCCTCAAACTTTTATGAATTGTTGTGGCGAATCTATTTATAATCTTATTTCTTATTATAAAATTCCTTTACATCAACTACTAATTATTTATGATGACTTTGCTTTACCTTTTGGTAAGCTTCGATTACGAAATCAAGGCAGTGCAGGTGGACATAATGGGATTAAATCTATTATTAATTATTTAGGTAATACTTTTCCTCGAATTAAAATAGGTATAGGAGCGCCGCCTTCTGAAGTCGATTGTTCTAATTATGTGTTAGGTTTATTTTCTCGTCTTGAATTAAATCATTTAGAAAATATATATCCAACTATTATTAAATTAATCGATATTTTTTGTCAAAAAGGATTTGATTCAACTAAAACATTTTTATCAACAATAAATGATCCACAGAATGGGGATAAGTTAGGTGGATAACTAAAGAATCAATGAGGATAATTACTCTAGTTACTTATTTTTGAATGAGTTATTAGTTAGTTATACAAAAGAAACATCAAAGTTATCCATAATGAATGTGGATAATATTGATTAACAAACCCATATAAGGTATAGTTAAGTATAACTTATGCACATTTCCACAAGCCTTATTACTATTATGATTAATATATATATAATTTAATACTAATAGTAATATATAGAAAATGTTAACGAGAAAGGAATAGTAATTATGGAATTTAGTTGTAAACGATTGGATTTAATGTATGGTATTTCTATAGCTTTAAAAGCGGTTTCTGATCGAATAACTGTTCCCGTTATAGGAAATTTTTATGTAGAAGTAAAAGATTCGATATTGACTATTATTTCGAATAATTTAGAAATAGCTATTAAATTAACACTCGCAGCAGATAGTATAATAGAAGGTTCAGTTTTAATCCCAGCTAAAATTTTTTATAGTATAGTTTCAAAATTGTCGAGTGAGCTAGTTATGATTAAGGTAAATGAAAATAAAATTATTACAATTATTTCTGGAAATTCAAAATTTAATATTCATGGTTTACCAGTGAGTGATTTTCCTGAAATTCAATTAGCAGAAAATTGTGAAAAAATTATTATTTCATCGTCTCAATTAAGAGATCAATTTAAACGAGTTGTTTTTTCGGTAAGTTTTGATGAAAGTAAAATGATAGTTAATGGAGTTTATATTACTAAGACTGAAATAGAAAAAACAGTTAAATTTGTGGCAACAGATGGTTTTAGATTAGCCAAAACTGAAATTCCATTATTAACTGAGCAAACTTTTTCTAATATTGTACCTACAAAAACAGTGAATGAAATTATATATATTATTAGTAATTTGAAACAGGAGGTTCAAGTAGAGATTTTATCTTCATTAGAACAAATAACATTCAAAATAGGCAATGTTATGATTATTTCTAGGGTCATTCAAGGTAGATATCCTATATTTGATCAAATTATCCCAAAGATTTTTTCGAGTTATGTAACAATAGTTAAAAGGGATTTAATGGAAGCTTGTGAGCGTTGTTTATTAATTGCCTCAGAAAGTGCAAATATAGCTAAATTTGACATAGGTAATGAAAAATTACATATTAGTGCTATATCACCGAGTTTAGGTGACGTGTCTGAATTAATAGATATTAAAATGAAGGGTGAGGATATTGAATATATTCAGTTTAATATTCGGCTTATTATTGAGTTTTTGAAAAATGTATCTGAAGAACGAATTGATATTCAATTTAATGGTTCACGAGGTGCAGCTTTGTTTTCACCTGCAGAGTCATCAAGTTATATTCATGTTTTAATGCCAATTCGAACAGACACTTAGGTTTTTTTGTTTGAGAATAGGTATTCATGTATATTCAGGAACTTCAATTATCGCATTTTAGAAATTATACTGAATATAAGGTTTTATTTGATCCAGGATTAAATATATTAGTAGCACCTAATGGGAGTGGAAAAACTAATATTTTAGAGGCAATATATTTATTAGCAAATTCGAAAAGTTTCCGTTCAACAGATTCCAAGCAATTAATTCAGTTTAATCAAACAGAGGCTTTTTTAGGCGCGTTGTTTAATCATAGTCATCATCCCTTTGAGATAGCCTGTGTGATTAATAGTACTGGGAAAAAGAAATTCATTATGAATCATATCCCAATTCGCGTTGTGAGTGATTTAATTGGGACTATTAAAATGGTTTTTTTTGCACCGGGTGATTTAGAAATTGTTCAAGGATCACCCGAAGCTCGTCGACGAGTAATGGATATTGTTTTAAATCAGGTAGATCGCCAGTATTTTTTTTATTTTCATCAATATAGTCAATTAATCAAACAAAAAAACAAGCGATTAAAAGAATTACAAATGAAGGGAATTTATATAGATGAAATTATTTTTGTTTATAATCAACAATTATCTATTTCAATGGAATTTTTAATACAAAAACGTAAACAGTGGGTTTTTGAAACAAGTGAGTTTATTAATATTTTAATTCGAGGTGTGACTGGGGAAAAAGAGAATGTTTTGCTGAGTTATCATCCTAATTTAAAAAGCGATGTTGCAAAAAGTATTGAAGCAGAATTAAATAAACGAATACAAGATGAAGTTCGTCAGGGATATAGTATGTATGGTATTCATCGGGATGATTTTACTATTTTTCATAATGGTAAAAGTGCAAAACATTTTGCTTCTTTGGGACAGCAACGGCTAATTGTTTTAGCTATTAAATTTTTTGAAGTTAATTATATTAGGCGAAAAGCATTGGATGTTCCTATTATTTTATTAGATGATGTTTTATTGGAACTGGATGGTCCACGCAAAGAAATCGTTCTTCAGTTTTTCAAGCAAGATGCACAAATTATTATGACAGTGACTGATGTAGGAAAAATTATTTCGATGCAACAAAAACCTCACGAGATATATATCAAAACAAGTTAAATTTGGGTGTTTTTAAAATTCTATCATAATGGAATTAGCTATTTCAGAACCGCGTCGAGATAGTCGAAACCAAGGATAGTTAAGTTCAGCTAGTTTTTCTTGAGTTAATCGAAAAATGATTTTTTTGTAATTTTTGATGAAGTTTTGATTAAATCTGTTGTTGTACGTTGGAATATGTAATCCTTTTTGTGTACGTAAAGCAAGAAATATCATTTCAAATTTTCGTTCATCATAGGTTAGATGTTCAATGTTTTTATGAATTAATTTTTTTTGATTAAGCATTGATTGGTAACTATTCCATGTTAGCGGATTTGTATTTCGAATTGGATCAAAAAAGGATACAGCACCTATACCAAACCCAAGATAATTATGATGTTGCCAATACGTAGTATTGTGTTGTGATTGATGTTTTGATAAAGCATAATTTGATGTTTCATAATATTGAAAGCCTTTTTTTATCAGCGATTCGTAAATAATTTTTGTCATATTAACTAATAGTTCTTCATTAGGAAAAATTGCGGGATTAGCTTGATAAATTTGATAAAGGGGTGTTTTTTCTTCTAGTGTTAGCTGATACCAGGATACATGGTGAATGGGTAATGAGGAAACTTTAGTAATATCAAACTTAATATTCGTGAGCGTTTGTTCTGGAAGGCCATATAATAGGTCAATAGACACATTATTAAAGCCGCAATCTATACTATCATTCAAACAGGCGACGGCTTGTTCTTGTGTATGAATTCGGCCAATGGTGCGAAGGAGTTCTGTTGAAAAAGATTGTACGCCAATACTGAGTCGATTAATGCCAACAGAGCGAAATTCAGCTAGTTTTTTTTTTGTAACAGTACCTGGATTAATTTCGAGTGTTATTTCTATCGGGTTTTGATAATTAGAAGGTGGATAAATTGTGGTAAGAATTTGTTGAACTTGATGTGCGGACAATAATGAGGGTGTTCCTCCGCCCAAGTAAATAGAACTGGGTGGAAATAGATTGAGTAAGGGTTGATATTTTTTGATTTCCATTAATAGTAAATTGACATAGTCGTTTAATGGAAAGTCTGCTTGGGGGAACGAAACAAAATCACAGTAACTACATTTCTGGATGCAGCAAGGAATATGAACGTAAACAGCAATAGCGCGCATAATTTAAAATTATAGCTTAAAATAGGTGTTTGGCATATTTTTAGTTTGAGATTACAATAACGCTATGCATATTTTTGTTGATAATATTGTAGGTGATAATATTATGTTGACGCATGATGATTTTCGTCATGTGGCTCATTCCTTGCGAAGGTCTGTGGGACATAAGTTTGTTGTTGTACCACTTCAGCAGGATTTTTACACGTTGTGTGAGATTATTTCAGTGGGGAAATCGTCACTTGAAATGACGGTGAGGCAGCGATTTGAAAAACCATTATCTGTAGGTGTTGAGGTAGATTTGGCTCAGGCTGTAGTTAAGGGTGAGAAAATGGATATGATTATTCAAAAAAGTACAGAGTTGGGGGTGCGGCAAATCATTCCATTACTCACAGAACGAGTTGTTCCAGATATTGAAAATAAAGTAGCAGCTAAGGTGTTGCGATGGCAACGTATTTCCCGAGAGGCAGCCATGCAATCTGAGCGATTTGTTTTGCCAATTGTTTCGTTGCCAAGGAGTTTAAATTCTTGTTTAGATCAATTCGCAGCGTATGATTGTGTCCTTTGTTTTGCTGAGCGATCCATTCTTCCGTTAAAAACTGTATTAGGTGATGAGATATCTTTGAAACGAATTTTGATTTTGGTTGGGCCAGAAGGAGGTTTTTCAAAAAAAGAATTTGATACAATACAACTGAAAAATGGTGCGTTAGTTAGTTTAGGTCCGCGTATTCTTAGAACTGAAACAGCTAGTTTGGCAGCATTAGCTATTGTTAAGTTTTGGTATGGTTCTTAGTAAAAGTTAGTTTTAATTTTCTTGAATGGGAAGGCTGATGTCAGGTTGTTTAATTTTTTTCCAATCAATATCATATTTTTCGACTTTGTAGCCCATCATTCGTTCAGTTAATCCCAATTGTCTGGCAGCTTGGGCCCGATTTCCTTTAAAAAATATAAGAGCGTTAGTAATAATTTCTTTTTCAATTGATTCTAACGTTTGAACAAGATCAAATGGATGATCTACAGATTGTTTATGGTTATCGATAATGTTGGGCACTTTCGGCGTTGAAAACCCGGGTATTGGCGTTAATGGAGGCTGGGACGGGTTAGCTATTTCACTAGCAGTTGTTTGTTGAAAGCGTTGAATGAGTGTATACATTTCACGGTGTTTGCCAATGTATTCGACGAGAAAATCAATGAGTGGAATCATCACTTTTTTGCTATTTTTCCATAAGGAACATTCCGGAGAAAGGCTAATTTCAAGCACATGGGCCATTGTTGTCATTTCTCGTACTGGAACTAAAATAAATGAAACGATTTCTGGAGACTGAAGCGCTTTTTTTAGTTTTACTTTTTGATGATTAGCATCCAAAAACATCCAGCGAAATTCGCTCAATTTTTCGCGACAGGTTTGTGACACACCTCTGCCCTCTAGTGCTGACAACGAAACGGTTTGAATATGTAAAAAACCATAACGGTGTTTTAGATATAAAATTAATTTTTGGTGAAAGTCCGTATAATCAACCAAAAAAGGAAATCCTAGTAGTTTTTTAAGTTCTTTATGAAAGTTCATGATAAGTCTATTATATCGGCTTCTTGTCATTTACGCAAAAGGACTTTGTATCCGACAGTTGAGGCTTTCGAAACCTGTAACGGAGATATCAAGAAATTTCGATACATGTTTTAGGCTTGATTTGCAGATAATAGCAGTGTAATGGATATTGCCTCATTAAGAGGAAAATAAAAACAAGGGGGAAGAAAATGGGCGTTAATCCAGCAAGTAGTGAAGCAAAAGCTTTAATGATGGAACCAATTGTTAAAGAAATGAAGGGTGCTGCCAGTGCGTTTACAGGTGTATTAGTGAACGATAGCGGATTAAGTATTGATGCCAATGGCGACCCAGTTTGTTAATGGTTCATTGAAATACAGAAGCATTCAGTTCTAATTTTCAAGATTTTAATTTTTTTTGAAATATAAATAAATTATTTACCCTGTTGCTTCCCGTAACAACTGCTTGGCAGTTTCAAATAGAGCCGCGCTATCGGCTTGGGTGCGGCCTTCAACATAAAAGCGAACCTTGGGTTCTGTGCCTGAGGGTCGAATTAATAGCCAGCTAGCATCGTCAAAAACGATTTTATAGCCATCTAGTGTGATGAGCGTTTTAATGCGTTTGTATGTTGTGCCAACCAGGAGTTCCTGTCCTGTATCATATTTTTTGAGTAAGGCAAGTTTTGCTATTAAGGGGGCTCCAGCTAACGGCCGATCTACATCTTGGCCACTACGACTTGGATAGAAAAAGCCATAGCGTTGTTGAAGTTCCGTAACAATGTCTGTAAAGTTTTGTTGTTTTTCCAGTACTATCGTCATAGCCATTAGCGCACACATGAGCGCATCTTTTTCCAGAGTATGGTGTTGGAGTGTAAATCCATCACTTTCTTCGTACGCTATAATTGCAGCAGGATTTGCACTCGGCAATAAATAGGGTCGAAAATTTTTAAAGCCAACTGCAGTTTCAATGACTTCAATTCCATGGGCTGCTGCTATGGCATTTCCAAAATTGGAGGTTGCAACAGATTTGACTAAGATACCGTTGGCGTGGCGTTGGGTAATCATAAATTCTAGCGCAATGGGTCCAAACATATTCATTTCAATGTCTAAATTTCCGTCTGTAAAGCGAATACGATCGCCATCTGGATCTAGAATCATTCCGAGTTTGAATTTAGCTGTGCTAGCTGCTAAGCCGGTGATAACAGGTTGAAGGTTTTCAGCTGAAGGTTCGGGTTTAATGCCGTGAAATAGAACATCATCATTGGTATGGAGATATGAAAGCTTTGTTGGATCAACGCCCTTTAATAATTCCTGAAATCGACCTCGACTTGCACCATGCATATTGTCAATAATAATCGTTATATCAGATTGGTTGATTCCATTAATGATAGTGGTAAGATTGATGTACGGGTTTTTTGTAATAAATTCTTTGTATAAATGAAGGGGGTCAATGGTTGTTATGCAAGGATTTGGATCTAAACTGGGAGTAATTGGGGCTGTTTTATTATTGGCTGTATGTTGTATGAATTGGGTTAACTCTGTACTTGCAGGGCCGCCATCTGCTGGGTTAAATTTGAGTCCAGCCCAATTGAGCGGGTTATGTGAGGGGGTTAAATTGATTGAACATGCTGCATTTAGCTCGACAACTGCTGCGCTAAGTTCTGGCGTTGTAGCTTCTTTTGCCAGATGAACGTGGATACCATCGCCTGCTAAAAGACTGGTAACTAACATGCCAAATTCTGAACCCATAAACCGATTATCCCATCCCAAAACACAACCCCGTTCACGAACTTCATTGTAGGAAGTTGCTCCAATTGTTTTTAGAAAGAGAGTATTTTTTAGTAACTCAAGAATTGCCAGTGTAACAGTTGTGACAGTGTGAAAGGTAAAATCTTCGCCAATGATTCCTCGCCAACCTGAGGTGCCAAAAATGATAAGACTTGATTGTTGATTTGTTAGGACTTGATCTTGAATCAACCTTAATATTTTTTGGATTTGATGATGGATCCAATCACGCTCATTTGAATTAGTTTCTGAATTTAGAGTCTTGGCTAGCAATGTTAATGCAGGATAAAATTGCCCAAATTGTAAATAGTTTTCAACTGATTGTATCAATGATTTTTTCATCTATAGCAGCCTTTCGTATGAATGTCTCAACTGAACACGTTGGTTGTTCCGAGTTTTAGTTGAAAGGATTCTTTAGTTTTAAATTTTTCTAATAACGAGCCAGCAATAGGTTTGGAAATAGTAACAATAACTGAGTGATTAACGTAATTTGCAACTGGTTTTGGAATCCATTTCCATTCGGATATTGGAAAAAGAATAATGAGTATTATTAAAAGTCCTTTGGCTGCACCTGCTACAGCCCCACCCCAGATATTTGCACTGGCTAGAGTCGTTTTGTGTAAAAGTTTACTTAGAACAACAGAGAAATAATGTAGTCCGATTACAAGAAGAATGAAAACAGAGATAAAGGCTAATGGTTTTGCAATTGTACTGGTTAATGCTACAGTTTGATGTATCCATATAGCTGTTGGCAAATAGAAACGAAGAGCACCAATTGTAGCTAAATATAGAGTAACAATATCAAAAACAATACGAAATAAGCCTTTTTGACTGCTGGAATAGATTTGCCATATTAGAAAAAGTACGATGACAATATCAATACCATTAAGATGCGACATATTATTCGTTTGCGATAGTTGCTTTAAATTGGCGAACAGCAGTTTGAACTGCTGGATATTTGATTCCCATGATTTGAGCTGCTAAAATGGCTGCATTTTTTGCTCCGTTAATTGCTACAGTTGCAACTGGAACGCCGGTTGGCATTTGGACAATGGAGTAAAGGGAGTCGAGTCCGCCTAAATCTGGTGTTTTAATGGGAACGCCAATTACTGGTAGAGGCGTGTAAGCAGCTATAACGCCTGGAAGATGTGCAGCTTTTCCAGCGCCAGCAATAATGACCTCATATTTTTCATGTGCAGTCGTTGCAATTTCTGCTACTTTTTGCGGTGACCTGTGTGCTGAAGCAACTATACAATCGCTTTCGATAGAGAAAAGGGAGAGTTGTTGGACAGTTTGATCCATAATATCGTGATCTGAGTTGCTTCCCATAATAACAAGAACTTTTTTCATAGGCGACATATTTTTACCTTCGTACAATGTATTATTCATAGGATATATTGTACGGTGATTTGGGTAAAATGAACAAGAGCAAAGATAGGACTACTTTTTTTTATTTATTAATACTAAAATAGACTTTGGTTAAATTTTATTCTATAACCTTGAAAAGGAGCTAGTTGATGAAATCTATTTCAAAAAAACTTTCTTGTATTGCGCCCTCTGTGACATTAGCTGTGACTGCCAAAGCAAAGCAACTGAAAAAGGAAGGCAAAGATGTGGTTAGTTTTGGAGCCGGAGAGCCGGATTTTGATACACCTGAATCAATCAAGAATGCTGCTATTCATGCGATTTTAGAGGGCGAAACTAAATATACTGCAGAATCCGGAACGCCGGAACTTAAGCAAGCAGTTATTGAAAAAGTGAAACATGATTTGGGTTTAATTTATAATTTGTCTCAGGTTAGCATCAATTGTGGCGCTAAGCATTCGATTTATAATGTTTTAAAAGCCTTGTGCAATCCTGGAGATGAGGTTATTGTTGCTGCGCCTTATTGGGTGAGTTATCCTGAACAGATTTTGCTTGCGGATAGTATTCCTGTATTTATTGAAACAACAGATGTTGCTGGATTTAAAATGACGCCGGAACAGCTCATAAAGGCGATTACACCTAAAACAAAAGCTGTGATTTTGAATAGCCCGAGTAATCCAACGGGTTCATTGTATACTAAAGAGGAATTACGGATTCTTGCTGATATTATTGTAAAAGCTGATGTGTATGTTATTAGTGACGAAATTTATGATAAATTGGTGTATGAAGGTGCGATTTTCACTAGTATTGCAACGTTGGGTGATGAAATTCGTCAACGAACACTTGTGATCAATGGTGTTTCAAAAACGTATGCAATGACAGGTTGGCGTATTGGTTATGTTTTAGGCGATGCAGCTGTAATTAAGTGTGTGAATAGTTATCAGGGACATACAACATCTAATCCAACGAGTATTTCGCAAAAAGCAGCAGAAGAGGCTTTGGGTGGAGATCAATCAGTTGTTGAAACAATGCGTTGTGCGTTTGAGCAACGTCGAATTCGCATGTTAAAATTGTTAGGAGACATTCCAGGTGTAACCTGTTTTCCTTCGGAAGGTGCTTTTTATTTGTTTCCAAATATTTCAATTCATTATGGAAAAAAACATCAGGGCAAGGTTATTGCTAATTCCGTTGATTTTTCAAATGCATTACTTGAACATTCGCTAGTAGCTGTTGTACCAGGTGCAGGATTTGGGGCAGATAATTATATTCGATTATCTTATGCGACTTCTATGGAAAATATTGAGAAAGGGTTGGCTCGAATTAAGTTGTTTATAGCTGATTTGTTATAGTAGGTAACAATGAGACTACGGTTCAATAATTGTAAACGTGACTAAAAATACAATTTCGGTTTGTTCGTTTTCTGTAATGGTGTGGCAAAACCAGTAACCGATCCAGGGAAGGTCAGCCAGAAATGGCACCCGACTTTCGTTGTGGCGTTCGTGACTGTTAATAAGGCCGCCAAGCACCATGGTTTGTCCATTATCTACGATTAAGGAGACATCCATTTCTCGAGTGGAAAGAATTGGAAATTCGCCTGCTTGAGTTGCTTTCCATTCTTTGATTGAGCTAACTTCGGGATGAATAAGTGCTTTAATGCGATTTCCAGACACGATTTCGGGTGTAACTTTGACAGTGATACCTGCATTAATGTACTGGATCGTCCATCTACTTTCAACACGGTCTGTAGCAGGAATAGCGTACGGTACTTTTTCTCCGATTTTGATTTGGGCTTCTTGATTTGGAAGCGACGTAATTTCGGGTCTGGCTAAAATAGAGGCTTTTCCGTTTCGTTCAAGTATTTTAATGGTAGCCAGAATATCTTCTTTGGTACGTAGGATCCCTTGCTGAATGACCGTGTCCTGTGTATTCCATTCAATTCCTAAATCTGATAATTGTTGTTGACTAATCTCAAGAACAGTAACAGAAATTTTGATCATTTTTTTAGGTAGATCCCATTTTTCTAAGAGTTGTCGAAGGTCACGATAGAGTCGTGGCGTTGTATGAATTGCAAGTAATCGGGACTGTTCATTATAGTCAAAAGCGACTGAGGTATAAATTCGCGAAAGTAGGGCTGTGACTTCTTGGGAGGTCAGGTAATGAATAGATAGAATGTAATCCCATTCGTGAATAATAGTTTTCGTTTCTATTTTAGGGAGCTCAAAAGGATCGTATTTATAATCAACTGCAACTGAAAAAGCTGGTATAGAGTATAGAAATAGAATAAAGCAAAATTTGGTTACGTGTGAGAACATTGATTTTAGCATGGTTATTCCATATCCAATTGACCGACAAATCGATTGGAGGATATTGAAATTTGAACGCGAGCGATACGTCGTTTTCCGTGAAGGTTGGTGATGTAATCCATTAAGGCTACATGTGTTTTAAGTGAATAGGGGTCAATAAGAAGACTGTGGGTTGTGATTTGTTGACCTTCTTTTGGAACTTTTTTGCTGATAGTTGGCTTATGAATGCTCGGCTGTTTTAGGTGAGAAACAGTTTGATTTTTTTGCAAAAAATATATTGTAAATAGCGCAAAAAGCAGACAGGTGTTAAGTAAGAGTAGAAGGGTTTTTCTTTTCATTTGATGTGTGCTTGAATGTCAAACGAGTTATTTTTGATATGGTTGTGTGTAATTGTTGCTTTTTCAATAGACAGGGTCATTAAAAGCTTGTTAATTGCTTTGTTATGACGAGGTATACCCTGAAGTCGAAGGCATGGGGGTTGTAGGTCTATGCGTGTAAAGATGTTTTCTGTATTGAGCAGTGTGTTGAGCGAATTAATTAGGCTGAGATTGTTGGTGTGATTGGCTAGGAGTTTGTATTTTTGATTGTGTTGCTGTAGAGTTTTCGCTGCTTCGAGTTGGTTTTGTTGTGTTGCGTGAGTATTTGTGTTGATCAAAATAAAGCCGATTATAGTTGCTTGCACTACAAGGCTTGTAACTAATATAAATTCTGTTGTTGTGAATCGTTTTGCATTTTGTTTCCACGGTAGCAGGCAAAGGAGGCGGCAAGCGTTAGCATTGGAAATATACCTGACATTGAGTCGATTTGCATGTTTATGATATGTGTAGATTAGGTTGTCTTTTGAGATTGGGAGTAGCGGCAATAATTCTTTGTGAATCAAAGCCTCAATATCAAAATTTTGTTCACGAGGCATGGGAATTTGAATATGTTGCCATAGATTAGGATGGATCGTAATTGTATAGGCGCAATCAATAGTTTCGTTGGTTTTTTCAATAGCTTTAGAATAGGAGTAGATGAGGTGGTGAAGGATAACATGATCCATGAAAAGTGAAATGGATATTTTTTTCATCTGCGGTATTGAAGTGCTTCAGCAATATGGGAAATAGAAATTTCGGTTGCGCATTCTAGATCTGCAATTGATCGAGATACTTTGATGACTTTACTATAGCCGCGTGCACTGAGTTGATATTTTGTGACTGCTTTTTTCAGAAATTGGTGAATATCATCTGAGAGTTTGCAATAGGTTGTTATTTCCTGTTCTTCCATGTGTCCATTTGAAAAAAGTCCGGGACGGTGTTGAAAGCGGTCTTTTTGGATATAACGTGCTTGCTGAACTCGATTTCTAATTTCAGAGCTGGGTTGACCGTGGGGTAAATTCGTTAGTTCTTCAGAGGATAAGGGAAACACATCAACAACAATGTCAATGCGGTCAAGAAGTGGGCCGGATAATCTGGCGCGGTAATTGTTAATTTGTCCTTGAGAGCAGGTACAGGTTTTTACAGGGTCATTCAGAAATCCACACGGACATGGATTGCTGCTGGCAACTAGCATAAATGAGGAAGGATAGGTTAAGGTAGAGTTTGCTCTGGCAATTGTAACTTCAGCGTCTTCTAAGGGTTGGCGAAGCAGTTCGAGCAGTGTTCGTTTGAATTCCGGAAGTTCATCTAAAAAGAGAACACCATGGTGTGCTAAACTGACTTCTCCAGGTTTTGGAATTGAGGTTCCGCCAATTAATCCTGCATAACTGACAGTATGATGCGGCGATCGAAAGGGTCGCTCTTGAATGAGTGATGAGCGATGTTTTAGTTTGCCTGCTACGCTATATATTTTTGTGACTTCAAGAGCTTCTTCAAATGATAAATTAGGTAAAATTGACGGCAGGCGTTTTGCTAGCATTGTTTTTCCACAGCCTGGTGAGCCAATCATTAACATATTATGGCCGCCAGCAGCTGCAATTTCGAGTGCACGCTTAACATGTTCTTGGCCTTTGACGTCTTTAAAATCATGTCGTGATATTTCTCGTTCAGCAGTTATTTCTGAAGGTGTGTAGGTAAAAGTGTTTTCGCCATTAAGATATTGAACAGCCTGTGTAAGGTTTTTGATAGGAACAATTGTAAGGTTTTTAATGAGTGCAGCTTCTGCTGCATTGGCTTCAGGTAAAATAAGTGTAGAAAATCCGTTATCTTTTGCGCAGATCGCTGCGAGTAAAGCGCCTTCGATAGGGCGAATTTCGCCGTTAAGGCTGAGTTCGCCAACCAGCATTGTTTTGTTGTTGGGTTTGGGTTGGCTCATTTGATGCGTTACTGCCAGAATCCCAATTGCAATGGCTAAATCGTAAACTGCGCCAATTTTTTTAATTTCTGCAGGTGCAAGATTGATGGTTAAGCTTTGGCTGATGGGTACAAAAAATTCTCGATTTTTAATTGCTGAGGTAACCCGTTCTTTGCTTTCTTTAACGCTAGCATCGGGTAGTCCTACAATAATCATGTGTCCAAGTCCATGATGACAATCAATTTCCACTTCAACGACTTTGGCTTCCATCCCAAGAACTGCTGCTGAATATGTTTTGGTTAGCATGTGGACTCCTTGTTGTTTATAACGTTAAGATTATATCTTTCTTTAAATGATTACGTCAACAGATTGGCAGTAGGGTATCAAAATTAGGAAATTGCGATGTAACTGGTGTTGATTATTTTAATTTTTTCAATTATCATTTGACCGGATAAGAAAATCGAATTTGAAAAATGGAGAGCAACTATGACAATCGTACCAGCAAATTTACTTTATACTAAAGAACACGAGTGGGTGAAGGTGCATAATGGTGTTGCGACTATAGGTATTACTGATTATGCGCAAGAGCAGCTGGGTGATATTGTTTATGTCGAGTTACCTGCTTTGGAAACGGAATTCGAAGAAATGAATGATATGGGTGTTGTCGAATCTGTTAAAACAGTGAGTAACCTATATTGTCCGCTCAGCGGTATTGTAACAAAGATTAATGATGATTTAGTTAATGATCCTGGCTTAGTAAACAGTTCGCCTTATGATGAAGGCTGGATTGTTAAAATCAAAATTGCTGATGATAATGAAGTTTCTGATTTATTATCAGCTGAGGAATACGAAGGCCTTCTCGAAGAAAGCAACTGATAGTTTGTATATTCCGAGCTCTGCTATTGAGGAAAAAGAATTACTTGGGACTCTGGGTATTTCAACGTGGGAAGATTTAATTGCTGATATTCCCCAGAGATTAAGAGTTAAGTCGCTTAATCTTCCGCTAGGGCGAGATGAAAATGCTGTAGCTAGGTATATTAAAGAAAAACTAGAGCTAAATACACCCTATGATCTTTCTTTTGCTGGATGTGGTGTCTATGATCACATCATTCCTGCTGCTGTACATCATATTACTGGGCGTAGCGAATTTTATACTGCTTATACTCCGTATCAGCCTGAAATTAGCCAAGGAACGTTAACTGCTATTTTTGAATATCAAACTATGATATGTCGGCTGACTGGAATGGATATTTCTAATGCTTCACTTTATGATGGAGCAAACGCGTTGATTGCAGCAGTACAGATGATGATTACAGCAAAAAAATTACGAAGCGTAGTTGTTCAGGTTCCGATTCATCCGTTTTATCAATCTGTGTTAACGACCTTTGCGCAAGGTCAGAATATTGATATTATTTATGCGGAATTAGACCTGATGGTTCCTCAGTTTTCTTCGAAGATTGCTGGTGTTGTTTTGTTTCAGCCAACTTTTTTTGGCGAGCTTTGTGACTATACTCTGTTAATTCATGCAGCCAAAGAAAAGGGTCTTTTTATAGCTGTTGGGGTATCCAATTTGATTTCGTTGGGGGCAATTGCTGCTCCTGGCGATTATGGTGCAGATATTGTGTTTGGAGAAGGGCAATCCTTAGGTAACGCAATGAATGCTGGAGGTCCTGGATTAGGGGTATTGGCAGCAAAAAGTATATTTTTGCGTCAAATGCCTGGACGAATTGTAGGACAAACAGTTGATTGTGAGGGCAATGTTGCGTATGTTTTAACGATGCAAACGCGGGAGCAACATATTCGTCGTGAAAAAGCAACTTCCAACATTTGTAGCAATCAAGCGCTAAATGCTTTGGCTGCTACTGTATATTTGTCATTAATGGGGCCTTATGGATTACAAAAAATTGCGCAAAATTGTATTGAAAAAGTAGCGTTATTGCGTGACAAACTTGCCGAAATTAATGGGATTGAAATTGTTTCACAAGCGCCGTGTTTTCAGGAACTTGTTATTCGATTGCCAGTTGACGCAGCACAGATATTTAATGGCTTTAAGGAAAAGAAAATTCTTGCTGGAGTGGATTTAGGGCAGTTTCATTCTGAATGGGTTCAATGTTTGTCTATTGCGGTTACAGAAAAAATAACAGTGGAAGATATTCATAGGTATGTAGAGATCATGAAAAATATATGTGAAAAACAATGACAAAATTAATTTTTGAAAAATCAGTATTGGGGCGACAAGGTTTTAATGTACCTCAACCAGCTGGATCAGCACTGACACTTAAACATCAATTGCCACGTGTATTGTTTCGTGAGCAGCTACCAGCCTTGCCTGAAGTTGGCGAAATTGAGGTGGTTCGGCATTATACACACTTATCTACTTTAAATTATGGTGTAGATACAGGCGCTTATCCATTAGGTTCGTGTACTATGAAATATAATCCAAAAATTAGTGAGGATATTGCGGCATGGCCTAGTCTTCAGAATTTGCATCCCTTAGCTGGAAATGATAGTCTTCAGGGGTTATTGGCTTGTTTGATGGACCTAGAACAATCTTTATGCGAAATATTTGGTTATTATCGCTTTTCGCTTCAGCCTGCAGCAGGTGCACATGGAGAATATACGGGACTTATGATTATTCGAGCGTTTCATCAGTTTAATCATGATACGAAACGAACAGTAATTTTGGTTCCAGATACAGCGCATGGGACGAATCCAGCTTCTGCAGCTATGGCTGGGTTTTCTGTAAAAACGATTCCGTCGGATGCTCATGGAAATGTAGACTTGGAGTTTTTAAAAGCAGCTTTAAATGATCAGATTGCAGGATTAATGTTAACAAATCCCTCAACAGTCGGCTTATTTGAACCCAATATCGAATTGATTTCGGCGTTGGTTCATGATGCTGGTGGGCTCATGTATTATGATGGTGCGAATTCGAATGCTTTGCTGGGTTTGGTTAAACCAGGTGAAATGGGCTTTGATGTTGCGCATATTAACTTACATAAAACGTTTGCGACTCCGCATGGTGGTGGCGGTCCGGGAAGCGGTCCAATCGGCGTTGTCGAAAAGTTAGTTCCTTTTCTCCCTGTTCCAGTGATTGAAAACGAAAAAGGTAGATATTTATTGCGTTGGAATAAGTCAGAAAGCATTGGCAAAGTTGCAACATTTTATGGTCAAGTTTCTGTGTTGATGAAGGCGTATATTTATATTTTACGTTTGGGCAGCAATGGACTTAAAGCAGTAGCTCATCATGCTATTCTTAATGCCAATTACATGCGACAGCAACTTAAATCAGTTTTTGAGGTTCCGTTTGATAGTTTGTGTATGCATGAGTTTGTTATATCAGCTAAAAAAGAAAAAGCACATCAGGGAGTTAAAGCTGTAGATATTGCTAAACGATTAATTGATTATGGGTTTCATCCTCCTACAATTTATTTTCCATTGATTGTAGCAGAATGTTTGATGATTGAGCCAACTGAAACCGAAAGCAAAGAGTCTATGGATTGCTTTATTGATGCTATGAAAAAAATCGCTAAAGAAATTCAGGATGACCCTGCATTACTGCATAATGCACCGCATCATACGCCAGTGAAGCGTTTGGATGAAACAAAAGCAGTTAAGGAACCCATTTTAATTTTCACGCAGAGATAAGCATGAATTTTCGTGATGATGCAGCTGCTATAGGCAAGCTTAACATGCAGCGAGATTGTGACTTGCTTTTTTCTGCTGAACAGGAAGCAGGATCTGGTTTTTTTCGAACATATACATGGACACAACCCACACTGACATATGGTTATTCCCAAGCAATTGATTCGATTCTTTTAAAAACCGATTATATGGGATATGATCGAGTTCAGCGTCCCACTGGTGGCGGCATTGTTGTTCATCAGCCTGGAGAATGGACTTATGCCCTTGCTTTGTCTCGAACGTTTTTAGGGTGTCCGTTAGGAATGATGTCTAGTTTCTTATGGATTACGCAGCATTTTCTGCGTGCTTTTGAGCAACAGGGTGTATTTCTTCAATTTGGAAAATTATCAACTAAAGATCTTTATGAACGACGCAGTGAAACGCGGTGTTTTGTTTATCCAGCTAAATATGAATTAACGCATCAAGGCAAAAAAGTTTTGGGTGCTGCGCAAAAACGCACACGTGAGGGCTTATTACAGCAAGGAACAATTCAAGGTCTTGTTTTTGATTCAGCACAGTTGATCAGCGCTCTTCAACACGAGTTTCAGGTGAAAACATAAAAACCCTTGTATTTTCCTTTAATTATTTGTTATGATAGCGATATAACACAAAAAATGTATTAAGGGATTTATGGCAGAGCAAACCTTGTCTACAGTTGACCCCAACAAGATTTCTTCCACTTTTGGAATGGCTATAGCTGTTATGGTGTTATTAGTTATGATTTTGCTACCGTTACCGAAAATCCTTCTGGATTTATTGGTTATTGTGAACATTTCCTTATCAGTTCTTACTATTTTAGTGACAATGTATACGCAAGAACCGCTTCAGTTTTCTGTTTTTCCATCCTATTTACTCGTTATCACTGTGTTTCGATTAGCTTTGGGTGTTGCCTTATCTCGCGCAATTTTATTGAATGCGGATGCTGGCGGATTAGTGACAGCTTTTGGTGCTGTTGTTGTTGGGGGTAATTATGTAGTAGGTGTGGTCATTTTTTTAGTATTGATTATTGTTCAGTTTGTAGTTATCACAGGCGGTGCGCAACGCGTAGCTGAGGTTGCAGCCAGATTTACTTTAGATGCTATGCCTGGCAAGCAGATGGCTATTGATGCAGATCTTAATGCAGGATTATTAACAGAAGTTCAGGCTAGGGAAAAACGCCAAGCCGTAGCGCATGAAGCAGACTTTTATGGTTCCATGGATGGTGCAACTAAGTTTATTCGTGGAGATGCAATTTCCTCAATTATTATAACGATTGTGAATATTTTAGGCGGGTTTATTATTGGAGTTGCGCAACAGGGAATGACGCTACTTCAGGCATTACAAACGTATACATTGTTAACTGTGGGTTCAGGTATTGCTTTACAGGTTCCTGCATTATTAATTTCCTCGGCTACAGGTATTATTGTAACACGTTCAACATCAGAATCGAGTTTAGGCTCAGAAATTGCTAAACAACTTTTTGTTAATTTTAAAGCTGTTTATAGTGTTGCTGCGTTTTCTGGTTTATTGCTTTTGGTTCCAGGAGTTCCTAAAACACCGATGATTATGATTACTGCATTATTTATTTATCTTGGATATATTAAAAGTGTTGCAGAACGAACAGCAGCAACAAAAAAAGTGCAGGCTGAAGCTGCGCAAAAAGAGTCTGAAAAAGGTACACCAGCTGCTCCTGAAAAGATTGTTCCGACTATTCATTTTGATGCAATGGAAATTGAAATTGGATATGGTCTTATTCCAGTTGTAGACCCGAAGCAAGGTGGAGATTTATTAGAATCTATTACAAATCTTCGTAAAAAAATTGCTTCTGAAATGGGCATTGTTGTGCCGCCGATTCGTATTCGTGACAACATGTCGCTAAAGCCAAATACGTATATTGTAAAAATTCGTGGGTCTGAGGTTGCACGTAGTGAGATTATGGTGGGACGCTTTTTAGCGATGGATCCTGGAAATGTGACTGAGCGAATTTCTGGATTTGAAACTCGAGAACCAACTTTTGGGTTGCCTGCTTTGTGGATTTCACCTTCAGATAAGGAGCGTGCTAGTGTTGCTGGATATACGGTTGTAGATCCAACGAGTGTGATTATTACGCATTTGACTGAAATTATTTATACGCATGCACATGAATTATTAGGGCGGCAGGAGGTTAAGCTTTTGATTGATAATGTGAAAGAAAAATATCCGGCAGTTGTAGAGGATGTAATTCCTGCAATTTTATCTTTAGCAATGATTCAAAAAACGCTTCAGAATTTATTAAAAGAACGCGTACCGATTCGAAATCTCGTGACGATTTTAGAATGTTTAGCAGATCATGGTCAAACTACCAAAGATCTTGATTCCTTAACTGGGTATGTGCGACAGAAATTGTCTCGATTAATTACAAAAATGTATCAGACACCTAAAGGTATTGTTGCTGCAGTTACGTTGGATCCTGCATTAGAGCAGAAAATTGCTGATTCCTTGCAATATACAGATCAAGGGGCGTATACTTCATTATCGCCGGTATATATTCAGAAAATGTTTGTTGGGCTAGCTGAGGAAATTGAAAAAATGAGCAATTTGGGATATCAGCCAATTGTGTTGTGTTCAAGTAGTGTACGGCCTCATTTTAAGCGATTAACTGAACGCTCATTTTCAACGTTAGTAGTATTAGCTTATAATGAAATCTTACCAGATGTCGAAATTCAAGCAATAGGGATGGTGAAATTACCGAATGAGAATTAAAAAATACGAAGCTACTACAATGCAAGAAGCGTTGACGTTAGTAAAAACTGATTTTGGTTCTGATGCTGTTATTTTGCATTCGCGAAGCATTTCAAAAGGCGGGATTTTTGGTTTTTTTGCTAAAGAGATTGTTGAGGTAATGGCGGGTGTTGATATCAATATTTTGGAGGATAAACGCGAATTGTCACAACCTGGGAACGCGAGTGGTTTTCGAAATACCTTGCATCGATCTATTACAGAAAGTGGCTCTGCTTTGACAGAGCCTAAAACAGAAATGTTAGCATCGCCTCAATTGGCAAGAAAGGTTGAAAAAGTTGAATCGGAAATTGAGGTTATTAAAGAGACACTTCAAATATTAGTTGATCATGTTATTGGTGAAAAGCAAGCGAAACAACATGATCTTCCGAATGAGGTGATCGAATATGTTCGGAATTGTGAAAATATTGGTTTGGATCGGGAACTATTGTTTAAGATTTTTCGGGATATTCGTCCGCAGTTTACAGATGCTGAGTTGTCTGAACGAAGCAAAGTTTATCCAGTTCTTAAAAAACGATTAATTGATATGTTGGGGAGTGTGTATCCGATTGTGCTCGAGCCAGGTCGTCAAAAAATGATTGCATTATTAGGGCCAACTGGAGTGGGAAAAACAACAACAGCTGCGAAAATTGCAGCGAATTTTGCTTTAATGCAGCAAAAAAAAGTTGGGTTGATTACAATTGATACGTTTCGTATTGCTGCGATTGAGCAGCTAAAAACGTATGCAGCGATTATTGGAATTCCCATAGAGGTTGCGTTTACACCCAAAGATTTTTTGGAAGCTCAGGAAAAACTGAGAGATCGTGATCTTATTATTATTGATACTGCTGGGCGGTCCTTAAAAAATGAAAAACAGGCAGATGAACTAAAGCAATTTTTGCATAATTCATCAATTGAGAGTATTCTAGTGTTAAGTGCTACAGCGAAAAATATAGATACGGATTCTGTGATTAGTCGATTTTCTTCCTTATGTCAGGAGCGTGTGATTTTTACAAAACTTGATGAAACGCATTCTCTTGGTATAATAAGTAATGTAATTGCAAAATATCACTTTAAGTTATCTTATTATGCGAATGGACAAAATGTGCCAGATGACTTGGAGATTGCTGAGCCAAAAATTTTGATTGATATGATGCTTGTAGATGTTATGGGGGGAATTTAGTGGATCAGGCTACAAAGTTGCGTGAATTAGTTCATCGTTTAAAAGTTCAGGAGTATTCTTCTGTTGGAAAGGTTATACCTGGTCGATGTATTTCGATTACAAGCGGAAAAGGTGGCGTAGGAAAAACTAATATTGCTGCTAATTTAGCTTTGGCCTTAGCTAAGCGAGATCGAAAGGTTATGATTATTGATGCAGATTTGGGAATGGCTAATGTAGATATTGTGTTAGGTATTTCGCCTCATTATAATCTGGGACATTTTATTCGGGGAGAACGCACATTACCTGAGATTATTATTGATGGGCCGTTGGGCATCAAAATTATTCCAGGCGTTTCTGGATTAGTTGGTATGACGCACCTAGAAGAGCATCAAAAACGTTGTTTTTTCGAAGCACTGGAGGCTTATCAACAAAGTTATGAGCCTGATTATGTTTTGATTGATACAGGTGCAGGCATGGGCGAAAATACGTTGGCTTTTTCGTTGGCTGCACCTGAGGTTTTATTGATTACTACTGGAGAGCCAACAGCCATGATGGATGCTTATGCTATGATAAAAGCATTGCTTTATTATAATTCGACAGCTGATATTAGCTTGTTGGTAAATGATGTGCCAACTTATGCTGAGGGTGAGCGAGTTCATCGAACAATACAAACAATTGCTGATCGTTTTTTAGATGTTGATATTCGTTTTATGGGTGTGATAGCTCGTGATAAAAACATGCCTAGAGCAGTTCGAAGCCAAAAACCTGTTTTATTGGCTTATCCATTTTCAGAGGCGAGTATTGATATTATCAAGCTTGCGCAGCGATTAGCTGGAGAAACAGGACGAAAACAACGAGCGAGTATGGCCTCGTTTTTTGAATTAACTAGTCGATATTTTGGATTATGATAAAAAAATTTGCTGTGTATTTTGGTTTAGTGGGTGGAGTTGTTGCTTTAATTTCAGGTGTTTTGGCGCATAATTCGCTGAATGAGCTTGTCATCAAAAGTGTTATTGTTTTTTTTATTGTATATTTTATTGGTAATTTCTTAGGTGTTATTACGATTGAGGCTTTTATAGGAAGCGAAGAGGGAAAGGTGAAGCAAAAAGCTTCGGTATCTTCAATAGATGGAAAAAAAGAAACAGGATCTAGTAGCCAATTAAAGGATAAAGGAATATGACTACCTTTTCTTCGTATAAAGGGGAATATTTTCAGAGTGAAAAGGCAATTAGTGATTTAATTGAAGCTCATGTTGGGCTGGTTAAAAAAGTTGTGACAACTATGGATATTTATTTGCCAACAGGTTATGAAAAAGATGATTTTTTTAGTATTGGATGTTGGGGTTTGATTGAAGCTGCGCATAAATTTGATCCGCGTAAAGGTGTTGCTTTTAAGTCTTTTGCGTATTTGCGAATTCGGGGTGCAGTTATTGACGAACTTCGTAAACAGACGTTTGGTGGACAAATTATGGTAAAAAAGCAGCAGCAAATAACGCATGCTATTCGGGCAGCACAGGAAAAAAAACAAAACATAGTAACAGATAAAGAGGTTGCCGTTGAATTGGGGGTTTCAGAAACTGTGTATTTGGATATGCTAGCACAAACGAATGTCATGCATGTTTTGGCTGCTGATGAGCAAATGAGTGAGATAGAGGGTGGTGTTCGGCCGGAAGCCGGAATTGAAGAGGAGGAACAGCACATGTTGTTAACAAAAGCCATTGAGCTACTCCCAGAAAAAGAAAAACTCGTGCTTTCTTTGTATTATGAAAAAGAATTGTCCTTAAAGGAAATTGGGGCAGTGATGGGTTTGACTGAATCTCGAGTATCGCAAATTCATAAGAAAGCAGTATTAACAATTCGTGCACATGTGGATTCGTGGACAAAATAAAAGGATGAAACGGTTGTGCGTGCTGTTTTGTTCAATGATTTGACAAAAACTATGCCATTTTGTTCAATGATTTGACAAGATGCCACGATTTGTGTTAGGTTGTGCTTATGGATATGGTAACTATTCTCGAAATGAATCAATTAGCACTTGCGCAAGGAAAAAGTTACCATAAACGACGTTTTTGTTTTGATGAACTTGTTGCAGATTCTGGAAAACATTTTCTTTCGTTGATTGGACCTCGTGGTTCTGGCAAGACAATTCTTCTGAAGCAATTGCTTGTATATAAATCAAATGTAGTCTATGTTTCGTTGGATGCAGTTGAGGTTGATGATTTGTTTGCCTTAATTGAAACGCTAGTAACAACTTATAAATATACTACAGTTCTTTTGGATGAAATTCATCACTTTCGCTTGTTTCGTCGTGATATTAAAAAGGTATATGACCATCTTCAGGTTAAGATCTATTTCACGAGTTCAGTCGCACTTAGTTTGTATGAATCAACCTTTGATTTATCCCGACGGGTAAAAACAATGAACTTGTTTTCGTTTTCATTTAGAGAGTATCTTTTTTTCAAAACCGGGGTTTTGCTATCAAGTCTTTTGTTGAAAGATATTATTGAAAAGAATTGGACAGAGGATCATCTTCGTTACGGCTATATGTTTGCCTCTTATTTGAAAGGAGGCCTTCAGCCTTTTTCATTAGATGAACCTGATATTTTGCCGCTTCTTTCTAATGTATTAGAAAAGATACTTTTTAAGGATATTCCATTAATATCCTCTTTGTCAGGAGAGGAGCTTGGCATTATCCGAAAGATGGTTGAATTTATTGGAAAGTCACAGATTGATGGGATTAGTTATTCGGCCATTTCACAGAATTTGAAAATCACAAAATATAAAGCAGCGCAATACGTTACTTTTTTAGAAAAAGCTTTTATTTTGCAGGTGGTATGGCCAAAAGGGACTAATGTT
>CAYUBI010000016.1:0-6163 GCA_964443005.1 uncultured Candidatus Marinamargulisbacteria bacterium
CGAAAAAGGGAAATAGTAGTAAAAACAGCTATAAGTAAAATTGCATATTTTTTTAAACATTTCCTTTTGATTATAAGGCTGGCTTGTGATATTTAGATTAAGAAAAAGCTAAGAATTGATTAAATCGTTGGGCAGGTAATTACCTAATTGCATTTCATTGTTTAAACAGCCAAAGTATACTACACTTTTTGATATGTATATTATTTTTCGTATATTATTGTTGGAAATTGGCTTGCTAGTAGCTTTTTCGTCAATTGCTTTGTGCGAACAACAGTGCATTTATCACGAAGTGATTAAAACAGTTCGTGGAGATTCGATGGTTCCGCTTTATTCCAATGGTCAGGACGTGACATTGATTGAGAATTATTACTGTGATCACACCCCACAAATGGGGGATATCATTGCTTATCAGCAGACTAACGTAAACAACCCGCTAATCAAAATAGTGAGGGCAACGCCAGTTGATATGCTTCATATTTCTGCAAATTTTCTTGTGATTAATGGGGTTGTTATGGCAAACTCTGTGGGAACACCCTATACGTTTAGTTCCCCCGAGTTAAACATGATTCAGCTGTATATTACTGGCGGACATTTACCGCCTTATGCTTATTTCATCTTTGGCGATAATACCGGAAACGGTAAAGATTCGCGCAAATTTGGTGCAGTTTCGTTATCTAGCTTGATTGGGAAATTTTCGACTAAGTAGTTAGCCTGTTATGTGTATTTATGCATGGAAAAATGCCTTCGCATTATGTTATACTCAATAGTATGCTGCAACAGAATGATATTATTGATTTTATTGCGAAAAATAAGCAGGAATTAACGAGTAAATTTCATGTTGAAAAAATTGGAATTTTTGGTTCTTTTGCCCGGAATGAACAACGTGATGATAGTGATATTGATTTTATCGTTGAATTTCAAGAAGGTACGCCTCATATTTTTGATTTAAAACAGACATTACGCAGTTATTTGAAAAATCAATTCAAGAGAGATATTGATTTAGCAAATAGTAAGTATTTAAAATTTTATGTAAAAGATCTTATTTTGAAAGAAACTCACTATGTCTGGTCGTGATGGACTTCATCTCCAAGGCGCAATAGAAGCAATTGAGAAGGTAATTGACTTCACGAAGAATTATCATAGCCCAACTGAATTTTATGCAGATGTTAAGGGTTTTGATGCCACATTGATGAATTTTGTTGTTTTAGGGGAAATGGTTTCAAAATTGACAGATCAATTCAGAGAAGACTATGCCTATATCCCTTGGTTTGATATAAAGGCGTTTCGCAATATTGTTGCTTACGATTATTTTGGAGTTGATGCAGATGAGGTATGGAATATTATTGTTGAGAAACTTCCTGAATTAAAAAGCCAATTGGAAAAAATTTAGTTTCTTTCTGCTTTGATCTCTCCTTGGATTCCAATAACTACTTCTAAAAATGGAAACCGTTTGCCTGATTGGTTGATTGCTTCCTGAACCAGGTGAGTAAGTCCGGTACAGCAGGGTACTTCCATGCGTACAACAGTAATAGAAGCAGGTTGGCTTTCTTGAAAAAGGGTGATGAGTTTTTCTGCATACCCTTTGTGATCATCGAGTTTTGGACACGCAATGATCAATTTTTTCCCTTTAAGAAAGTCGGTATGAAATGTGCTGAATGAAAACGCTGTGCAATCTGCAGCAATCACCAGATTCGCGTATTTAAAATGGGGCGATGTGGGTTGGATTAAATGAAGCTGAATTGGCCAGTGAGTTAGCGCACTAGGGACAGGTTGAGTCGTTGCAGTAATGTGAGACGATGTTGGCTGTGCAAAATCCCGTGTTGCAGATCCCGTGCAACCACAAGGCGCCTCGTTAGGTTTTTGGTTAAGCGCTGCAGCTTCATCAAAGACAACAGTTTCTTTTTCAATGATGTGCAAAGCATCCTGAGGGCAATGTCCGATGCAGGCGCCAAGGCCATCACAAAACGCATCATTAACGACTGTTGCTTTGCCATTAATGATTTGAATAGCGCCTTCTTTGCAGGAAGTGACACAGGCGCCACACCCATCACAGCGATTTTCGTTAATTTCGATCATCTTTCGTTTTACCATTTTATTTCTTCCTCAGCCTTAGTTTCTATGATACGCGAGTCGGTTTTACCAGATAATAGGAACAAGTTTTGATATCGTAATTTTTTCATCTTTAGTGATTAATGCATCGGCTTCAAAATAAAGTGCTGTTGCAACAATTAATTTGTCATGCATTTCTAATTCGTTATCAATATTATCTGCTGTTTTAAGTATGTCCAACTCTAATCCAGTGATATTGAAATTTTCTAGATTTTCCATTTGTTTAATCGTTTCTTTAAATGAGACTGGAATTTTTTTCCGTTTTCCCAAATACAAAATTTCTGCAAGGACTATCGTAGGCACGATTATTAATCCATCAAAAACCGTGTTTTCGATAGCGTTAAGTGCTGATGAACCGAGTCGTGAGTCGCCAGTAAAGTACCAAATTAGGGCATGTGTATCTATGACATAATTCATGATTCCCCCCTTACCGATCGTACTTGAAAAGCGAGGATTTTGCTTCGTTCATGTCATCATCGGTGATAGTAACATTTCCCCAAATTCCTTTTAACGATTTTCGTTTGGGTGAAGCAATAGCCGAATATTTGTAGTTTTCAAGTAAGGGATGAACAATTTGATATAAACGTCCCATGGCTTGCTCGGGAAGAGAAAGAATTTCTTTTACAACAAGGTTTTTATAACTCATTTTTGGCCTCCTAATAAGCATATAATGACGCATTCTGCTTCCAACGTCAAATGGAGGGGGAAGGGGTGGGTTACTTGTAGCACCATTGCTCACACGTGACATAGTAATCAGCGTTAAATTTCGAACCGTATATGTATGAGACCGTGGTCCATTGTCCTGGATTAAAGCCACTGTAGCTCGTTGGATTATCCTGTGCGTTCCACAATCCTCCATTTCGTGGACACCCGGTGCCTTTGTCGGTTTCGCCGCTATCGAAGGAGGCGGGGATGCAGCTGGTGTGGACTTCGCAGGTCGCGCGATAGCATCCATGCCAGCCATTCATGGCTTCCAGGCGCTCAATAATTGACCCGTCTGCATTCGCAGTCACGAGATTGGTGCTGACACCATTATTGGCATTGTTGGCATTGTTGGCACCAAGAATCGCGTTGACTCCACGCCAGGTCGTTCCGTCACAGTATTCCATAACCATATTGGTTGTGCTACACCGTACTTGATTGGTTAGCGCCGCGCTACAGCTGGCAGTGGGAGGTAGGGTGAAAAGCACGGGAGCTAGTCCATCGATCTTATCTCGAATGGCTTTAAGGCTGTTGTTCGCAGATACAAATCCAGCCCCCTTGATGTCCGTGGTGGTTAGCAGAAATAGACTCCCCAAAAGAAAAGGTTTTAACTTTTTTATCATTAGGATGAGATTACAACGGTGGCTTTGTAATCTCAAGGGTCTCGACAACGCTTACGGATTCATTGGGTTCAAGAGCCGTTAGTGGTGACAGCAGTTCGCCTTCGAAATACTTTCCAGGGGAAAAGTATAATTCCACAGGGTTAGTTCCGTTTCCATGGGGAAATCGCATACCGGGTTCAATGGTGATATTAAATTGATGGCTGACTCGAAAGTCACCTAAAGTATAGGTGTAGGCGGCTTTAGAACTTTTTACGCCAAATTTTACTTCCCCTTGCGTAATGCGAGCAGTGTCAATGAGTAGCGTGTGATCCTTGATGGAAATAATGCTATCGTTGATGAGTTCGTCCAACGAATACCCTGTAAAATTCGGATAAACATCAATTGCTTCATAGATGTTGTTTACATCTATGGGAACTGAGAGAATCCCTCCGGGAATATACTGGAAAACTCGCCAAATTGACATGTTAGGTGTTTTTGTGGTATTTGAATTCTGCAGTTTAAGTAGGTTTTCTAGGTTTATTGGTTGTATGTTTTGAACGAGAATTTTTTGGCTTAGCTTCGTTCCCTTAAACAGTTGCGAAGAGCGAAGTTGAACTTCGTTTGATTTTTGTTCTATGACGTGCCAAGGGCCCTCCATGCTTGGGGGAGGGGGCCAACCCCACAAGGCTTGTGGCGCAACCCAGAAGACACCACCTCCGGCATTGGTATAGCCATCATTTTTGTCGAAGATTGATAGCTGTCCTTCTACAGCATGATTGCGATAAAACAGGGGTGCAGCTGCGTTTAGTGAATTGATAATTAGCCGGCCTCCGGCCTCAGGAACGATTTGAACGTTGAAATGAGTGGAGGTAGCAATGGGAATGGGGTTCCATTTATTAGAAAGAATAACTAATCCCTGTGTAGACTCCAGTGTCATATCCGGCAGCTAAAGCGAGATTTGCAGATCCTGAGATAAATGATAAAAATGCTAAGGAAGTTGAAATTCGGCCAGCTAGTTCGATGTGTAAATCTTCTGATAGATTAAGCATCCATCCAATTTTATTCCCAATTGAAAAACAAAATAAAAGAGATTCTGTTTGATTGTTCCCTAAAATGGACAGGCCTGCTTCTGGAGCAAAAAAAAGCCCATTGGGAATTGAATTTGTTTTAGAAAAACAATAATATAATGTAGTTCTTAGTCCCAAAAGAGACATTCGGTCAACAGTGAGAAGTCCTTTTCCTGTTAAAAATGTTTGGAGGGAGCTGAAAGGGACTTCACCGATTGTAAAATCAATGGCCATGCTTCCAATGTTATAAAAAGGAAGTCCAAAAAAATAGACTGCATTTTCTTCAATATGCCTTCCAAAAAGAAAAATTGAATGGACATTATTTTTGGGAATTATTCCAATTGTTTGATTTGGTAAATAGTTCGCATATCCAAGGGTCCAGTGAGGTTTTTGTATTGTTTTTTCGCTGAGTGAACTGGCATTGTTAGTTGGGGTACTTGTTCCCATAGATGATGGTTTCTTTGTTGTTTGGTTCAGAGCGGCTTCGTTTTGATAACGAATGAATTTTTCATTGATGGATTCTGCTGAAAAGGCTAGTGCTGTGATAGAAAAAAGACTCAGAATAAGTAAACGCATGAAAAATAGGTTAGCGTTCATTTGTCGACTTCAATCACTGCTTTTTTTAATTCGTCTAAGAAAATAGTGGCAGCAACTTGATACGCATTTTGTCTGTAATCTGAAAGACAAAATGTCATAGGAGCATTTTGAAGATTTAACAATACTTTATCATTATCAATCCATATTTGTTGGTTATTAATTAGGTCTCCGTTTTTATTTATTACTTTTAATTGCGCAGTTAAGGATATTCGTTCTTTGTCAGGAGCAAAAGGCAGTTGTAATATTTCTCGGAAAAGATGATCACGGTAATAAAGTGTGATTGACATTAAGGCATCCACACCTAGACTGTCGCATAATTGTTGAATGTTTTTCTTGTTGTTGATGTCAATGAGTCGATAGGGTGGAGGCGAATATAAGTAGATGTAGTTGGAATCTGTTATTTCTGTAGCAGATTGATATTCTGTAGTCTGATAGAAACTATCAATTAATTGTATATTTTCTCCGAGATTATTTTTTGCAAAAATCATTATTTGCTCAAAAAGTGAGAAAATAAATAATTTTTCATCTGTTGTTAATCGATCTTTGGTTAAATCTGGCGGAGGCGCCAGTGCCATGGACTGAATCGCAGATGTGAAGGAAGTTTGATTGGTAAGTGATAGCCTAATATCAAAATTTGCGTTAACAACCGCAATTTTTTTAGCATGAATTGTCATCCCTGGTTTGCATCCGCTTAACGCAAACACTAGGATTAAACACACACAAATTCCAAAATATTTTTGTCCGATTATCAAATTCGCTCACTTTATTATGATGATAGACTGTCTGATATCTAAAATTTTAAATTAAAAAATCCGACAGAACGTAAGTATAAGGTTTAGATTAATGTTATGCAATAATTATTTAAATATTTTTCAAATTAGGTTAATTTTTATATTATACATCAAAAAAATAGTGCATGATATAATAGACCTTGCTTGTAATTGAATGAAAAGTATATTTAAAGAATGAGGTTTTTAATGGATAACGAATTAAGGGAATTAGTAATGAGTTTGGGCGTTTCTCAAAAAGAGACAGACCGACAAATGCAAGAGACAGACCGAAGAATGCAAGAAACAGATCGACAAA
>CAYUBI010000016.1:6263-28900 GCA_964443005.1 uncultured Candidatus Marinamargulisbacteria bacterium
ACAGACCGACAAATGCAAGAGACAGACCGAAGAATGCAAGAAACAGATCGACAAATGCAAGAGACAGATCAGCAGTTAAGCAGACTTAGTAAAGAAACGTGGCTGCAGTTAAAAGAACTGGGAAAACAAATTGGTGGATTAGGAAACATGTTTGGTAATGTTACTGAAGGTTTGATGGTTGGATCATTGGAAGATATTATGCTAAACCATTTTCATTTAGATCATGTATTAAAAAATGTGTATGCAGCTAAACAGAAAATGGAATTTGATATGGTTGCTTATGCAAACACGCGTATTAATGAAGTGATCATAACTGAAATTAAAACACAGCTTAGTTTATCTGCGATTGAGCAGGTGCAAAAACAGCTGAGTGTGTTTTTGACTGTGTTTCCTGAACACAAGAATAAAAAAATCTATGGAGCGATTGCTGCAATTGCAGATAAAAAAGAGCTTCGTCAGTCTGTATGGGATGCAGGTTTATATTATTTTTGTATGTCACAGGATGTTGTAAAAATGCATATACCTAAAAATTTCAAGCCAAAAGATTTTGGCAGTATAACTGGCTAAGAGGTTTTTTGTTTATATTTTGCGGGGAGTTTGGCTGGAGCGAAGTGAATCTTCGGTTTTTATATGAGCCGGTTTTTCCAAATAATAGGGACAAGTTTTGATATCGTAATTTTTAAGACAATTTAGATAGGTAAGATTAAGCAATTTTTCTTGGAATATCATACTTCTTTCTGCTGACGTTGTAAAAGTTGTTTGGAGTTTAATAATCCAAACTTTGATGCATATGGCGACTGTTTTGATAGTGAATGAATGCAGCAACACTCAGCCAAAACTTTTCGACGAGTCCTGTCTTACTAAAAGTACATGTCCCAGCGGAAACTTCAAGTAGGCGATATCCGCTGCTCATACCTTGTTGGCACAACTAACGTGTGTATTTTTCAAGGTATATGTGAATACTTTATCTCGAAGATTTTGTTTAGTTTATGCAGTTAAACAGAAAATAGAATTTGAAATTGTTGGCTATGCAAACACGCGAATTAATGAGGTAATTATAATAAAATTATAATGCAGCTTAGTTTCGTTGCTATTAAACGAGTTCAAAAACAGCGGAGTGTATTTTACAAGTGCCAAAAATTTGATAATATAACTAGCATAAAGAGATGTTCAATATTTTTTTAAAGTAGAGGGCAAGGTGTTTTTTGAAAATATTATTGAGTTATAGTAAAGTTCATTTTGATCCATTGGGCGTTGCTGATAAAAAGGAATATCGATGTTCTTCAGCAAGTATATTGGCTAGAACATTATATTTAGTATTATCAGAAATAGGTGATGTTGTTTATCTTGATTATGATGAGCCGGTTTTATGTCAGGAGTTTGATTTATTTGTTGGTATTTCTAATGGGTTTTATCGGACATTAAAAAGTATTCATTGTAAAAGAAATATTTTATTTGCTGTAAATATGCATCCCAAGGATAGAAAAAAAATGTTGCAAACTGTCTTTGCCGAGTATGGGGCAACATTAGACGCCTATGTTAGCTATGATTTTCAGCCCTTGGAATATATTAAAGGTTTGGAGTCCGCTAATTGCGTGATTTGTGTTGGTAATGATAAAACTTATCATTCCTATATTCTTAATGGAATAAAAAGAACAAAAATCAAGACAATTAACTATGGATTACCTTGGGCAGATACACATTTAACAGTTGTTTGTAAAAATGCTGAAAATAAAAAATTTATTTATGTGGCAACTGAAATTGGCATCAGAAAGGGATTTGATTGTCTCTTTGATATGTTTTGTCAAATTGAGCTTGTTAACCAAAATTATACGTTAACTATTATGGGAAGTTTAACAAATGCATTTTATATTAAAAAAATGAATGAATTTAGTTGCTTGTTGGGTGAACGTGTTACGTTTGTAGGTTGGATTGATTCGACAAAACAAGAGTATGTTCAAGAAATCGATAAGCATGATTTTATGATCTTTCCTTCCATTGAAGAAGGGCAGGCAGGAACTGTGTTAGATTGTATTTCTCGTGGTGTTATTCCAATCTTGAGTGAGAATTGTGGTTTTAGTTTTTCACCATTAGGATTTTTAGATTTTAAATTTAATTCTTCGAAAAACGTAACAATTTTAAAAAATGCATTATCACGAAATGAAAAAGAAATTTATGAATTAAAAAATATAACATTAGAATATTATCGAGAATATCATCATGCGTTTCAAGAAAACCTGAAAGAATTACTTCAAAATTCTTTATGTGGACAAGTATATCCCAAAATCAGTGTTATATTGCCGATTTTTAATAAGGAAAAAACAATAAAAGAGTTAATTTTGAAGTTGAATAATTCATTAAATGCTTATAATAATGTGGAATTGCATATTATTTTTGATGGGTGTATTGATCAAACAGAAAAAATAGTTAGAGGTTATTTACGAAAGCATGCTCATTATGACGTAACATATGAATTAACTCCGAATATTTTTGAAGTTAAAACCAATAATATTGGGTTAAAAAAATCATCGGGAAAGTACTGTGTTATTATTCAAGATGATAATTATATTAATGATCCGAATTTATTTTTTGAAGCAATTAATTTTTTAGATAATAATAATAAAGCAGTTATTTTAGGCGGATTAGCTGGAGTGAACTTTTATCCAAGAGGAACGACGAATCTTTCAGGAAAAGGACAGATTCAAATGTCTGATCAGGAAGTATATTGGCGGCAAGATGAAAAAACCGATCCTGATTTGATAAATCGAATATTTCAAGTTGACTGTTGTATGCGTGGGCCATTAATTATTCGTAAAAATTTTCTTGAAAATCATGGATATCTGGATGAAATTTACGCGCCGTTATATTGTGACGATATGGATATTTGCTTTAGGGCTAATAGTCTTGGATATAAAGTGTATTGTATGATTATGGACGTTGAAAATCGCGGATTAACTATGGCAAATTATGATTCAGAAAAAATGAAATTTTTTGATGAATTAATCGTTCGTAATACAGATATCCTATATAAACGATACACTCCAAGTATGGACAAAAATTATTCATGGATATATAGAAACAAACTGATAAAGAATAATTTGAATTCTTCTAAAGGCTTCTATATTAATTTTAAAGAAATTTTAAAGAAATTTTATTGTTCATTCTGAATGTTGAAAAAATAATTCGAATTGGTTTTTTGATATAATGCGATTGATTAACTGATATTTGTCGATAGATTTGCTAAAATATATAAGGAGAAATATATGAATTTTAGTTTATTAAAAGAAAGAAAAAAGAAAGAAAAAAATTGGGCGGTATCGCAAGAATATGAATTTAATTCTTCATTAATGTATATGGACAATGAAGGATTTTCATCATTTTTAGAAGATGTTTTTAGTGGTAATCAACTGGTATCAATGGGTTATTTATATGCGCCTGTAATACGTGAGTTTTTTAAAGGGGAGGAATCTGAGTGGCTTAGGTTTGTTCTATACATAAAAAATAAAAAAGTAATTGATATTGGGCCCAATGCGTTTAGTCCTTTGTCTCAATGGGATGTAGCTTCAGCTATTTATGCCATTGAGCCATTATATGAAAAAATATCAGTTTGGCAGAAAAATAAATTCGGTAGATCTGTTTTTGATAATATGCTTTGTTTTAAGACAAAAGCTGAAGAAATAATCCCTGAATTAGTTGGCCAGATTGACGGTGCAATTTATTGTCGTAATATGCTTGATCATACTCCTCTTTGGCCATTTGTATTGTCTGCAATAAGTGCCTATGCTGCAAAAGGCTGTAAACTTCTTTTTTGGTCAGATTTGGATCATTTTGGAATGGCAGATGAGGGACACTATGATATTACAAATAATGAAAATTTGTTTAAGCAATTAATTAAGCAACTTGGGTTTGATGTGATAAGAGAATATAGAGATACTGAACGGAATACTTTAAATTGGGGATGTTTTGCTGAAAAGATATAGTTGAATTGTTTTGAGTATTTAACTTGATGTCACATTTATTGAATAGAAAAATATGATTTAGGGCTTTGTGAAAACTAATTTTTCGACTATTCGGTTAATGGCCAAAAAGATGATAGATATGACGAAAATGTGCCAATGAATCAGAATGAGTGAGCTTAACAGAAAGAGTATAATAATACTGGCACGTATACTATTAATCATCCGATTGAGTTTTGGATTGGAAAAATGGATTGCTAGGTAGTAGGATAGAGCGACCATGAAAGTGATAAAAATTATTAAGTACATCCAGAAACCAAAATAGGCTAAATAAAGACATACAGTTATGAATCCAGCTAGTTCGTTTTTCCAACGATCCAACCAATTATGGAAAAAATAGGTATTTGAAAAAAAGAGTTGATTCTCATACCCAAAACTAATAAATTTATGATATTTCCATAAGGTGGTTGTTTTGATGTGATTGACCGATTCCCATTTTTTTAGAAATATTTTTGCATAAACGTGAAATGCCTCATCATAGCTTCCATAAGAAAGATGTATGAATGGAGCATCAATTGCATAATTCATTAACTGTTTTTGGATGGCTTGGAGACAGATATCTGCACCATAAAAATGAAATCCGGTAAATGTTTTGTCATCGAATCGTAGCTTGTTTCGTTTGTCCACGATTAGGCATACTTCATCGAGATTTTCTACTTTACCTGCTTTACAAGAGGAACCAAACCATGTACCATCTGGGTTTTGTAAGGCTCCGATGCCTTTTCCGTGACGATCAAAGCCAACGGAACCCACCACGCCCCAGCGGGGTGGCAGATAGCGGAGTTGTTCAAAAACAACGTTTAGCCAGTTTTCAGAAAATCGAATATCTTGGTGGATGCATATAACATAGGTATATTTAGCCCGATCAATCCCCTCATTAAGCACTGCAGCAGCAGAACGTTGATTTTTTGTGTTATCGATTGCGATGAGTTGAAATGGAATTTTTCGTTCTTTGGAATGAATGGAGGGCAGTAGTGTGCGAAGAAATTCATTTTTATACATTGTCCAATTGCTGACACAGGTTACAATAGTTAGCCCTGGGTTAAAGTTATTTATTGGCATAATTGTTCGTGAACGAGTTGATTGATTTTGGGAAGAATAACGGAAGCGTCATAATTGTTTTTCTGAAGGAGTTGACCATTTTTAGCGAAACGTTGTTGCAGTTGTTTATCTTTTGCTAGTTCAAGAATAGCTTGTGCAAGTGCTGCTGATGTTCTTGTTTCGACTACTAAGCCGCAGGTGCCCTCAATGATTGATGCAATGCCAATATCCTGTTTAAACGAAATAATTGGTTTATTTAATGCCATAGCTTCTAGGCATACCAAGGGGAAAGTATCTTGTCTGGACGGGAGAACAAACATATCTGCAGCAGCAAGGTAGGGATAAGGATTTTCTTTTTCTCCCAAAAATATGAATTGAGAATTTAACGAATTGTATGCCGGAAGTTCGCTTAGCCATTTCTTGTCCATTTGACCTATCCATATAATTTTTAGTGATACTGTTTTGTCCTGGCTTAAATAGTCTAGGCAATCCAATAAAATATCTGTTCCTTTGATATAGTGGACATATCCAATAGCTATTACTAGAATCTCATTTGGATTTGCTTGAATTTCATTGCGAATCGTTGGTAAGGAAATGGCCTTAGATTTTTCTAAAATAGACTCACGAGAGATAAATCCTGGTATGAGCTGGATTTTGCTTGCAGGTATTCCCACTATTCCATGTAAAAAATCAACCCCAGTTGGTGAAACGCTTACAAATACATTCGCAGTATTGTGAAAGTATTTATGTTGGGTTTTGGGTATATGACAATGAAAAATGCTGGATAATTCATGGATGTGGTAAATCGTTTTAATTTGAAGTTTGCTGGCTGCAACTGCAAACGCATGAGCGCCAACAGTATTTGCGTATACCAAGTCTGGTTGCAGTGCAGTGAGAATGCTTTTTGCTGATTCATTTTTTTGTGGATAAATAATTACGAAATTGTCATTAAAAGCTGTGCTTAAGCTGCCTTTTCTTAAGGAGATCATAATAATGTCATAGTTTTTTTTGAGTGATCGTGCAATTTCAAATAGTAAGGTTGGCGCGCCTGTTCGGCTTTCTTCGTTATTAATGACAACAATTCTGGGTCGCTGACCATGCGTGATTTTTGCTGGTTTAGAAAAGATTGTTTGAAAAAAGATTAATCGTTTTAGTTTATTCGGAATAATCATAAATCGACGTGCGAACAGAAGTTCTTCGCGCAATTTTGTCCAAGCATTATTTTGGGCTAGTAAGTATAAAAATTCTAACCAAACCGATTGGTAATGAGATAAGGTTGTTTTTGAGAAATGGTGTTTGTCACGAATAAAACTTTGGAAATTCCAACGACAAAATAATGCCGTATTGTTTTGATAGTGTTGTTGGATAAGTTCGCGAATTTTTTCTGCTGTACTTAGTTGCGTTTCAAGATGATGATGCGTAACATTTTCAGCATGAGATCGATACCAATAAAGGGCAGTAGGTAAATTGTAAGCTTTTCCTTGTTGCATCAGCTCATGCCAGAAAAAGTAATCTTCTGCATGAATGAATTCATTACGATAAGCAATTTTGTATGTTGTAATAGTTGTTTGTCTAAACATAACGCTGCCGTGAACAAACGGAGAGAAAAACGGAAGGTAAGCGAAAAGTTGTTCAGATGTTACTGGACGTTGCATTTCGTCAATGACTATGCCGCGATCATTAATGACTGAGGCAAAACTTCCAACTAGGACAACGTCAGTATGATTGGTGAGAAAATTTACTTGTTGATCGAAACGTTCTGGAACAGAGAGATCATCAGCATCATGCCGCGCAATAAATTCCCCGGTTGCATAGTAAAGACCTTCATTAAGGGTTTGGATTAATCCTTTGTTTTCTCGAGAAAAGTATCGAATTCGTTTATCGTGATAGGATTTTATCACAGTGTCAGTTTCATCAGTGGAGCCATCATTAATAATAATTAGTTCAAAGTGCTGATATGTTTGTTCTAGAATGCTATCAATGGCTAATTTAAGGTATTGCCCTCCATTGTAAACTGGAAGAATAACAGAGACTAAGGGTGTAGAATAGTTCATAGTTGTATCCATTCATCTGGAATTAAATCTGCGGTGTTTAAATCTGCTTTGTTAAACCAGTGTTTGGGAGTAATCACGATTTTGTCTGGTTTGGGATTAAGCCATGCACCCCACCAACTAAAACTGCTATTGGCAATGATATGGGCATTGCAATGACTCATTAAGCGTAAATCTTCATGCCCATGTTCTGGATTGTTGTGATTAATATAGGTTGTTGGAAAGGGGAAGTGTATATGTTGCTTTGTCCACGTCATATCATCAGAAAAAACAAAGCAATTTGGGTGTGAGAGCGTATTAGCAATATATTTCATAGCTAAGGCGTAATAGTCAGGCTCACAAGTTCCATGATAGGAATTTGTTGTGGAATTGGAAATGTAGTCAGTACGCCGTATATGAATACTGACACTTTGACAGGATTTAATTGTTTTTAATATATCGTGGTTTGTTTGGTTTAAAGGTGTGATGATTTGTAAGTTGTTTCGAAGCGTTGATTGTTCAGTTTTGAAATAGCGTTCACTTTGCCAATAGCCATCGAGGTATACGTTGTTTTGAAGTGTAAGAAATGATGGATCAAACTGGAAATGTTTTTCTTTAATCCATTGAGGTGAGTGTTCTTTTGTTTTTCGTTTGAGTTTGTCTAGCCACGTTTGTGAAATGTATTTCATTTTTTCTATGATTGGTTCTGATGCAAAATGTTGAGTGAAAGCAAAGGGTGTTAGAGCATATTTGCGTAACAGATCTTGTTTGAAATTCGTTATGTCAAAATATACTTCTGTTTGCTGCTTCATTGCCAGTGCTTGGGCTGCTGCGTATTGAAACAGTTGATTCCCAAGTCCACCACATAATCGGGTAATAATCATATGATACTATTTCCTTTTCGCAAGTGTATACTCGTTTAGGATAGTTGCTTTGATTGCCGCATATTTTTTGTCAATACTTTGACTAGGGTAGGGGGTGTTGAGTGTTTTCATGAGTTGAAATTTTATACCAGAGACCCATCGGTAAAAGGCCATGAGGCAGCATAACCAAAGTCCTAGGCGTCCATCCTTGTATCCTTTTTCTTTAATATAGCGATTTTTAAATTCTATAAAAAGTAGACGAAGTATTCCTTGCTGTTGAATTGGTTTTTCGTTATTCATCATGTGTCTGGCTTCAATCGTAGTATAGGTGTTAAGTTTTGTTAAAAAATGGTCAATATCAAGGTAATTGAAATGGTAAAAACAAGTTATTTCATCTTGTAGCGTAATCCATCTGGCTGTTGGTGAAAAATGAAAGAATTGATGAATTGTGTTTGAATAGTGAACCATGGATTTTTTAAAAAATCGATTTTGATGATCTTGAAGTGAACCCCATCCTGTTCCCTTTAATTCGTGGCCAAAGAAAAAATTACGTCGCGGAATTTGAATGATATCTGCAGCATCTGCAGTTGCCAGTTCTTTAAGTTTATCTGCTAGGGCTTTGGGAACTAATTCATCAGCATCAACAACTAATACCCATTCATTACTAACTTTTGATAATCCAAATTGACGAGCAGGGTCAGCATATCCTTTATTTTCAAATGAATAAATATTTGAGGTATATATTTTTGCTAATTTTGTTGTTTGATCTGTGCTATACATATCAATTAATACAATTTCATTTGCCCATTTGACGGATTCTAAACAAGACAGGATATTGGCTTCTTCGTTGTAAGTATGAATGATGACTGAAATACAAGGGACTTTGGTGTTCATTTAAAGTTTCTTTAAGAATAGCCGTTGAACCCAGTTCAAGGGCTCACAATTATGGTGAATGTAGCTTCCACTTTGATAAGTTAATCGATGATAATCGTGATTGCGCATCCAACAATAAACTCGTTTTTCAAATAATTCACCGCCATATGCTGGGAAATGCTCAGCGTGATGACAGGTTTCGCGATAAATGTCGTTTTGAAACATGGCAGTTTTAATAAGGAATTGTTGGTCAGAGAACCCTGTTGTAATCCAAAAATTGTCATCAGAATCAATAGTTTCATTTTTTACAGCAGCTAAATCGTTGTTCCAGATAAGATTTGCTGAAGTATAGTGAGGTGTTTTCTGCATTTTCTGGATAGCTGAACTAATCCAGTTGTTCTTTATTTTTTTGGGGATAGTCACATCTCCTGCCTGATGCAATAGGTAGTCTGTTTTTGCAAGGTAGATGCTGGTTAGTTCTGCAATGGAATAATAGTATCCTTTATTCAAGTCTTCTTTTGTTAGATGGAAAAATGCTAGAGCTTCTTTTGCATAATCAGCAACGACATAGTAGCTAGTTAATATTCCTGAATTAACTAATATCTGTGCATGAGCTTGGACTCGTTTTGTATCTGTAACGTTATTAATCATGAGTATACGTTCAGTAAATGGGAAGTTCAAATGTTCAATGATTTGTTGTAGCCGATTGGTACGGCAGATCAACTCCCAATCTTGTTCCCAACATTTAGTTTCAAATGTGACACTTGGTAGTTTCATGTTAGTTCATGATTAAATAATTAGATTGTGTGTGAAATGCAAGCAAAGGACGAATCTGTTGTGCAGGAGTACGCGCAAGCTGATCTATTGTAACCCAGGTATGCTTTTCCCGCGGGTCTCGCTGTTGTAAAAATTTCCATTTTCCCCACTCAGAAACATGGTATATGGTTGTAAATTCCTGAATATTTCTTCGCATTCCAGGCAAATACGATTGTTGAAGGCCGCGCTGGGGCATAGGCCAATATACTTCAGTTGCATGATCTGACAAATAAGCAGCCCACCAGGAAAAAGTGCTAGCTGGAAGTACCATTTTGCTAAATTGTTTAAGAAATTGAAAATCCAAAATTTCCATTTTATTAGAAACGATGATAGGCTGATATTTCTTGAATTTGTGGATAAACGGATGCTTGGGTGTTGCAGTAACAATAAATAAACGATCATACTTTATTTTTTGTAGTAGTAAATCATAATAATTAATTGATAATGCTATTCCGTGTTGAATATAATCACCGAGTCGAATATGTAACACCAGATCATTGGCATAGATTGAATAAGTGTCCTTTACCTGTGGAAGTTCAAACCATTGTTGAATTTTTTTTCGGTCAGCAGGATAACTTGAGAAATTTTGAAAAAAGCCTTTTAATGTATATCCATGGTCATTTGAAAATGAACAAAGTGATTCGAATTGGGCTGGATTAGATTCGGAGCACATTACAGTGATTGTTGGGGACGTAATCCGTTGTCCAGTAACGCAATCTGCTGTATGAGGAAACCCGTTAATGGGTTGTGCAACTAGTTCTTGCCCTGTTTTTTCGGCTAACATGCGTGCAAAACAATACTGAAACATCAAATTTCCAAGGCCGTCTGGGGTATACTGTAATGTTATCATTGCAAAGGCTCCATGGTATGATTGATGCTATCATGATTAGTGTGATTCTTTCAAATTATAATGGGCATCAGCTTTTAAAACAATATTTTATTTTGAATTATTGTGTTTTGATGAATGAACTGCCTAATCAAGTTGAAATTATTGTTGCAGATGATGGTAGCACAGATGATTCAGTTGCCTATATCGAATCTTTGAATTTATTAAATGTTCGTAGTGTTATTAATTTAGGTTCACGTGGATTTGGTTCCAATAATACCTTTGCAGCACAACAAGCAATAGGTGACTATCTGTTTTTTTTAAATAATGATGTTCAATTGCAATCAGGATTGTTTGCTGAATTACTTCAGCAATTGGCTAAACCGAATGTTTTTTCCGTAGTACCTAAAATCATTCGTCCGCTAGAAAAGGATAAAAATGAAGCTTTAACTGCTGCAGAATTGGCATTTTGGCATATTCGTTTTTATCATCCATTGCAGATGAATGCTGAAAAAATGCAACCCATTTTATGGTGTTGTGCTGCTGCTTGTTTATGTAAAAAGGAGCTATTTTTTTTGTTGGGTGGATTTACGCCAGCTTATGAACCGTGTTATACAGAGGACGCAGATTTGGGAATGAAAGCTTGGCGTATGGGATATGAGAATTGGTATGTTCCCAGTGCTAAGGCTGCGCTTCATTTTCACAGTTCAACAATTCCAAAATTTATTAAACCTAAAGTACTAGATAAAATCCGATCTCGTAATTTGTATTTGTTTTTATATTTTCATTTTTTAACAAAAGATAGCATTGGATTTGTTATTAAATTGTTTGTGTTGCATGCCTTGCTTTTTCATATGCGTGAATTGGGTTCGATGCTAGTTGCTGGCCGTCGATATCAATCACTTCATTTGTTGTATCGATTTTCTGGAAAAGAAGTATTGGACCAACTAACAAAAAAGATGCGCTTGCTTTGATGCTATAAGCCAATAGCCATTGCAATTTCATCTAAATTGTTTTTGACTTTTATGGGTGCAATAGAGCCTTTGATTGCATTGTCTGGATCTTTTAACCCGTGACCTGTTAATGTGCAGACAATAATGTCGCCAGGTTTGAATTTATCTTTTGTCTTGAAAAGTCCGGCTACAGATGCAGCAGATGCGGGTTCGCAAAATATACCTTCGTTGGATGCTAAGAATTGATAGGCAGCTATGATTTCGTCATCTGTAACCATATCAATCCATCCGCCAGATTCATCTCTGGCAGCTTCTGCTTGTTTCCAGCTGGCAGGATTGCCAATGCGAATAGCTGTAGCAATGGTTTCAGGCTTGTCGATTTTTTTCCCTAATACAATGGGTGCAGAACCTGCTGCTTGAAACCCAATCATTTTTGGGCGTGACAGTACTTTTTTTTGCGTAAAATATTCGCAGTATCCTTTCCAATAAGCTGTGATGTTGCCTGCATTGCCAACTGGCAGCGAATGATACGTTGGCGCAAAGCCAAGGTCGTCGCAGATTTCAAAGGCAGCTGTTTTTTGGCCCTCAATGCGAAAAGGATTAATGCTGTTAACCAAAACAATGGGATGTTTTTCAGATATTGTTATTACTGCATTTAAAGCATCATCAAAATTACCGTCAATTTCAATAACTTTTGCTCCGTGCATCATTGCTTGAGACAGTTTGCCTAATGCAATTTTCCCTTCAGGAATAATAACAATAGCAGTAATGCCTGCTTTTGCAGCATAAGCTGAAGCTGAAGCTGATGTATTGCCTGTTGACGAGCAAATAATTGCTTTAGCTTTGTTTTCTGCAGCTTTGGATACAGCCATAGTCATGCCGCGATCTTTAAACGATCCAGTTGGATTCAGCCCTTCATATTTCAGATAAACAGTAATTCCTGAACCCATTAACGCAGCGACTTTAGCTGCTTTAATTAAGGGCGTATTGCCTTCTTTTAGCGAAATAACAGGAGTGTTACTTGTAACTGGAAGATAGAGTTTGTAGCGTTCGATTAAGCCTTGGTACATAATTTTTTTCCCTAATAGATCCTTTTCTCCCTACAAGCAGAAAAGGATCTATAAATGATACTTTAGTAAACTTGGTTTTGCCTAAAACCAAGTTCTATGTATTTACTGAGCATTAGCTGTAACTTCTTTTTGCGGATTTAGCAATGTGCGCTTCAATTGTACAATGAATTCTGCTTCTGATCCTTTGATCGGTACTGAATTGACAATGGTCACAAGCGCCATAATTTGCGTATCGGACATTACTAATTGATAAAACTTTTCTGGCTGTTTCGGTTCTGTGGCTTGTGGTTGAATGTCCGCAGCTATCGAAAAACCGCCTAATGTTCCTAATAACACAGCAGTCAAAATTAGCTTTTTCATGTTTGCACCTCCCCTTTGTATTTATTGTCAGATTATTCTACTCTGCGAATATTTTTTTGACAATGTTCATTTTTGAAGGTTGATTTTTTCTATTTTTATTATTTTCAATTTGAGTATATACTAAGATAAAAAATAGTATTTTGTTGAATTCTTACTGAATGCTGTTGTGATGACGTAAATGTTTTTAAGGAGACTGAATAAATGAGCTTGTTTGGCCGTTTTTCAAACGATTTTAAATCGCTAACTCGACAAAAAAAAATAGAAGTATTTTCAGATCCAGATGAATTAATCTTTCCAGTTATCCAACATAGTGGCCAACCCGCAAGTGTGATAGTTAAAAAAGGTGATCAAGTTTGTGTGGGTCAAAAAATTGCTGCAGCAGCTGATGGAATATCTGCTAATGTTCATGCTTCTGTTTCAGGTACAGTTGTTGGAATTGAGGATTATGTTCATTATACAGGGATTTCGGTCTTAAGTATTATTATTCAAAATGATTTTCAATATCTTGTTTCGCCGACTATTCGGTCAGTACTGCCTCTTGAAACATTAAGTCCAGAGGATGTTTGTCAATGTATTGGTGAGGCTGGCATTGTGGAAATGAATAATCGACCCTTTCCAACGCATATTAAGCTGACACCGCTTAAGAATATACCGATTAATACACTTATCATCAATGGTACAGAATGTGAGCCATATTTAACGTCTGAATATTGTGTGATGATGGAAGAGTCAGCTGATATTATGCTTGGAGTTAAAGCAGCCATGAAAGCATGTGGCGCTACTCAAGCTATTATTGCTATTAATAGTCATCAGATAGGTGCAATCAAAATATTGAATACTCATATCAGTAAAACTGCGGGTATTGTTATTAAATTGTTGCCAACTGGCTATCCTCAAGATAATGAAAAAATTATAACTGAAATTATTATGAAACAAAAAATTCGTGAGTTTCCAATTGAAATCGGGGTTATTGTGTTAACACTAGCTACTGTGGCACAAATTGGTAAAACAATAGGAACTGGAATGCCCTTAATTGACCGAGTTGTAACATTATTTGGAACTGCGCTACCTTTGCTTGGAAATTATCGAATAAGAATGGGGGTTCCGATTCGTCATTTGTTGCAAACAGGATCTTCTGATGCTAATGTTGAGGGTGCTCGACAACGGTTAATTCATGGTGGCCCCTTGACTGGAGTTACCCTTAGTTCACGAAATGTAGTGATTACAAAAGCAACAACAGCTATTGTAGTGATGAATGACGTATTAAATGATGAAAGTGCATGTATTCGATGTGCACGATGTATTCGGGTATGCCCTGTTCAACTCATACCATTGGCTTTGGCGAATGGCACTGCTAATGCTGGCCTTTGTATTGAATGCGGATTGTGCGCTTATGTTTGTCCTGCAAAGCGATATCTTGTGCAACGAATTCGGTTAAACAAAATAGAAAATAAGCAACTAACAGGAGTACAATCAGCATGACTTGGATTATGGCGCCTGCTCCGCATATTACAGCACGAATCTCAACACCATTTCTTTTTTGGATAATGATAGCAGCTTTGTTGCCTGCAATAGGCCTGAATATATATTTAGGTGGATTGAGTGTGTTTGTTTTAATTCTTTCTTGTGCGAGTAGTGCTATGTTTGCTGAAGGTATTATTGCCTGGTTACGAAAAAAACCGATAACGCTGACAAATGGAGCTGCCTGTTTAACTGGGATATTATTAGCATTCATTGTACCTGGAGTTCCCTGGTGGATAGCTAGTTTAAGCGGCATGTTTGCTGTTGCTGCTTCTAAAATCATTAGGTGGAATCTTGGATATTCCTTGTTCCATGCTGCGCTTTTGGGACGTATTATTGTTATGATATTTTTTGGAAATACTAGTGAAGTCTTTTCAGTACAGTTATTGGTGGCACTTGGTATTGGCGGTTTATTTTTAATATATATGCAGATCATTGATTGGCGTATTCCTCTTTTTTCCCTTGGAATAATTTTTCTTGGAACAATGATCATGAATCAATCGTTGCTGCCAATGATGATGAATGGAAATCTTATGTTAGCTGCTTTTTTTATTGCAACGGATTATGAAACATCACCGTTGCTTCCAATTGGAAAAATCGTTTTTGCAATCGGATGCGGCATTATGATGCTTGTGCTATCGATTGTTAGTCGAGAAATGGTTAATGAAATCATGCTAGCATTGATACTTATGAATTCGCTAACGCCATTGATTGACAACATCACGTTTCGTTATTATCAATGGGTGAAAATTTCACGGAACACGAAAAAAACGATAATTCATTAAAAATAAATTTTGACATTTTTGATAAATGCAGTACAATAAGAAAAATATGAAAGGTACTTCTCGTTATTTTACTTTCATTCTAATCCCTGGAACTGCAACCGGTCATAGTAAGACGGTAAAAATTCACAAGGGATGGATGGTATTGTTTGCCGGATTCGTCTTGAGTGCGTTTATTGCACTGTCGTCGATTCTCTTTTTTTCGTCTAAATATGCAATGATCATGGTTAATTATGAAAAATCAATTATTACGAATCATGGTAATGTAAAAAAACTTGAAAAATTGCAAGATGAATCTAAAAAAATTCGGTTATCCTTGCTTGAGCTTAAAGAACGAGATCAAGAATTACGACGGATGTTGGGACTTAATGACAATTATCGTTATATTTCGTTAGAAAAAAAAGCTCAGCGAAATTTTGTATCAATGGAAAGTCAAAATGATCCATTTACCTATTTGAAAAATTGGTTGTCTACTATTTATAATGATTACCGAGACATGATTCAAAGTCAAAAATTTTCGAATAATTATTTACAACATTATGTTCACTATTTAGTGCAACAATTCAATTTTACTCCCTCAACATGGCCAGTTTCTGGCTATATTTCCTCGGGATTTGGTATGCGTGTTAATCCGCTAACTTCTCGCCCGGAGTTTCATCAAGGCATTGATATTCCTTCATGGACAGGTGCTCCGTTTAAAGCTACTGCTGCAGGTGAAGTGATTGCATCTACATGGGCAGATGGTTATGGCAATATGGTAGTTGTTGATCATCATAATGGTTATCAGACATTTTATGCTCATAATTCAAAAAATCTTGTACGTACTGGAGAATGGATTCAAAAAGGACAGCCCATTGGTTTAATTGGAAGTACTGGATTTGCAACTGGCCCTCATTTACATTATGAAGTACATAAAAATAAAGCACTAGCTAATCCAACTAATTATCTTAAATTAACTATTTTTTCACTCAGCAAAAAACTAAGAGGATAACTGATAAAGGAGTTCATAATGGCAGAGGTATTGGTTCCTGATTTTAAAGTGGATGAAAGTATTCATACACTTATTGGCAAAGCATCTCGTTTAACAGGAACCTTGTCCAGTGAACATTCGGTTCGCATTGAAGGTATACTTGAAGGGAAAATGAATTGCCAAGGCGTTGTTTATGTTAGTGTTGGCGGAAAAGTAGAAGGAGATATTTCTGCATCAAGTGCCATTATTTCCGGCGATGTTCATGGAAATGTATCTGTATCCGGAGTTGTTGAATTATTGCCTACAGGCAATATTACTGGCAACATTCGTGGAAAAAGCTTATTTATTGCACCAGGTGCTCAGTATAATGGTGAAGTGACAGTTGAGCAAATTTCTCCGTTGTATAATGACGCAAAATAAAGGAAAACTTTATTTATGTGGCAATCATATTGGAAATCCTGCTGATCTTTCTGAACATGCGGTGGCGTGTTTAAGTAGCTGTGATATTATTGCTGCAGAAGATACTCGCACAATTCAACCGCTGATTCGTGGTTTATTATCCAAGCCACTGTGTTTATCTTTGCATGAACATAACGAAAAAAAACGAATTCAGACGCTACAAAAACTATTAGATGAAAACAAAAATGTGGCTCTGATTTCCGAAGCTGGAATGCCGTTAATCTCTGATCCTGGATATCCTGTTACTCGTTTTTTGATTGCTGAGGGTTATGAGGTTTGCTGCGTTCCAGGACCTAATGCAGCAATTACTGCTTTAGTGCTTTCAGGTCTTCCGCCGCATCCGTTTATTTTTTTGGGGTTTTTACCTCGCAAAAAAGGTGATTTAATCACGCAACTTCAACAATATAGCACTTTGCCTTCAACGTTGATTTTTTACGAGGCCCCGCATCGGGTTATGTCTACCCTACAGCATTGTTTGAGTTGTTTGGGTAATCGTCCAATGGCTTTATGCCGTGAATTAACGAAAATTCATGAAGAAGTTTTGCGTGGATCAATTCAATATGTTTATGAGCAACTTGAAATTCGCCCTCGTCGCGGAGAAATGACGCTAGTTATTAATGGATGTTCCCAAGAAAAAACAGTTTTTTCAGCTAAAGATATTTTCATTAAGGATATTGTGAATAGTTCGTTGTCTAATCGTGAAAAAGTTCAGTTTTTGCGAACCTATGCACAATTACGTAAACAAGAAGCTACCAAATTAGTAACACGACAAACCGAAGAGATACTAAAAGATGAGATGGGTTAAGTCAGCAGTTCGTGAATTGTATTTCGAAAATTTCCGTTTAAAACTCCTTTTTCTGTAATAATCCCTGCAATTAAAGCTGCAGGAGTTACGTCAAAGGAAGGATTAATTACATGAATGCCTTGAGGATATACAGAATGTCCATTAATATGGGTTAATTCAGAAGGTTCTCGTTCTTCAATGATAATATTAGTTCCAGAATCAGTTGTTATATCTATTGTTGAAATGGGTGCTGCAATGTAAAAAGGTACTTGGTGATAATGTGCAACAATGGCTAAATTGTAGGTGCCAATTTTATTAGCAGTATCGCCATTGGCTGCAATTCGATCAGCTCCAACAATAACAGCATCAATACCAATAGTCTTCATAACATAAGCTGCCATATTATCTGTAATAACAGTACACGGAATATTATCTTGGAGTAATTCCCACGCTGTTAATTTTCCGCCTTGTAGCCGTGGACGCGTTTCATCTGCAAATACCCGCTCAATTTGTTCTCGTTGATGAAGTTCCCGAATGACACCTAGGGCAGTACCCCAATGAACTGTAGCAAGTGAACCTGCATTACAATGAGTTAGTAAGCGCACTTTTTTCTTGAATAAATTTGCGCCATTGCAACCAATAGCATGATTAATGCGTATGTCTTCTTCAGCTAATTCGTGGACAAATTTCCAAATGTCATTTTTCAACACTGAAGTCGTTGAATAATCAGAACAAAATTCAATAGTTTTTTGCACTGCCCAAGCTAAATTAACTGCAGTGGGTCGTGCAGTACGCAAGTGGTTGCCTGCACGGGTAATTGCTGAATGATCCACTGCGTTTTGATGTGGCATTGATTTGATAAATAAGGCAATGCCTGCAGCAGCAGCGACTCCAATAGCAGGTGCACCACGAATAATCATTGTTTGAATTGCACGATGCATCTCCTCAAGTGACATAATTTCAATTCGATTCAGTTCTGCAGGAATAACGGTTTGATCAATTAAAAATACACGTTCTTCCTGAATATCAATACTATGAGGCAACATGACGATTCTCCCTTAAATAATTTATACGGCATGCAGACTCGACTACACTTAAATAATGATAAGCTTCTTCAAGATTCTTTCCCCAGGAATATACTCCATGTCGTTCAACAATAATTGCATGAACATCAGCAACATAATTGATAATACTATTTGCGACTTGTTGAGAGGCAATGCAGTTAGCTACGGAAATGACTGGAATTGACGACAGAAAGTATTGCCCTTCTGCATCATAGGGTATGACGACATCTTTGCCTTCTGCCATAACTACTGAATAAGGCGAATGCGCATGAACAACAGCGCATATGTCATTATCTGCCAAATATAGTGAACGATGAACAATTAATTCCATTGATGCAGCTTGATCTCGCTTTGGATTTGGTATCATTCCTACACAAATAATATCCTTGGAAGTAAGCTGATCTAGCATACTTCCGGTGCGTGAAATGTAAATAGATGATGCTCGTCGAACACTTAAATTTCCGCTGTGAGAATTATTCAATCCTAATTGAAATAGTTTTTGACCTATCATGATTAAGCCATCGTGTAACATACTAATTACGAATTAAATTGAGCAAATTTTAATGCTGTTTGACAGGAACAATCATCAGCTGCAGGTAAGGTTTTAATTGTTTCAAATAATAATTCTTTTAAATTCTTTAAATTTTTATTGAATACTTCGATGATTTCATGTGAATTGGTTGGAGGAACTTGCCCTTCCAGACCTGCATCATAATCTGTAATTAACGAAATATTCACATAACATATTTCCAATTCACGTGCTAAAACAACTTCTGGATATTGGCTCATGTTAATAACTTCCCATCCCATTGATGAAAACCACTTGGATTCTGCTTTTGTTGAAAATCGCGGGCCTTGAATAACTACAACAGTGCCATGATCATGACAGGTAATTCCTGTTGTTTTAGCTGTTTTGATCACATGCTGCCGTAAGCTAGGACAATAGGGATCAGCACTTGAAATATGTGTTGTAACGGGTCCATCATAAAAGGTATCAATTCTGCCAGTAGTACGGTCAACAAATTGATCGCATATCACAAATTCGCCTGGCTTCACATTTTTCTGAAGTGATCCAGCAGCACATGGCCCAAAGAGCTGTTTAACGCCTAGTTGTTTCATTGCCCACATATTCGCGCGATAATTTATTTGATGAGGTGGCCAACTATGGTCAATTCCATGACGAGGTAAAAATGCTACTTTTTTGCCCTGAATAGTTGTCATAAATATTTTACTGCTAGGTACGCCATAGGGCGTATCAATTTTTACTTCTTCGACTTTATCTCCAAATTTGTAAAAGCCACTTCCGCCAAAAACGCCAATAGTTACGGGTTCCATAACTGACCTCCTGCTTTTTTTTATAATTATAGCCTTAACGGATAAAAAAATGAACTCAATATTGCGTGTTATTAAAATACGTTTAGTGTTACGATATTAGTTGTGTTGACATGAATTAAAAAGGAATAATAAAAAATGCATATACCAGATGGATACTTAGGCCCAATTACGTGTTTAGCTGGCTTTGTTGTGATGATTCCTGTGTGGGGATTTGCATCCAAAAAAGTAAATGATTCTGTATCCCGTCAACACGTTCCTTTGCTTGCAATGACTGCTGCTTTTTCCTTTGTAGTCATGATGTTTAATATTCCAATTCCTGGAGGAACTACAGGCCATGCAGTTGGCGCAGTTTTGGCTGCTATTTTGATTGGGCCATGGGCAGCGTGTCTTTCAATAACTGTTGCTTTAGTTATTCAAGCACTTTTGTTTGGTGATGGCGGACTGACATCTTTGGGCATTAGTTGTTTTAATATGGCCTTTGTGATGCCTCTTATTGGATATTTCGTTTATAGATTGATTAGTTTGCGTAGTCAACCAACAGAATTTCGCCGAGTAATTGCTGCAGGTGTGGCTGGATATATTGGGCTTGTTGCAGCATCATTATGTGCAGGAATTGAATTTGGATTGCAACCACTTTTGCATCACACACCAGCAGGGCAACCGCTATATTGTCCGTATGGTCTTAAAACAGCCATAATTGCAATGCTTGGCAGCCATGTTCTTGTTTTTGGTTGGATCGAAGGCCTTGTAACTGCTTTAGTTATTCGCTACTTACAAAAACAAGAACCCGCGTTATTAAAATATTAAGCCAAGTATACGTGTGTTGTTAGTTTGCGTTGGTTGTATTGTTCTTATATTTCTTTTCGTGGATTATAAGGGTGATTTTTCGTCCAGTTTTTTATCCAATCGTGTAATTCATCATCAATTACTGCAGGTAGCATAATTTGAATGATAATGTAATGATCGCCTCGATTTTTTTTGTTTGCCAAGAGTAACCCTTTGCCTTTAAGTTTTAGCTTGGAACCCGTATTAATTCCAGAAGGAATTTTTAGCATAATGGGGCCATCTACAGTATTGAATTCCAAATGAGTGCCATTAATTGCTTCATCAAGACTAATGGAAAGATCTGTTACTAAATCAAAGCCTTCAATTCTGTATCGTTTAGTAGCACTAAAATGAATTTCAACAAAAATATCAGACAAAACACCTGATTTTCGAGTTGGAAGGCCTTGTCCTTTGAAACGAAGTTTGGTGCCTTCGCTAGTGCCTTTGGCAATTTTAACCTTGAGTTGTTTGCCACTAGGAAGCTGAATTTCTTTAGTAACGCCATGGATTGCTTCTTCAATCGTAATATCCAGAGTATACGTGATTTCGCGTAAAGATGACAAAATATCATCAAATCCGCCTTCAAATATAGCGCTGTAACGCCCACGATCTTGTGCCTGCGTGTCCCGATAAAAAGGACGTTGATAAGTGTTATCTTCATAACCAGACTGTTCATTAGAACCAAATGAATTTTCGCGAAATTGACCCTGTTGGTCATATTTTTCACGAGCTTCTTTGGTTCCAATTAGTTCGTAAGCTTTGCCTATTTCAAGGAATTTTTTTTCAGAATCTTTTCCATTAACATTTAAATCAGGATGATATTTTTTCGTAAGTTTTCGATAAGCTTTTTTAATTTCTTCGACAGAAGCATCCTTAGTTACGCCTAAAACAGTATATGGATTTATCATGGCTTCAATTTATCACAATTAAGTAATATTGGCACGTGATAGTCGTGATTAATTGTTTTTAACGTCGCCAAATAGCACCTGGGCTTTGTGCGGGTAAGGTTTTCTTGTGCTAACTAATGTATTCATCGAACATACACAGTGCCAGATTTCCCCCATCCTGAAACTGTGTCACAACCGTTCAACGGATTTATACCACCATAAATTAGCCGATCTGCTGTTCCATGCGATCCATCTGCAAGCCCTAAGATGCCTTCTTGCGCATATTGGGCTGTTCCATAAGTTGAGGGTGGGTATGAATAGGCTTCAGCAGTACATTGTCCACTGGCTATTGCAGTTGACATAAAGGTACAGCCTGACGGAAAATATCCAGTGACTGTGCTACAGGTCAACCGGTAACCAGGGTTGCTGCCAAGTTTGATTTGATTGATTGTGGCATCTGAATATTTTCCTTTACCGCTCGCGCTTGTTAAGTTGGCAGCAGTTACTTCGTTTATATTTACATGATTTCTATTTCCGCCGTCAATGCCAACAACTAAGGTCCATCCACCACCATCTGTAGTCATATCACAATATGCTTGGAACGCGTCAGTTGTGCCGCCACCATTTGGGTCTATCCAGTATGCGCCACTTCCAGTTGAAAATCCATTATCTAATAATGTTTTGCAAGTTAGTCCTGCGGACTCCCGAGTCGTTCCATCTAGGCTACTTAAAAACGAGGTCCAACTGGTTCCCGTGCACCCTTGAAAAGCAGTTCCAGTCCACCGGATTGTTCCGGCTTTGGCTGCGTTACAGATATCTGCATCATTTGTTACTTTGATTCCGCCTGCTATATCGAGTTTTGCCATAGGTGCTGTTTGGCCAATTCCAACATGCCCGTTGAATAAAACATTAATGACAGTGTTGCCAGTAGCAATGTTGATGGCTCCACTTAACCCTGAAGCATTCATGGCTAGTGCAGTGTTAGCAGTTGCTGAACTGAGAGCAAAATTTGCAGTGACTACATTTGTTAGTCCGGATCCATTACCTGAAAAGAAGTTAGCTGAAACTGTGCCAGCAACTTCTAATTTGGTAGACGGTGAGTTGATCCCAATGCCTAGGTTCCCGCTAGAAATCGTAACATGTGTCATGGGATTTAAAACAA